>CAMBPS010000046.1 GCA_945869675.1 Prosthecobacter debontii | reverse complement strand
AGACTTAAAATCTGCTGGGATAACATCCCTTGTCGGTTCGAGTCCGACCAGCGGCACCCCTTGAAACCCTTGTAAAATCAAGGCTTCTAGCCTGAAAACGATTTCCGAGGGGCCGAACTGATGAAAGAGATTTCAGCAAAGGGGGCACTGTAAATAGCCGTGGCTACGCAGTGATTCGCTCACGGAGTCAAAGGTAGGCTGTCCAAGCTTCACGGTGAATTCACGGGCAACTTTGGCAACGAGCGGCTAGCGATCGTATTTACGGGGTTGAGGTTCAGCGAGGGTATCTGCCTTTTCCTGCGCTGGTCATCCACTGCCAGGCATGCTGGAGATGGCTGCGGGGATCTTTGTATTGGGCTTCCCAGTCGAGCACGGCTTTGGCTTTAGCGGGATCACAGATGAGTTCTGGCGGGTCGCCAGCACGACGTGGCCCGTAGGTGACGGGAATGGTTTTCCCAGTCACCGACTCGGCTGTTTGAAGGATCTCTTTCACACTGAAACCACGACCGGTGCCAAGATTTACAGGAGTGGTCTCACCTCCTGTACGGAGATAACAGAGTGCTTTAGCATGAGCGCTGGCGAGATCACAAACGTGAGTGTAGTCCCGAATGCAGGTGCCGTCGGGCGTGGGGTAGTCGGTGCCAAAAACGCTGATCTCTGGGATCTCACCGGTGGCAGCCATGAGGATTCGTGGGATCAAATGGGTTTCAGGATCATGATCCTCTCCGATTTCACCACTCGGATCGCAACCGCTGGCGTTGAAGTAACGCAGAAACACGGCTTTTAATCCCCAAGCATGATCACAGTCGCGGAGGACGCGCTCAAGCATCCACTTGGATGCCCCATAAGGATTCACGGGGGCTTGGGGATGATCCTCATTCATCGGCACATAGACGGGGTTGCCATACGTAGCGCAGGTCGAGGAAAAAATGAAGCGTTTACAGCCGTGACGCTGCATAGTCTCAAGCAACACCAATGGGGCGGCTAAGTTGTTACGGTAATATTTGAGAGGATCGGTCACGGATTCACCGACATAGGCAAACGCAGCGAAGTGGAGGACCGCTTCAGGTTGATGCTCTGTAAACAGCTGTTCCATGAGAGTGGCGTCACTCATGTCACCTTCAACAAAGGAAATGCGATCCATCGGTAAAGCTTCCCGATGCCCAAAGACGAGGTTATCCAGCACAACAATCTTCTCGCCGATCTCCAACAAATGCCGGACGGTATGAGAACCGATGTAGCCTGCGCCGCCTGTTACAAGTAATGTACCTTTATGAGCCATCTAGATCGTTAGCGCATGGAGTAGGCATTTGGCAAACAGAGGATTCACCCACCCTTGGGTGGATGCGGCACTCAGACGCCTTCGGCCTGCCGTTTCTTTTCCGCTTTGTTCTTCATGCGGACATTGAGCATTTCGGTAAACACAGAGAAGGCCATGGCAAAATAAACAAATCCTTTTTCGAAATGAACATGAAAGCCTTCGGCAATGAGGGTTGTGCCGATGAGAAGCAGGAAAGATAGGGCCAGCACTTTGACCGTCGGATGACGACTGATGAAATCGCTGACAGATCCAGCAAAAATCATCATGAAACCGACTGCGATCATGACAGCCATGATCATGATGCTGACCTGATCCACCATGCCAACTGCTGTAATCACTGAGTCGAGAGAAAAGACGATATCCAACAGGGCGATCTGAAATAAAATGGCTCCTAGAGCCGCTTTGGCTTTGCCTGAGTCGTGCTCTTCTTCTTCGATTCCTTCGACCTTGTGGTGGAGCTCCTTGGTGCTTTTCCAAATCAGGAATAAGCCACCGAGAATGAGAATCAAATCTTTCCCTGAAATCGCATGACCTAAAAGAGCAAAAAGTGGCTCTTTAAGTTGCATGACCCAAGTAATGCTGAGCAGGAGCATGATCCGAGTGATCATGGCAAAAGCGAGGCCCAGAAAGCGTGTGCGGGGTCGGTCTTCAACGGGCACCTTATCCACGAGGATAGAAATGAAGACGATGTTATCAATCCCGAGCACGATCTCCATGACGGTGAGCGTCAAGAGCGCCACCCAAGCTTCTGGAGCGGAGATCCAAGAGAAGTCCAAGGCGTTGATAGCAAGAAGAGAAAATAAATCGGTCATGGGCAGCGGAGAGTAGGGCAAGAATTCCGACAGGCAAGACCGACTGGATTCGGAAATGAGTCAGGTTTTGGAATCGAGTTCTTGATCAGCCTGTAGAGTAGCGTCTCGATGACTGAAGCAACAGCTTCCAATCCCTTCTTGAGTAGAGTAGGCAGGAGAGGCTAACCTCTCCTGCCTACTCTACTGAAAGCAAAAGAGACATCGACACAAAGTGCCGATGTCTCTTCCGATCATCAATGAGTCAAGGCCACCTATCAGTCCGCAGGGGCGCCGCCGGCAGGCGCACCTTTTTCGACGAGCTTGGCTTTCACGGCCTCTTCGATCTCGGTGTAGAGGGCTGTGTCTAGCTTGAGGGCTTCCTTAGCAGCGTCGCGTCCCTGGGCTAGCTGGCTACCTTTGTAACTGATCCAGGAACCGCGTTTTTGCAGAACTTCATATTCCATGGCCAGATCCAGCATGGAACCGACATTCGAGATGCCCTCATTATACATAATGTCGAATTCGGCCTCAGTGTAAGGCGGGGCAAGCTTGTTTTTCACGACCTTGACCTTGGTGCGGTTTCCTGTGACGGTGCCATCGCTGCTCTTAATGGCACCAATGCGGCGGATATCGACACGGACACTGGCATAAAATTTCAGGGCTTTACCGCCAGGAGTGGTCTCTGGATTGCCAAACATGACACCGATTTTTTCACGGATCTGATTGGTAAAGATGACACAAGTGCGGGCCTTGCTGATGATGGCAGTCAGTTTTCTGAGCGCGGCGCTCATCAGACGTGCCTGGGCACCCACCGTGCTATCACCGATTTCACCTTCAAGTTCTTGTCGTGTGACTAGAGCCGCAACGGAGTCAATGACGACCACATCAAGGGCGTTAGAGCGAACGAGGGTTTCGCAAATGCGCAGGGCTTCTTCCCCTGAGCCGGGCTGTGAAACGAGTAGCTCGTCCATCTTCACGCCGAGTCGGCGGGCGTAGTTAGAATCCAGGGCGTGCTCGACGTCGATAAAGGCTGCCAAACCACCGGTTTTTTGAGCTTGGGCGATAACGGTGAGAGTCAGGGTCGTCTTCCCTGAAGACTCTGGACCATAAATCTCGACCACACGACCACGGGCAAAACCGCCTACCCCAAGAGCTTGGTCGATCAAAATATTACCTGTTGGAATGACGGCGACATCGACCTTATGGTCGCCGACCATGCGTAGGATGGAGCCTTCACCGTAGTCCTTCTGGATTTGTTGAATGGCCAAGTCCAAATTCCGAGCACGCGCTTCGGCGATTTTGTTGGTGCTGGCGTCTGAGGAGGTTTCTTTGGGTGCTTTGGCCATAATGAGATAAGATGCGTTTTATGTTCGACCGAACATCTATCTTGTGACAAGAGTTCCGTAAAGAACTTTCTCTCAGATTCACACATTTGCTTCTCAGAGGAAGCCGCATCGTTGGCAAATGGTCACGCTAGGGAGCTTGCATTCAGCTACAACCACTTGAAAGTACGCATCGCCTAACCCACCCATTTTCAAACCCACCAATGCCCGACTGGCTTGCCGTCATCATCCTTGGTATCATCGAAGGAGTCACAGAGTTTCTGCCCATTTCCTCGACTGGGCACCTCCTTATTCCGCAGAATTTTGGCTGGCTACCGAAGCAGACCGATCTTTTTGACGTGGTCATTCAAAGCGGCGCGGTGATCGCCGTGCTCGCTGTTTTCATGCAAAGAGTGAAGCATTTGGCCTGCACACTCAGAGAAAAGCCGACGCAGGATTATCTCATGAAGCTAGGTGGAGCCTTCCTCATCACCGCTGTCGGCGGACTGCTCATCAAGAAGCTGGACATCGAATTGCCAGATCAAATACCACCCGTGGCCTGGGCGACGCTGATCGGCGGTGTCATCATTCTAATTTTAGAGCGCCTCTACAAAAACAAATCGGGTGTAGTGGAGATCACTTGGGCCGTTGTCGTGGCCGTTGCTTTGGCGCAGCTCATCGCTGCCGTTTTTCCAGGGACCAGCCGCTCGGGAGCTAGTATTCTTATGGCGATGGCCTTTGGCATTGCACGTCCTGCGGCTACGGAGTTCTCCTTTTTGCTGGGAATCCCCACGCTCATGGCAGCTGGGGGATTTAAAATTCTCTCTGCTTTCAAAGAGGGCACGTTAGGCCATGAAAATTGGAATATGATCGCGCTGGGGACATTGGTTTCGGCGATTGCTGCTTTTATCGTCGTGAAATGGCTGATCCACTTCGTGCAGAGCCACACGTTTATCGGTTTTGCGTGGTATCGCATTCTTCTCGGTGTTGCCTTGCTCGCTTACGTCGCTACTTCAGGTCATTGATTTCCCAAATGTTTGATTTCGTTAACGGCTATTTTCGCCGATCTATCTTTAAGGTGTATCGCTTCCTCAAACATCCGAGGAAGCTGAAGCAGAGTCCGACCATGCGTTGGTTTGCCCGTCACTTTTTAGACAAGCATGTCTGGAAGCCTACCCAACACACGTTTGCTGGCGGAATGGCTGTTGGGCTCTTTGTCACCGTTCAGTTGCTGCCGATTCAGATGCCAACGGCGGCGATTTTGGCAGCGGTGTTTCGAGTCAATATTCCCATCGCCCTGATACTATGTTGGGCCAGCAATCCTGCTACTTTAGCGCCGATCGCATGGATTGAAAACATGCTGGGCACTTGGCTCATGCACCACTTCGGTGATCCCACGGCCTTGGCTGCAACGATCGCTATCACCAAGGAACCCGAAGCATTGGAAAAAGGCATCGCATTTGCCAAAGCGATGTTTCTGGGTGGCGTATGCATCGGCGGTGCGCTTGCTCCGATTGGTTACATCCTCAGTTACATTTCGTGGGGGGCCTTGGAGCGCTGGAATCGGTATCGCAAAGCACCACTGCTACCCCTAAAGGATATCAGCCATTCCTGAATCTAGCAGACAATTCACCGTGTTGGGATGTGGAACGAAGAGTCACTTTGGCCGTATGAGTCGGAGACAAAAACAAAGCAACTGGAGACTCAAATTTACAGGAAAACAGAAAGACAAGATTTACAGGTCAGAACCCATTCCTGTTCATCCTGTGATTAGAAACTCGAATCACGAACCGTCTCATACCATTCATGGTGTGCGAAACAGCGCATAACTGCACAGCAAGTTAGTCGGGAGGATGCAAAGGTCTTCAGAACGCTGCACTAAGGACTGCTGGTCCATCGGAATTGCCAAAGGCTGTCTTCAGCGGTGGGAATGTTTAAGCGCACAGTTTCACAGCCTGCTTCTGCATCGCTGGTGATCGTTTCGATCGAATAATCAATCTCAGGTGTCAGGCTTGTCCAATTTTGACCATCTTGACTGGCTTGAAATGTCAAGGCTCTGGCTTCGATCGTTTTCCGCCTCGTATAAATCAAACGGCGCTGTGAAATTGACGGACTTGCTGCGCTGAGACCCAAACGAGCAGTCCAAACATCGGCGACTCCATCGGCATCAAGATCAAAACTTCCGTCTGAGGTTGGGGCAATCGTGGATGCCCATGCTGCGGCCGAACCCGCTGCGGCCTCAAACACAAGATTGTCCAAGGCATACACATCGACGGTGACCTCTGCAGAGATAAGATCACGGAAGCTGCTGGGAAAGGTGAACGTTTCAAAGTCAGTCAAAGGCCCCATACTATCCGTGATACCATCCAAGCTGAAACTGGTCGAGACACTGCCGCCACCGATCTTGGTTCCATGGAAAGTAATCACTTTAGGCGACGCAAATAAATAGCTATGCTCGGCCAAATCGACCGAATAGAGGTGAAAGATGCCATTGTCTGAACGTCGGATAGTCAAAGGTCGCTGATTGGCAAGCGGTGCAACATGTGGCGTTCCATTGTTCGGCCGATTGATGTGATTGGCGCCCACACGTAGGATTTGATTCGGTGTCGTCAAGACTAGGCCATCCTCAGTATAGGTTGAAGAACTGCTTTGCGCATTATCAGCCGGAGCTTCTGCGCTGAAATCAACGGTCAATGGCTGGGTGTTGATGACTTGTGCGCTGATGGTTGCGGTTCGGTTTAACGGAATTTGACCCATGATATTGAAGTTCAGGGTCCCCGTCAAACTTCCCAACGTCGAAAAAGTTCCACGCACAGAGATCTGAGCAAACTGCCCTGCATGAATGGTCACAGGCGTCGCCGAGACTTTGAAGGCGGATAGGCTAGAGCTCACCGTCATCGTCAGATCTTGACTCGTGATGTTACTGACCGTCATGTTCAGACTTTGTGTGCTGCCGAGAGGAACCTGACCAAAGTCCACATTGGATGGTGCTAGTGCCACCGCTCCAGGATTGATGGATGTGAACACACGAGTCGTTGGCGAGAACTGCACAAGTCTTGACTGATCCGCCGTGGCGACCATGAGTGCTGAAGCAACGGGCAAGATTCCCAGCACCTCCCATTGCGTGCTTGTAGAGTATGACGTCGTCGTCGAAAAAGCCATGAGACCATTCCATGAAGAGGATACAATTGCTGCTGGCAGATTAGCGATTAACGCAATGTTTCCATTCAGAGAATAAACGCCCTGATTGTAGAAGGCTCGCTCACCATTGCCCGAGACCACAAACTGTCCGCCCAAACTTCCGTTCCAATAACTCGCCGAGCCATAGGAGATACCGCTGGTGTTTAAGGTGTAGCGTTCAATGCCAGTTCGAGATGTGGACGGCTGAACGGCCGCGAAAAGCAGATCTCCGCCACCAGAAGTTCGTGTGATGCAATGGGTTAAATTGACGCTGCTTCCCACAGCTCCTCCGGTCACTGAGTTGAGCATCTGAAGAGTATTGGCTGCGTTGCGTGTAACAACTCTTCCGACCGGTCCATTGTGAACTGCGATGGCCGGCGATACCAAGGTCAGTGAGTGGGTGATTTGAGGTGTTTGTTGGCTCTGAACAGAAATAAGACGTGAACCATTGTGGGTCAAAACATAGAGCCGATCATCCGCCGCATGAACTGTAAAATCTGTGGCATCCAAACCGACTTGAAGAAACTGGTCAATACGAGCAGTGACGGGATCAATCCAGAGCAGCCAAGCCTCCGAAGGATGGGAAAGGTCTGCATGTAAGGCATAAATGCGCGACAAGCTTGGGTCGGCTTCCATTTTGATAATGTTGAGCGCACCCAATAATCGGAATGTCACAGGAATGTTCACCGTATCAGCCCCGGAGGTCAGGCTGATCTGGGCCGTATGAACTCCAGCAGCGAGACCTGTGGGATTCAAGTGAAGCGTGGTCGTGGACGGGCCAACGCCAGAGGCCGTTGAGAGACTCAGCCACGGGGTGTTTTCTGAAAGTGCCCATGCTGTATCGCTCTGCGCAGTGTTGATTGCCAATGCAGACGAAACCGCTGTGGTATTACCCCTTAAACTAGCTGCAGAAACAGACAAAGGTGTGGGAGAAGCAACGGATAAACGGAAGCTCCAAATGGGGCCTTTGAAGGTGCTACCATCTAAATTTCGAATATCGATTCGCCAATAATACGTCTGACCTAGTTCGAAAGCGGAGTTGCTGATCGCGAAACTCGTGGACTGTGTATTTCCCCGATAAGAAGTTCCTGAAGAACGATTGTTTGCCATCGCAACCGCCACTGAATCGTTGCCAAAATAGACATCATAGCTTGCTGCTAATGGGCTGCCATTCCAAAGCAATGAAGACGGTGCCGAAGGCAGAAGTCCGCCATCCGCAAGTCGTGGCGACATTTCTGCCGCACTCAGATTGGGCACTTCTAAACGCGTTAGCTGGCCTGTAGCAGCTTGGAGATAAAGCAGGGCTGTCTGATCTCCAGTAAAAGCCTGCACTCCATTGCTCGATCCGCTGTAAGTTTGCAAGGTTGTGCCTGTTACGGAATCAATCAATTGATTCACGCTAGCCAATACCGTCCCATAAGCCGACGCTGCGTAGAATGAACTTGAAGGAAAGGTCTGAGAGTTACTGAGGTCCGGTTTAAACTTTTGAGTTTTGGTGATCACTGCATCTCTTGCTGCTGAATACAATACAGGGGCATCAAGTGGAGCCTGGCTCAGTGTTGCAGCACTCAAACTGAGTTGATGGAGAACAGATGTGCTGCAATCAATGCGGGCTAAGTTAGAACTGCCAGTAAAACCCCAACCTGTTTGTGACCATGCATACATGGAAGAACCATCCGGGGTGACCACAAAGTCGCCGATGCCAGCGCCACTGTTTAACGTGAATGTGGACAAATCATTTCCAGCGACAAAGTCAAAGGCATGGAGCTTGGGATTCGTCGCTGCGTCTGTGTAATAAACTGTGCCTGGGCGGCCAGCTTCAACATGGTAATGATAGGGAGCGGTCCTGCCTGCATCGTTAGAAGCAGGAATCGCCTGTGTTCGAACGAGTGAGAAGCTCTCCAGGTCTACTTCTGAGATTGAGCGCTCGCTGAAACTGATAGCGTAGAGAAGTTTTCCATCGGTGGTGATATCTGCATCCGTGATATCCGTGGGAAGTCTTAAAATAGTTTGAACTGCCAACGTATGAGGATGCAGACCCACAAGCAAAGAGGGCTCGGCATTCAGTCCTCGAATTAAACCTAGCATGCGAGGGCGGCCATAGTCTGTAAGTAATTGGGTGTAGGTGGCCGATCTCACCGTCAGGGTCACAGGTAGATCTAGAGTAGCCCCATGAGAATCAATGGTGATTTTGGACTGGTAGATTCCTGCCGTTAAAAAGCGATCAAAGGAAACCTCCAATTGATCGGTTCCTGTGCCCGATGTTTTGGCAAGTCGTATCCAGGGTGCCGAGGTGCTGGCGGTCCATAGGGGACTGTTCCCGGGCAATGCCGTGAGGTCAATGACCTGAGAAGCCGTCGGTTGATTTTGAATCTGAATCAAATCAAGAGACGAGGGGGAAGCTTCCAATGCGGGTGGTGTGATCTGCAAGTGGATAGGAACATCCAAAGTCGGCGAATTGGAAGCATTGCTCGCAAAGCGTAAGTTGGCGGTATGAATCCCTACGCCGAGTTTGCTGGAGTCAACTTTGATGGCAACGGGAGAACTTTTGCCACTAGCGGTAGTGCCAGCGAAGGGCGTCACAGAAAGCCAGGATAACCGATTGGGCAAAGCGATGGTGTTCAAAAAACGATCCATCACATCGCCAGCAAGGGTTGACGATACTTCGGTTCCATTACCAACAGCAAAAAGAAGGTAATATAAACGCGTCGATCCAGATAAACCCGTGATGCTGTGGTCATCTAGATTGGTGCTACTGCTGTAGCTGTGCTTGATGCTTGGATTATCCTCAACAATGATGAGATGATTTACCGATGGGTCAGTGGTGCCACTGACACACTTGAAAAAGCCTTTGTAGGTAATGCCGTGGTAGGTGCGGGTTAGGACAGAAGCACTGACCTGCCCATAACCATCTGCGCCCAAATCCCCACGAATCGTAAAGCTTGTCGCCCTATCCAAATCAGCGACAAAAACAAAAAGACCTTCTCTTTTCCGAGTGAAGTACTGACCTCCTACACCGACGGCATGACCTGCGATGACTTGATTATCAGAATAAGAAATTGTGCTGCTGAAGTTGGTTCCCAGAATGTTGCCTGAGTCATACATATCTCCACCACCGTCATTAATCACAGAACCAGATACACCTTCCGTGAATGAATAAATATTGGGGATCAAAGGCGTGATCTCAGAGTAGTGATCATTCACCCGTTGCAGGATGTCTTGTAAATTGCCCGACGGCATTTCCGGCGATTGCAAAACCGTCTGCCAGTCAAGCGCAGCACCACCGTCATTCATGACGCTAAGATTTTGCGCAGAAATCCCACCTTTAGAAAGTGTGATGGCCACTTCGTCGGGTTGAACGCGAATGCTGGGCGGAGTTACACATTTTCCAAGAACGGCCCATACCACTTCAGAAGATTCTGGCTGATTGGTTGTGAAACGGAACTCGGCGTTGTAGGAACCCAAGTTGGTGGGCGAAAATCGCAGCGTCATCGTGGTGCTTGCTCCGCTGTCTAACTGCAAGGGTGTGCTAATATCAGTCCAACTAAACTGAGCATCTGAACTGGCGATGTTTGAGATCGTCAGCTTGGCGTTTCCGGTATTTCGCAGCGTTACGGTTTGTGTGGAGGTGCTTTGAACAAAGGTATCTGCAAAGCTCGCTATTGGCGGAGACAGCGTCAATCTTGGAATGGCACGCACCGTAAGGCTGACTGGAATGGTGACGATCGGATTGATTGGATCATCACTGACCAAAGTCACACTTCCGCTGGCGGTTTGAGCTGGAGTTGACTGATTCGTTCGCACCGTCAGATTGAAGGCGCTGCGAGCATTCGGAATCGTCGTTCCAGAGCTTCGACTTAGCGTGATCAAACTCGTTAGATTATGGGATACACTAGCGTTCCATTTCAGGGCTGCTCCACCTTTATTAGTTAGGTAGATGGTTTCTGTAACGCTGTTTCCTGGATCCACATTGACTTCAACGGATGCGGGGAGAATTTCCAAACGTGGCCCTAAGGTCGCACGCGCTGCCATCGGGATAAGAAGAGATGGTGTGGTTTGATCCGCACTCATGACCGTCAGGGTTCCGGTGAAATCAGCTACGCTTTTTGGAGCGAAAAGAACATTAACTGCACCACTCTCACGCGGTTGTAAAGTGGTGGGGAAGCGCATTCCTGAAACCGTCCATGCAGCCTCGCTGCTCTCGATGGAGGTGAGGGTGATGGGCAGATTTCCCACGTTTTGAAGCACACATGTCTGATAGTTGCTGGCATCAGCATAGATGTCTGGGAATTTGATCGATTCAGGGTCCGCAACGAGTAAAGAACGGAAGGGCACGGTCACGCTGACCGGCACTTCTACTTGGCTGCGGCCGACCGCATTGCTATTCAAGCGCAGCGTCGCTCCATAAGTGCCTCCTGGTAGGGTTCGTGTATCGATTTGCAGTGCCTGCGCCTGCTGGCTTTTCGCAGCGACTGTTCCTGATTCAGGCATGAGTCTGAGCCATTCGGGTTGCATAAAATGTACAGCATTTAACAAAAAGCTGTCCATCAAGGCTGTTACTTCTGCCTCAGTGATTTTTCGTCCGTGTAGTGTGCAGAAAAGCAAATGATACAAGCGAGTCTTTCCAGAAAGACCAGTCACTTCATGTTCATCAAGACTGGTATCGCTGGAGAATCGCTGATTGAGTTCCGGCTTGTCCTCTACGATGATCAGATGGTTGACGGCTGGCAGATTGAGGCTGTGGACCTGCTTAAAAAAGCCACGATAAACCATCCCTGCGATCGTTCGTTTGAAGCTGCTCACTTCGACAGTGCCCGAACCAGAGGTCGATAAATGTCCTTCAATCTTAAAGTTGGTTGCCTGATCTAGATCTGCGGCAAATAGAAACAACGCGTTGATTTTTCGGGTGAAGTACCTGCCCGCATTTCCTAAAGCTGCATGAAAGCTCAGGGTATTATCACTGTAGGGAATCGCTGTTTCTGACGTGATATTGGTCGTATGTAAATTGGCTCCATTCAAAATACCATTCGTTGTTGTGTCGGTGATTTTATCTCCAGTGATCCCTTCAGGAAATGCATAGGGTGACGGAACCTTGGTTAACAATAAAACCATGTTCGCATTCAATTGCGTTAAGACGTCGCTCAAAGGCAGTTCAGGACCGGTCCCATCTCTCAAACTGGAAGTCCAATCCAGGGCAGCTCCGCCATCATTTTTAATCGTCAGATCTCGTGTGACCCATTGACCAGGATTGATCGTCTCCTCCAATTTTCTCGGATTGACTTCAATGATTGGCGGACGCACAACCCCAGCCATTACAGGAAGAGTCACAACTTGGTTCGTCTTGATCGAAGTTCTGATTTTGAAGGTGTCGTTGAAGGAACCTTCTTCTGACGATCTATAGAAAAACGTCACTGGCAATTGCGCCCCAGGGCCCAGAGTGACCGGCGGTAATGCATCTGTTCGTAATCGACTGCTGGAAGAAACCATCGATAAGACATCAAATGCAGCATTTCCAATGTTGGAGATCGTCACACTTTTTTGAGTCATGGCACCCGTCCAAATCTCAGGAAAAACCAGACTCGTCTCAGATAGCCCGATAGCCCCTGAGCTGGTCACTTGCATCCGGATTGGTAGATCCAAGGTTGGGCGACTTTTATCATTGCTTAGCAAACGTAACGTGGACGTATAAACGCCTGAAGCCAGATTCCTTGGATTCGTTTCAAGTTGGATCACTTGAGTATTTCCTCGTCCCACATTTCCTGAAGCGGGGCTCATGGAAAGCCAGTTGGCTTCACCGATTAGCGTTGATGACCAACGTAATGGCAGGTCTCCAGCATTGGTGATGGTTATTGTCCGTTGCGCAGTGGCTGCCGGGGCAGAACTAAAGTTCAGTCTAGGTGCACTTGCGCGGATTTTGGGGCCATGAATGCCCATGCCCGAGACGACGAGAAAACTGAGGCGTTCGGAAGTGTTTCCGCTTAAGATCAAACTTCCTGCCGCTGGTCCAACTTGGGTGGGTTTGAATCGGAGGGATAAAAATCGTGTTTGGCCAGCTGGCACCTTGAAGGGTAAGGGTGATATACAAGAAAAAGAGGCCGCGAATGAAATGAGGTTACGAACGGTCCAATCGGCACTGCCCAAGTTAGTGATCTGTATCGATGATTGAGATTGCTCTCCAACAATCGTGTTTGAAAAGCTCACATAGGAGTCAAAACGCGGTAATGGCTCCGCAAGAATGCGCAGCTTCACCGGTAAGAGTATGACTGGGGTATCCACATCATTCGTCACAAGCCGCAAATGGGTTAAATAGTCGCCAGCACCCAGAAGACGTGCATCATAATTCAATCGGATGGTTCCCCTTGCCCTTGGGTTGAGATTGCCTCCCGCCCCAGTGACTTGAACCCATGCAGGCGACTCTGGTAAGTTACTCTGCCAGGCTAAAACGCCCTTTCCTTGATTCTCCAGAAGGCACTCAGCATACCCTTGCTTTCCTTGCCTCAGCTGCAAGAAAACTTCTTTTGCCTTCATGACAAGATCTGGAGGATCCTGTCTGGCTCCTGTCAAAGCCACCTCGATGATTGGGCGAGTCGGATCATCGGAATGAATCTTTAGGCGCGCATGGTGCTGACGCTTTGGCGCTGATGCATGAAAAGTCACGATGACATTTTGCTTGGCCGATGGCGCGAGTTCAAAGGGCTCGCTGATGGAGTGGTTAAAGAACGGAGCATCCTCACCTTCAATGAATACCCGACTTACACGCAGTGGCAGCTGTCCAGCATTAGTCAGGGTCAATGTCTGATTGGATAAAACCCCCTCAACTACTGAACCAAAAGAAAGGCTGTCGGCATTTCCAACGATTTGTGGTGCATCGGTGACAATCATTGTGATTGGTAGGCGAACATTCGATTTGTTGGGAATGTTTGTGTCAAAAGTGATCTCCGCTGGGTAAGTGCCAGCCGCTTGGTCCTGTGCAGAGAAATCTAACGGTAATAAGTATCGATCTCCGGGCCGAATAAGCCCTGAATAAGCCCCTGGTTTAAGCCATGAGACCTGACCAGAAAGGCTATCCATGATTTGATTCACGAACCGACGGGCATCCCCAGACTCAAAGCTTGAGCTGTCAGAAATCTCGTTGCCCACAAAGACGACAACCCCGCTGCCAAGCCTAGATACCGCGGCATGAGCACGTCCATTGGGATCTTGCACGAGAACTTGTGCGGAACCTGTCACCGTTGCAGAGGCTCCGACGGCAAATTCCTGCAAGGCCATGACACCGGTAGTCATCGGGTGTGTTCGGATATCGGACAATCGTAGATCACGAAAGCTTTCGGATACGGCTTCAATGCCGGTAGCTGCAAAAAACTCATTGATTCGATGGATCGAATTCGCGTTATCAGCTTCACACAAGACTCCAGTTCCACCTTCGACATGCGTTCTCAAAAGATCCATGTCAGCTGTGGAAAAATCGGCAATGCTATCATCGACAATCAACGCATCCACTGCGTCCAGCGCAGACTTTGTGAGTGGTAAATTAATTGTCACGACCGTTGCGCCGCGAGCCTGCAAATCACCCATCAAAACGGAGCGATCCCAGCTTGTGCTGACTGCACCAATGGTTCGACCAATCAATGAAGCCAGCGGCAATTCCAAGGCAGGTGCCGTAGCATAATCTTGGGTTTTGAAAGACGTTCGGAAGCCGCCATCAGCGATCTCCGAGAGACGCAAGATCTGAGCAGTAGGCAATGTAAAACGTTTTAGCGTTATTGAGGCATCCGGTTGACGCTCGTTCACTTTTAGCGACCAGGCGAGAGATGCAGTTCCCTCATTTCTCATCTCAACAAACTGTCGTGTGGTCAGATTGGTGAACACATGAGCTACCGCGGAATCTGGTGTAAGAAGCAATTGCGGGGCACCCAAAGAAAAATCGACCCCTTCCGCCCCAGGCGGTGCAGTTTTGGTGATCTCCAGGCTCGGCACAAATCCCGCTGCCGTTGCGCTTATTTGATACACGCCGTCTGTCACAATGATGGCGTAACGGCCATCAGCATCGGTTTGAATCGATTGACTGGCAGGTCCAACCAAGCTTACCTGAGCATCTTCGATGGGAGACCTATCCGAAATGCGTGTGACGCGTCCTGCAATTCGAGAGGAGGAATGCAAGTAGAGGGTTAGCCGATGCACCGTTTCTTCTTGCGGCAGACCGAACTGAAGCGTGATCAGAAACTCCTCGGCATAAGGCGTCAGAGTTAAAGCCTGTGACCGCACCAAAAAAGTCGTCGGAGAAGTCAGGATCTGACCTGCTGCTATATTGCCTAAATGGATCTCTCCGCGCGTGATGCTGTAACGGGAACTACTTAAACTACTCTTTAGCGTAGCTCGCACATTTTGGGCTGTCTCTGTTCCACGATTATTCACACTGAAACGCAGTGCTAGCGCCTCGCCCGGATTGCTGATTCCATCGCCATTTCCATCGGGTTGCTCTTCAATCGTGGTCACACTAATGATCGGCCGTGGTCCTGCTGATTGTGTCATCAAACGTTCTACATTCAGACGTCCACCAGAAACGGTCGTCGTCGTGAAGGCGGGCAAAGGATCTACGGTCGTTAACAGTTGGGACTTGATCTCACGGACTGGTATTCCGGGTGCTAAGCTTTTTAACAGAGCTACCGCCCCTGCGACATGCGGAGTCGCCATAGAAGTGCCGCTAAAGGTCGAGTAACCACCCTTTTTGACGGTGCTAAGGATGGATGAGCCCGGAGCAGCTAAGTCCACAGTCGTTTGACCATAATTGGAGAAACTGGATAACGCATCGCGATCCGTGCTAGCAGCCACAGAGACAATATTATCGGCCGCATAACCTGCGGGATATTGAGGTGCTAAATCGGTGTTGGTAGCATCATTCCCTGCTGCGGTTATAAACATTTGTTCTGCTTGGCCAGCTTGAACGATCGCATTTTGTAAAAGAGAGCTAAAGCCACCACCACCCCATGAATTTGAGGTCAAATCCACGCCGAGTGTTCGTGCGTAGTTCACGCAATCGATGGCATCTGAGGTGCTGCCACCACTAGGTCCGAGAAATCGAATGCCCACGATCGAGACCTGCCAGCAGACGCCAGTGACTCCTGCGAGATTGTTTCCCACAGCACCAATTATGCCTGAGCAATGAGTGCCGTGATTATTTTCGTCCATCGGATCATTGTCATTCCCAAAGAAATCCCAGCCATTGACGTCATCAATGAAGCCATTGCGATCATCATCGACACCATTGCCTGCGGTTTCATTTGGATTGCGCCACATATTTGGCGCTAAATCAGGATGAGTCCGATCAACACCGGTATCGATGACGCCGACGAGCACTTCACGTGAGCCGGTGGTTAAATCCCAGGCTTCGTGAGCATCAATGTCTGCATCGACAGTGCCTCCAGTTTGGCCCGTGTTATGCATCCCCCAGAGCTGAGAAAAGCTGGAGTCATCCGGCAATAAAGTTGGAAACACTAAATAATCCCGCTCTGCAACAGCCGCCTGCTGCGGGGCCATTGGAAACGCCTGCTTGAAGGCTGCGATAATTCGATCTGTGGTATCCACGGACTCTTCGGCTGCAGCGATCAATGTTACCGACGCTGTCTTTAAAGCATGCCTGAAGGTGAACCCGTGTTTTTTGGCCCAATCCGTCATTTGCTTGTGAGTTATCTCCTCTGGGAACTTCACCATGGCATGATCTGCTACGGAGAAATCGCGGCGCACGGGTTGCAATCGCCCGTTCGCATCCAGCTCGAGGATCGTTTCCTCCCGAACCAACGGATATTTGAAATCCGTGCGCCATAACCGCACTTCTCTCGCAGGCTCATTCCCACGTGCCTCCATTCGACGTCGATCCAGCATCACCGCATCTTTGAGCAAACGCTCTTGATAACGATTTAAGCCAACTGGATGGAATGACCAAGAGGCATTTCCTAAAGGCGGTGGTGTAGACTTTGTGACGCCGACTTTTGCTGTTTCTAGGGCCTCTTCATGCGGTGCTTTTGTGTGCAGGTTGGGAGGTTTCACGGTTTGAATGAACCGGCCCAGCGGATCTCCCAAAATCCAGGCGACCATTACTGTCATGACAATGCCCATACACAAAGTGTAGGTCCATAGTCTTCTGCCGAATTTGTTCATCACCTGTTAAACCAAAACACTCCATCCGTTTTTATCACGCAAAGCAAGACTAAAAGATGAACAGACGGCCTCTAGACCAAGGTCTTTTTTTGATGATGACACAATTCAAAGCAACCAACTAGAGGCTATGGTTCGAAGGCAAAATCCAGAGAAACTCCCCTCGCCGCGAATCAACCATGACTGGTCTGGTGTCATTTTGAAATGCTAAGGTTCTCGGTAAGAATCCTTGAGAAGCTGCTCCAGTTCTTTGACTTTCTCGGGGTGTTTGGCGGCTAGGTTGGTTTCTTCTCCGATATCGTCCTCCAAATGATACAGCGCGGTTGTTATGGGGAGTTTCTTTTTGGGTTTTTTATCAGCACCGGTGTTTCGTTGAATGAGTTTCCAAGGCCATTGTAAGGCGGCGTTAATGCCGCCCTTTTCGCCAAAATACCAGCATAGATGAGAGTGCTGTTTTTGGCCCTTTTCACTCAGAAGTGTTGGTTTAAGGGAGATGCCATCGGTAGCTGTGGTAAGGTCGGAACCACTCAAGTCAGCGACCGTGGGTAGCAGATCCTGGAAACCGCTGACATGATCACTGATGGCTCCCGCCTTGATTTTGCCAGGCCACCAGGCGAGGAAGGGCACTCGAATTCCGCCGTCGGTCAGATCTCGCTTGATGCCCTTGAAGTTGCCATTGCTATTGAAAAAGTCACTTTGGTGACCGCCTTCCTGATGTGGGCCGTTGTCACTCGAAAAGAGAACCAGTGTGTTTTCTGCTAGACCACGCCTCTTGAGCAGATCCATGACACGCCCGACTTCCTGGTCCAAAAACCAGACGAGTTGAGCAAAACCCTTCTCGGCATCCGGCCACTCTTTGTCTTTAAATTCCCCATAATCAGGGCATTCCATGCCATGACCCAGAGGCGAGTTCTTTCCTGCTTCGTTATTGGCATGTGGGATATTGAGCGCGTAGTAGAGGAAGAAGGGTGTTTCTGGTTTAGCAGCACAGGCCATTAAAAAGCGCGTCGTCTCGGCAGAGCATAGCTGTGGCACCCAGTCTTTGCGGCCATCTAGAGGGGCCACTCCAGTGCCGATCAGTTCCGCATCTTGGTAGTCAGCCACTTGCTTTTGGGTGTCAGGGATGACTGTATTGTTAAGTGCTAGGATCTTGCCATTTTGAAGGATCGCTTGGCTGTAAAAATTGTGCGCATGACTGGTGCCTACATAGCCAAAGAATTCATCAAAGCCCTTTTTCTCAGGATCATTGAGTGGCAGAGGTTTACCCAAACCAAATTTACCAATGCAGGCCGTGTGATAGCCCGCTTTCTTGAGCAAGTTAGCAACTGTTACATCGCTGTCAGGGATGGACCATGGATCATTACCGCGCACACGCCCATGCCCGGAATGTAGGCCCGTCATGAGGACACATCGGGAGGGCGCGCAGACAGTGCTGCCAGCGTAGTGCCTTGTAAACTTCATGCCCTCTGCGGCCATGCGGTCAATGTTGGGCGTTTTTAATCCGGATTTCTGGCCATAGCAGCCGAGATCACCATAACCGAGGTCGTCGACCAAAATGTAGATGATGTTCGGTTTGGCTAACGCCTGAGTAGCTGTGGCCAAGAGAGTCAAAAAGAAGAGTCTAAGTTTCATTTGCGGCATTCAAACGATGGTCTTGTGACATTGCTACAGCAAAAAGCTCTTCTTGCGCGATCCTCTGCCTAACGCCAACGTCGGGTCAGTATGCTTAAACTTGGACTCATCGGCTGTGGAAAAATGGGCGGCGCTCTCTTGCGCGGCGTCGAAAAGGCACTTGGTAAAGAAGAGCTTTCCGTCGCTTTGAGCGATGTGGTGCCAGCGGCTGTGGCTGCTTTGAAAGACGGACTTAGCTGTGTCGTGACCACGGGAACTCCGGCTGAGGTCGTGGCGGCTTCAGAGGTGATTCTCCTAGCGGTAAAGCCAGGTGACATGCAAGCCCTATGCGCGGGGCTTTCTAAAGTGCCAGGAACTCGCCTTTATCTGAGCATTGCCGCAGGTTTAAAAGTGGCTGATTTAGAAAGCTGGCTGGGAACGGGACAACGCGTCATCCGCTCCATGCCAAACACGCCTGCACTGGTCGGAACTGGGGCCGCGGCGTTCTCACGCGGTAGTTCGGCTACCACAGAGGATGCTGCTTTAGCTAAAAAAATTCTAGGTGCCGTGGGCACGGCGGATGAGGTTTCTGAGAAGCTGCTGGATGCTGTGACCGGCCTCAGCGGTAGCGGACCCGCTTACATTTATACCGTGATCGAAGCCTTGGCCGATGGTGGCGTGCTCATGGGATTGCCTCGTGCTGCCGCTCTGACCCTAGCTGCGCAAACAGTCGCCGGCGCAGCTCACATGGTGCTAGAGACAGGCAAGCATCCAGCTGTGCTGCGAGATGAGGTCACCAGTCCTGGGGGAACGACCATTGCTGGCCTAGAGCAACTCGAAGCCCACGGCCTACGCCACGCGCTGATGCAAGCTGTGCGTGCGGCCACTGAGCGTAGCTTGACCTTGGGCAAATAACCGCACACCGCGAGTTCACGGGGGCTCTCTTCAGGCTACCTTGAATGTGACCGCAAGGTTTGTTTTCGGGCTGCATTCAGCTTGAATCTCCGATGACAAGTCCCTTCAACTAGCCATGATTTGTAGGTGGACTTTGGAGAACCTTTTTTTGATCAACTCATCCTGCACCTCGACGGCACGCACTCGGGGCCGATGAACATGGCGGTGGATCAGGCTTGGCTGGAGCACAGCACCGTTCCAGTGCTGCGCATTTATACTTGGGACCAGCCAACGGTGACACTGGGCTACGCGCAAAATTTAGCCAAACTCCAGGAGGCACTGCCTGCTTGGCCGATGGTCCGGCGCTGGACCGGTGGCGGTGTGGTGTTGCACCAAGGCGATTACACGTACTCGGTGATCGTGCCAGCTAGTGATCCTTGGGCGCAGACTTCAGCCGTGGAGAGTTATCGCCGCATCCATGGATCTCTGGCAGGCGCGCTGACCCATCATGGACAAAAAGGCTGCCGACTGGCCATGCCTGAAGATGTGATTGAGGCCCCCTTTTGTTTTGTGGCTCCAGCCTTGCATGATGTTATCCGCGGTCCACTCAAAGTCGCAGGCGCAGGGCAGCGGCGAGGCAAGCTGGGCCTGCTCCATCAGGGCAGCGTGCAGCAGGTCCAGATTCAGCCTGATTTCTGGCTTCAATGGGCAGCTCAGTTGGCTAGAGAAGTGTTGACCATTACCACGGCTCCAGCGCCTATTTTGACTCGCGCTCAGGCATTGGAAGCCAAGCGCTTTTCGCTCCCCCAGTGGCTGACTGAGCGTGATGACTTACTTTCCTGATCGACCATGCTCATCTTTGTTTACGGTACACTCAAGCGCGGACATTCCAATCATGGCTACCTGAGGGGGCAGACCTTCATCGACTTAGCCATCACAGAGCCACGCTATCGTCTCTACGATTTAGGTGGTTATCCAGGTATGGTTCTGGAGGCAAGCCACGGCTCCAACATCCAGGGCGAAGTCTGGGAGATCGACGCCGCCTGTCTGAAACAGCTCGATGAACTAGAGGGCACGGAAATCGGCGAGTATGTTCGTGAGCTCATCCCACTGCTGCCGCCGTTTCAGGATCAACGCGTGCAGGGCTACCGCTACTTGATGGACGTCTCCGCAGCCTCGGATCTCGGTGCCTGCTGGTAGTCACTCGACTTCCTGCACCTCATCCAGAGACGATTTCTGCCAGCGGCCTTCCAGCGTATAGACGAGATGCGGTGTGTAAAGTTGCGGCTCCAAAAGGAAAGAATCATGTCCCTTATCCGAATGAACGGTGATGTGCATGCATGAGACATCTGCTTTTTCCAAAGCCGCCACCATCTCGGCCTGCTCTTCAGGATAAAAGCAGAAATCGGAGTCAATGCTAAAGATCAGGTAGTGATGCCCCGCCGCGTGACTGATCGCAAACAAGTCCTCATAGCTCTCCACGCCCGCATCTTTGAGCGGATCATAGCGCAGCCACATGTTGATGATGCGTAGGTAGGCATTGGCATCGAAGCGCTTCACAAATTTTTTGCCCTGATGCAACATGTAGCTTTCCACATTGTGCCCGACCTTATACCAGGAGAGCTGACCATTTGGCTGAGACACCGTCTGCCGTGCGCGAGTTTCGATCGCATCAAGATGCACAAAGGTCTTGTGAGAGATCATGCGGGCTAGGGCAAGACCATACTCTGGCGCTGGGCCGTCATAATACTCGCCACCTTTAAAATGCGGATCGTTTTCGATCGCCAGCACCTGCTCAAACAAGGTCAAGCGCGTCAGCACCGTCGTGCGCAGGCCCGTAGCCACTGGCATGATGATTTTCACCCGTTGCGGAAACAGCGTCGCGAAATTAATCGCTAAAAGCCCACCGACAGAGGCACCGATCACCGCGAGTAAGGTTGAGATGCCCAAATGATCCAACAACGCCGCCTGACTGCGCACCACATCACTCGATAACACCGACGGGAAATCTTTCCCATAAGGTTTCCCGGTCGCCGGATTGATCGAAGCTGGCCCACTGCTGCCGTAGCAGCCGCCCAGGTAATTCACACAGATCACACAGTAGCGATTCGTATCCAATGCCTTGCCTGGACCGACAAAGAGATTCCACCAGCCCTGCTTAATGTCGTCCGTCCAGCGTTCGTCAGTGCCCGGTACTTCAGGTGTGATTCCGGCGGCATGTTGGCTGCCTGACAGCGCATGAAACAACAGAATCGCGTTGGATTTGTCTTTATTCAGCGTCCCATAGGTCTCATAGGCCAGCGTGATGCCAGGCAAAGACTCGCCGCCGCCAAAGACAAATGGCTCTGCGGCTGAGCCGAGCTGGAAAAATTGAGTTGCTGTGACACCGAGACCTTTAGACATAAGAGAGGACAAAGCAGAGCCTAGCTCCATGGTCAACGATCAAGGATGAATCGCAGTCTTCCAATTCCCATCCAGCACAGGCCCCGCCTTGGCCGTAAAGGTCCCGTTGTTATCCGTCATCGTCCATGTTTGACGCTGGAACAGCTTCTTGTAAGACCAGCCCGTTTCATACTCCCACTCGTTGCCCTTCGTCTGCTTCATCGTGCGGATTTGAATCACAAAGGAGGCCACGCGTAAGTCTGGGTCCACGATCATGTTGTCGGGCGGCACCACCGTTAAAACACTCGCGCTAACCATGCGCACCTTCATGTCCGCAAAGCGCTTCATGAAAGGCACACTGGCTGGCGTGAAGTCACGCCCCAAAATAATCTCGCCAAGTGAGAGCGAGTAACTCTTCGTCACTCCAGGATTCACATCCGGCAGCGTGCGGATGATCTCTCGGACTAGGGCTTCTGTCGCTGACGTCTCATACGAGGCCAAAGAGACTCCCTCACGGTCCACCGGACCACAAGAAGTCAAAAACAACGCCAGCACGATTCCCCATCCAAAACATTTCATCATGGTAGTCCATGCCACGGATTTTTGACCTTCGCAACGTCCTGATCACAGCACCAGATCAAAGCCTGCGGTCGCCAAACGCTCACCATTGACCTGAAGCTCGATCCGATGATGCCCTGCGTGATGCTTCCGTGTGCTAAAATCACGGATCGCTTGGGTTTTGCTAAGCACCACTTGTTGCTGAGCCGCCAGCTCCAGCTCCGTCCATTTAAAGACCTTTTCAAACGCAGCTCCGCGCGCTTTCACGTAGTGAACGATGTAATCCACCGCCAGCCGCTGAGGCTTGGACGACTCGGAAGTGATCTCGGCCTGCATTTGCAGGCGATCCCCCAGCTTGATCTCCTTGGCAGACAAGGTCAGCCCGATGGATACAGCCGCTTTTTTGCCAAACCCAAACAATTTCAAAGCCCGAGGATCACCCCGTTTGATGAGCGTACGGCAGGCGTGGCGGGCGATCCAGGCCTGCGTTTCTTGGGTCATATCCCAGTTCTCTAACCGACGCAAAACCCATTCCGAGTGATCCTTGGTGATGTCATTGAGATGATTGGCGACAGAACGTCGCACATAGAGTGACTTGTCGTTTTTTAATGCCTCCAAAATAACGGCGCAGGGTTCCGGATCACGCACCAGCTCCTTCAGTTTCAGGCCCCAGGGCAGGCGCGGCCGTGATCCTTCACTGGCCAGCCGCCGCACATGCTCATTCTCGTCCGCAGCCCAGCCACGCATGATTTTCAGAGCTCTTGATACATCACTTTGAAGAAACGCGCGCACCGCGAACTCTGCCGAACCATAGGGCGTGAAGAACCGCAGCGCCTCCATGGAATAGTCAAACTCGTCCAATCCATACGTCGCCACAAAATCACTGAGAAAAATCGCCACAAACGCATGATCCATCCTTGGAGCCAGCTTTTTTAAAACACTCACCTTTTGTTGGAACGTTCCTGATAACGCAGCCTCTGCCGCTACAGCGCACTCATGCAGTCGCTGCATGAGACTTCGTTCGTCCAGTCCCGTCAGTGTCTGCTTCAGGAAGCGCTTTTCGTCGAACTTAGTCGAAATCGTCGCCAACTCGCCAGCGATGAAGCGGTAGCGCTTTTCATCAAACCAGTCTTTGAGTTGGGCAGGAAGAGGTTCGTCGGCGGCAGGCATGGCGTTTTAGACTTCATCCTGTGTAACCACGAAATATCATGGCAGCCAGTGTCATTTGGTCTTCATGATGAACACACCTGTCCAATCAGTCGGCGGCTGAGTGATGAGGTCGGCACAGCGTTGAAGATACATTTGTGTGAGCGAGTCATTCAGACCTTCTTGACTGGCCTGAGTGAAGGCGTTTGTTGCTGCCGTAAAGTTTCCTTGCCGATACAAGAGCACGCCTTGTTCAAAGGCTGCTAAACCTGCCGGATTGTCAGCTTCGGGCGGTCCCATGACGCTAAAGACCTCCACCGGTTTGGCCTTGCCTTTCACGGCGACGAGATCGGCGGTTCGGCAGACAAAGCGATCCTGAATGTGAGTGTGGACGCTTTCACTGACGATGAGATCCACGCCATACTGCTTGGTGATACTCTCTAGCCGTGAGGCCAGATTCACGGCATCTCCAATGACCGTGAGGTCCATCTTTTCATAGGGTGCCTCTGAGCCGATATTCCCGACGATGACCTCTCCCTGATGAATGCCCATACCAAACTGCAACTCTCCGATACCTTCCTCACGCCAGCCGACATTCAGCTCTCGCAAGGCTTGGCGCATGGCTAGTGCCGCAGTCACGGCTTGAATGGCATTCTGTCTTTGGTTCGCCACGCCGCCCTGATCACTCGCGCTACCCCAGAGGGCCATGACGGCGTCACCGATGAATTTGTCCACCAATCCCCGGTTCTGAAATACACAGGCGACCATGCGACTGAGGTATTGGTTTAACTGAGTGACCACCTGTTGAGGCGTCATGTTTTCCGACATGCTGGTAAAGCCGCGCACGTCGGAGAAGAAGATCGTCACGGTGCGCTCCACGCCGCCAAGGGTGCTGTAAAGACTTTCACGATCTGCGAGCAGTTCATCTACAAACTCAGGCGCTGTGTAACGAGTGAGGAAGCGCTGAAGCTTGCGTGATTCGCGCCTCTGGAGCACCAGATTCCCGGTAAGCCCACTCATTCCACTCAGAGTCAACCCCATGAGAAACGGGTAGGAACCGCACTCCAGATTAAGCCAGTTAAAACAGCCTGCGCATAGCCATTGCCAAGTGAGGGCGACTGTGGCCAGCGTTACTACACACAGGATCGGAGTCCGCAGACTAGATAAAATGCACCATGCCAGCAGTGCCGCGAATAGAATGCTGAGCGGTCGAAACCAAAGTGGCGCTTCATGTATGAACGACTGCGAAAGAAGAGCCGCCACCGCATGAGCATGCACCTGCACGCCGGGAATTTTGCCGACGGGCGTCTTCTGGATGTCTTGTAGATCAGTGGCGACGGCTCCGATGAGAACTGTTTTCCCTCGAAATACTTCCCCTTTGCCCAAATTAGCCTCCCACATGCTGGGGATGAACATTTCAAACAGGGAGAGAGCAGGGTAGGCATTAGCCTCACAGAATCGGAGGCGGGATGCAGGCGGGAGCGTGCTTAGATCGATAGGCGCGATATTACGCGCCATTAAGAGACTAGCGCTTGGATGCTGTTTATCCTTGGGATTTGGCAGAGTCTCGTAGCCACTTTGCAGTGACTCGGCTTCGGCCGCTGTGACTTGCCAATTCACACGACGGAGGCATTCATCATTTTCAGGCCAGAGCGTCAGTAGTCCGAGATTTGCCAGATCTGGATTTGGTCCGGTCACGGCTGGTGTCGGTAGCATGAGCGCGGTGGAGGTAGCTTTGCCGATGGTGGAGTCCTCAAACTTCATGCCCAGGACCACCTTGCCACGATGACGCTCCAGGGCCTCACGCAGCATCCGATCATTTTCAGGTTTGTCTGAGGGACTCTTAAAGGTGATGTCCATGAAGACCTGGCGCGCGCCGGCCTCAAACAGGCGGTCCAAGATATATGCCCAGGCTTGGCGTGGCCAGGGCCATTGTTTTTGCATCGCTTGAAGTGCGGGTGATGCCTCAATATCCTCTGGCCAGGCGGCATCGAGCTTCAGACTGGCGTCATCAATGCCAAGCACCACCAGGTCTTTGTTTGCAGGTGTCTTTCTGCCCTTAAGATGCAGGGCATCCAGGGTCAGCCGCTCACGCGCTTCTAACCAAGAGCGTGATTCCGGCAGTTCATAGAGAAGCGCCACGAGCGCAGCGGATACTATAACAAGCGTAGAGATGACCCGGAACTCTCCTCGGCGACGAGGAGCTTGTTTGGCTCTTTGGCCGACATTTGGCGAAGAAAGTGATGGTAGTTCTTTCAAAGTGGGAGACTTATCATCATTGCGTTGGAATTAAAATACTAGCTTCGCAAGCACGTAATTGATAAGCCAAAGTTCAAAAATCTAGAACTCACTCCTCCTATAATGTCTTCCCGTGTTTTATCTGCACTCACCTTATTAGCCGCCCTTTTGGCAAGCAGCCTGCAAGGGCAAACGCAGCTAGACCCTGCACGTGCCGCGACGGCCACCGGCACGATTGCCCAATCCGCCGGAGATCAGCCTGATGATCTAGAGGATGAGAACACCTTTTCAAGACCTTCTTCAGGAGACTCCGACCTTGGGCAGCAGCTGCTGCTCAAGCCTCGCGTGAGTTCAAATCCCTTCAAGGTCTCAGTCGATGCCAGCTATTACTGGACAGATAACGCCACCAATCAGGCCACGAACAAGGCTCAAGACTACTTCCTCGCAACGGGCGTGAATCTCGGTTGGCAGAAGAATCTCCAAGGTCGCTACTATGGTGACGCCTACCTTGGCCAGCACTGGTTCCGCTATGATTCCCTGCACGAGCTGAATTATGAAAACGCTGATGCCAGTCTTGGCGTGTTAGCCATTCTACCCGAGCTCAAAAACTCCATCTTTCACCTGCACTACTACTATCAGCGCATCACACGAGAATTCGGCAGCCCTATCTATGAAGCGCATAACATCCGTATGGGATTGCAAAAAACGTTTCTGATCGATCGCAAGAACAGCATCAACGCAGGCTTGGTGAGTAGTTTTGGAGTTTCTGCTTCTCCTGAGAGACTTCAACGTCACGAGCACGCCTTGCAACTCGGGCACAATCTGAAGCTCTCCAGCCATTGGTCTCTTTCCACCAATTATCGACTAGCCTACTACGACTATTTTAATTTCAATGGTCGTGCAGATTGGTATCAGATCATGGGCACCTCATTGACCTACAAAGTCTGCAAAAACTTTGATGTCAGTGCGGGTTATTACTTTTCCATCAATCAGAGTAATAACGGTTTCTTCGATTATCAAAGTCAGCTCGGTGGCCTAGGCCTGACCGCTAAAGTCCAATTTTAATTCAGTACAGCCAACGTCATGAAAACATCTCCTACCTTTGGATTGATCATCAAATGCAGCTTGGCACTTGGGCTTTGCACACCCGTTTTCGCCGGAGGTTATTCCAAAGCTGAAATCACGCGGCTCACCAATGAGGTTCAAGTCTTAAAAGGAGAAGCAGCTCCGAAAGCCGCCATCGTTGGCCAGAACATTGATCCAGTATCCACCGTGGCTACAGGGAATGAATCTCGCGCCGAGCTTCGGTTTCCTGATAAAACACTGACCCGCCTAGGTGCCAATTCGCGATTCACCCTGCGGGGAGATGCGCGCACGCTGGACTTGAATGAAGGCACGATGATGCTGCAGGTGCCGAAAAACCAGGGCGGAGCCAAGATTCGCACCGCTGGCGTGACCGCAGCGGTCACCGGCACCACGGTGCTCATCGAATATCATCCAGGTGGCGTCATCAAACTCATCGTCGTGGAAGGCGAGTGCACGATCTTTTTGAACAACGATCAGAGCGAGTTTAAAACCCTGAAAACCGGCCAAATGATTGAAATGCAAGATGGTAGTTCTCAGATACCTGATGTCCAAACGGTGGATCTTGAGCGCCTACTTAAAACCTCTAAACTAATCAGCAAAACAGATCCTACCCAGCCGAATCAGCAAGAGATCAATCTTGCGGCTTTTGAGCAGCAGACACTGAAAAACAGCGGTGATCTAGTGCCCGGTAACATCATCATTCGAGACAACGCCGTGAACAACGCCATGAACACCGGCATTAATACCAATGCCGCCACCACCACCAGCTTACCGCCAGCGCCCATCACCACACCCAGGGGATAACGAAGAGCGTTGATTCTGAAGGTTCAGGATTCTGTCGGGCCGAAGGTCTCGGCTACTTCTTCGTCTTCTTCACGGGCGTGCTCGGCAGCGACGAAACATTCAGCGTGAAGGGCTTCGCAGGTTGTTTGCCGAGGAGTTGCAGATCAAACCACTCCACCATGCGTTCGGTGTCCTGCGGCATCTCTTGCCAGCCACCGTGGCCGGCATCTTGGCGGATGACGAGCTCGCAGATGGTGCCGACTTCGTGGCAGCGTTTCAAAAAGCGCTCGGATTGCGTGAGGGAGACCTGCGGATCGGCGTCGCCATGGACGATGAAGATCGGCGGCTGGCCTTTGTGTACCCAGTAGATCGACGACAATTCACGTCCAAGCGCCTCGCGACCTTCCGGTGTGGCCGCTTTGGGTCCAAAAGCAGCCGAGTAGGCTGCCAGCTTACCGATGCCGACGGCGTTGTCACCCGGCTCGAACCAGTTCAGGTAATCGGTGGGCGGATAAAAACAGGCGACGGCATTCACGGCGCTGCTTTCGCGATCAATGGGGTCCGCTGCCTTAGGGTCGCCCAGACCGCCACGAGTGGCGAGCATCAGGCTGAGGTGCCCACCCGCGCTGCTGCCAGTCACACCGAGCTTCTGCGGGTCCACGCCATACGCCGCGGCATTCGCACGCACAAACCGCAGCGCGCGATTCAGATCGGCCACGATCTCCTCGACCTGAAACCTCGGCTGCGTGCCGTGCACGACCACAAACGTCGTGTAGCCCGCCTTCGGCCAACCGCCGTCACTGATGCCGTTGTGATTCGATTTCCAACCGCCGCTGACGATCTTGATGATGCCCGCACCGTTTGGTTGCGCTGGTTTGAAGACATCCATCGTCAACGCCACGCCATCGTGCTTGGTGTAAATGACATCGCGGATGCGCTCCGGCTCCTGGCCGAAAAGCGACGTGGTGATGAGAGCAATAAAGAGAAGGTGTTTCATGGATGATGCATCGTTGCGACGTGGTGCTGGTTTGCGCAATCGCTTTCAGCATCACCATCGGCTCTATGACCGCCGGTCTGACTCAGACTGGCCTGTGCAACCCAAAAGGCGGAAAAAATCGGCTAAGCGGATTCGAAAAGACAAACCAGGAGCCGCAGCCTCCAAAGACTGCAACAGAGGTGAGAATTTGGAACTGAATCGCCTCTGGGCCACCTTGGAGCAGAGGCGAAGAGCCGATGACATCAGGTATCATGGGATGACGTTGCTTCTGGATGCAGGCATCAGCACCTCAAACTGCTTATGCTAGATTCAGGAATGGCTGACCGCCGATTTGCATCCGTCATTGATTCCACAAGGCTTTTCGCCTCTCGGGCGGTGTCACCCAAGACACAGCCGCTTCGAGTCGAAGAAGCCTTGTGAAACCAAGCCCTGGCGCAACTCAACGATCTTCCATTCCCGGATCT
>CAMBPS010000045.1 GCA_945869675.1 Prosthecobacter debontii | reverse complement strand
CACCTCCAGCTTCATCCGCTCGGCATCTGGCACCGCTGTGAACTGAATCTTGTCCGGCACATCCACCACCAGCCAGCGCATGAGCTGACGCCATGCTTTGTCGAGATCCTTACGTGCCTCTTCATCGCGCATTCCCCAGCGCCAAAGGTCGCCGATCGTCACGGAAGCCACGCGCCCTTCACCGAATCGTTGTGCCGCAAGCGCCGGATAAGTTGTCGTCTCTTCACCCACATTGATCGTCGCCAGCACACTCGCTCCTGGTTTGGTGGAGAAGATCTGATTAACGGCAAAGAAGCCCGGCATCTCAGCGAGTCGTGTCTCATCGTCCTCGCGACCTAAATGCACCCGCGCCCAGGGCTCTAGCCACCCCTCACGCGTGAGATTGAAGCGCCCGTTTTCAATCGCAGGCGACTGCGAGACACGATCCAGGTACACCGGCAGCATCTGCCCAACCGGTGTATGATCATAGCCACCCTGCTGATAGCTTTCCTGCCCGCCAAGCATAAGCAAAGCGCCACCTCGCTCGCTAACAAAGCGCTCCATCAGATTCATCTGCTCCTGCGTGAAGAAAGCCGCCTCGATATCATCTAGAATGATCGCCCGATACTCACCCATCAGCTCCTCCGCTGTCTTCGGAAAGCCTGCGCCCAATTCCTTCGCGTCCTTTGTGCCGAGACGTGTGAGCACTGGCTGATCGTAGCGCTGCGCGACACCTTGATCACCAAAACCACGGAACAATGGGTTACTCGTTTCACCAGTGCGCCCGCGCCACTCAAACTTCGGTTCTCGCTTCGCGATGCGGATCAGCGAGGGAATCTGAATCTCCGTATCAGCCGCGAGAGCTCGCCTCATGAACTTGTATTCCCAGTTCGGCCGCCCCGAGACATACAGCACCCGATACGGCCCCGCCCCACGATCCACGGCGATATGGCGCTCGTTGTTCGCCAGCGTGACTTCTTTCGAAACGATCTTCCATGCATCTTTCTCGATCTGCTTCAACAGTGCTGCCTCTAGCGTCACTAAACGGAAGAAGGAGATGCCCGGCTTCACCGCAGGCACCTTCAGTCGCAGCGTTTGCGCCTCACGGTCCTTCGCGAGTTTGAGTTCCTCCGTGACAATCACCTTCCCAGCTTCGTCAAGCACGACCACCGCCACTTCTTTACCAATAAAGCCCGTCGCCGCGATGCGAGCCGTGATCGTCAACGGCGTGTCTTCAAACGAAGTCTGTGTCACCGAGTGTTCCTCGATGCGTAGATCAGGCGTGGGTTCGTCTTTGCCAACGAGAACTGGAAAAACGGGCACGCCTCCAGTCTTAGGATCGGGTGCATCGGATCTATCGGTCGGATTGCCATCCGTGATCAAGATCACTGCTGCTGTTCGGCTGCCCTGACCTCCACCACGCAGGGTCTTCAGCGCACGCTCCTGCTCCGACTTTATACCGCTGAAGTCCAGTTTATTGAAATCAGGAACGTTTTGCAGACGCTCGTCCACGATCTGAGTCTTCACACGAAATAGGCGCCCGAGTTCGTCCAGCCATGCTGGCGGAGACTTGGCGTCTTTGCCGAGTGCCTCACGGATGGATTCACCACGCGTGGTGCCGCCGGAGGTTTCAGCTACCTGCAAAGAAGCGCTGTTGTCCGCCACGATCACAACTTCGTTTTCGCCCATCTTCGGTTGCTTGCGCGACCAAACCGGATCCGTGAGACAAAAGACCAGCAGTCCCCAAGCGCCTAGTTTGAAAGCCATTGCCCCCCATTTTGTGAGACCCCGCAATGGCGACTTCCGATACCCCCATAGCAAAACAATCATCGCCACCGCGAGGATTGCAACGGCAAGCCAGAGTCGCTCAGGATGTTGAAGAGTAAGGGTCATTCGCAACTCAGTTCCCATTCCCAAGCTCCTGATAATAGCGTTTCACCAACTCGCGGAAGGCGGGCGGTACTGGATCGCGATCCACGGGGACCATGGGGTTCTTCGTGTCACGTTTGGCGAACTCCTCCGCCACGCGATCACGCAGCTCGACGAGCGGATTCAAGATGCGCATCTGGAGATGATCGACTTGCGGGGCCGCATCGTTGCGCTCGTGGTCGATACGCATCGCACGGGCATTGTCGAGCACCTTGGCAGCTTCGTTGCGCAACTCTGGCTGGTTTAAAAGTTCCTCCACATTGCGCAGGCGATCCGTCCAGCGGTCGTAGCCTTCGCCGGTGAAGGGACGGTCATTCGCGACTTCTGCGCTTTGGTCGAAGAAGAAGGCTCCGCCTTCATTGCCACCACCTCCGCCGCCTCCAGCCGTGTTTTGTTCACGACCATCGGGCTGCTGTCCACCTTGGCCACTCTGCCCGGCTTCACTTGGGTTTCCGCCCGTGCCTTTTTTGCCGCCGTACCCTTCCTTACCCTCGCCCTGCGCCATCTGAGGACCTTCTCCGGGCTGTGAACCTTTAGACTCACCCAGTTGCATGCCTTCTCCAGGCTTCTGACCTTCTTGACCGGGTTTTTCCTCTCTAGGCTGCTGCCCAGAGGCTTTCGCTTCACCTTTGGCTTCACCGGAAAGCTTCCCGCCCTCTTTAGGTTCGTTGGCTGAGGCTTGAGCGCTCCGAGTCTCCGCGTATCCCTTCTCCGCATCTGGCTTGGTTTGCCCGCCTTCTTGACCCGCTTCCTTGATGAGCTTGTCCAATTCCGTGCGCGCCATCCGCAGCGCTTCTGTCTCGCTGCCTAGCACACTCTCCGCAGCTTTCTCCACGCCTTGTTGGAGCTGATCCACGAGCGTGTTGGCCTTACGTTCGGCGTCCTGGGCTTCGGCGCGTCGGCCATAGCGGGACTGCATCCGTGCTTCGTCGAGGTGCTCTTCGAGTCCACCGGTCTTAGCTTCGCGCACAGCTTCGTAGAGGCGACGATGCAGAAGCGGATTATTGCCCTCGGCCTGCTCGCTCACGCGCTTCATGTCTTCGAGAAGCTTCGCCACCTTCTCCTGCTGATCTTGGATCTGGCGTGAGGCTTCGCCCCCCTTGAGCATCTTGTCGAGATCGGCACTGGTATCACCACTAGGCTCGTCCGTCTTTTGATTCTCCAGAGACTCGGCGATCTGCTTCTGCTTCTCTGCCACCTCGCGGGCCTGCTGGCGCATCTGTTTCATTTCGTCGGCGAAGCGTTTGGCGGTCTTCTCTTTAAAATCTTCCTGCATTTTCTCCAACTCACGTTGCGCGCGAGTGGCGGAGTTCGCGGCTTCGGCGAGATGCTGCTCCTTCAGTTTCTCGGCGGCTTCATTGACCTGCTCGCGGGTTTGTTCGAGCTGCTGTTTGGCCTCGGCCATGTTAGCGGCGTTCTCGGGCTTCTCCATGCGCTCCTTGAGATCATCGAAATCATTCACGAGCTGCTTCTGCTCTTCTTCGAGACGCTTGAGCTGGTTTTGAAGTTCCTCCTTCTCCTGCTCGGTCTTGGCCTTATCGAGCTGCTTTTGCAGTTCCTTCATCTTCTCGGCCAGTGCTTCCTGACGGCGTGCGAGTTCCTTCAGTCGATTCAGCACTTGCAGGTTCTCCTGCTGCTCGGCGGTTTGTTCTTCGGTGGCCTGCTTCTCTTCTTCGTAGCGCTGCTCATCCTGCTTCATCTCCAGCTCCATGAGCTGATTCTGCATCTGTTTTTGCTTACCGCTGGCACTCTTCGACGACTTCGAGCGCATGATCATGTGCTCGCGACTCTGCGCCTGATGCAGCCATTCCAGCGCGCTTTGCTCAAAGGTTAGCGCTTGATTCAAAGAGGCACGCTTCTTTTCCTCCGCCGCCATGCCGAGTGGATCAAGCGCGTCCTTCATGCTCTTCCAGGCTTCGGTGAGAGCGGTCTTGATCTGGGCGTCTTCGGCTTTCTCCATCGCCTCTTTGGTTTGTTCCAAAGCCATTGCCTGGGACTCCTGCACGACTCCAGCATCAGGTGCCACGGCTTCCATGGTCTTGCCCGCATTCGTGTCGCGCACGAGCCGCCAAGTGGCGTTCACGATCTGCTTCTCCAGCTCGACGAGCTTGTCCGTGTCGCCTTTAGGTTCCTTGCCCGGAGATCCTGGCGGCGACTCACCCTCGCGAAAGATGTCTTCAAAGTGGCGGACTTCGGCGAAGAACATGTCGCTCATCGCGCGGCGCACTTCGCCCTGCGGGCCAGTGTCTTCAGCCCAGAAGTGATAGCTCACGAGCTGACGCGGAGCGGAGTCTTCACTTTCCAAGGCGAGCAGTTCCTTCACGTCCTGTTTCTTCGAAGGCTCGGTGATGCCGTGTTTAAAAATGACGTCCTTCGTCTTGCCCGCGATGCTGAAACTCGCGCCGCTCTTTGTCACGCCAAGATCGTCCCAAACCTTTGCCTCGACTGGCAGTTCCTGAATTTGCGAAACCTGCACATCGCGCTTTGGGAAGACGACTTCGATCTTGGCGAGTTGGTTCGACCGAACCGTCACACTGATCCATGGCGGATTCTTATTCGCTCGCTCCTTGTCATCAACGAGATGCACGCGCCACTTCTGCGTCTTCTCCGTCTTCATTGTGGTCGTGAGGATCCTTGGATCTTTGGCCGATGGCACGAGCTTGAGCACCGTTTTGTCTTCGCCGAAAAGCTCCGCATCTTTGACCGACTTGTTCACCTTCAGGCTAAAGTCGATTAAGCTGCTTTCCATTACCGAGATTTTCATCGTATTCTTGATCTCCTTGGGTGGCAGCTTCGTGTAAGCCGGTGGCGTGATCTTCACATCCACCTGCTCCAGCTTTGGATACTCAAAGGTCGTGATGCTGTGCTGCTTCGATTTGCCCTCGCCGAACTCGACAAAATAGCGCGCATCCTTATCCACCTTTGCGATCATGACGCCGAAGACCTGCTCATCCACCGTCAGTCGCATGGGGATGCGATCCCGCTCCTTGCCATCGAGTTCAGAGACAATCAGCGTCGCGTCAGCAGGCACCTCTTTGGCAAAGGTGGCCTCGACGACGAGTCTTGACCCTCGCTCGATCTCGGTGTCGCCAGGAGCGATGGTGGCGGCGAACTCGGGAGAGGGCTCATCGGGAAGCTTTGCAAGTTCGGTCGCGACTGGTCGGGAATAGTGTTGCTCGACTCGTTGTTGCACCCTGACCGCCAGATTGGCACAGAGTATGGCCATGAAAATAATGAGTGGTCGTGTCCAAACCTTCCTCTGCCATCCGAGTAAAGTCTTGGGCCAATCCTGAGTTACTGCGCGGTCGGTGAACTCGGAGACGACTCGATAATCCAGGAAGGTTGGCTCAGACTTATCGAGCAGCTCCGCAGCAGTAAGCGCTAGGCCGTTCAGTGATGGATCTTTCCTTTCCAACTGTCTTGCCAAACTGCGTGGCGATTCGCCTGCCTGCCATCTGACGATTAAAGCGCTAGTGGACAACAGTAAAAGAAGGCCGAAGTAAGCCGGCTGTATAAGGCTCTGATTCGACTCAGAAACCCAGGATGGATTTTGGAGGAGTAGAACAAGACCAAGATTGATGATCAAAAACGAGAGGATACCAAAGCGTGCGCCACGAACTTGAATCAAATTCTTGGAAAGCTGAAGGAACTTCTCTTTGAGGATTTCAGCTTCGATCATGGAGATGAATACGCGAATTGAAGTGTTCCCTGTCTGATTTTTCCAGATAGCCAGGTTTCCCAGGCGAGGATGGCAAGCAAGCTGCCGAGTAGCCAGATCCAAGCACGCTGTTGAGCCTCCTGCTCGGTGATGGCGAGACGTTCTTTGTCCTCGACTTTGGCGCTGGTGGTGTCATCGAAATCTTCGACACGAACGCCGAGTTCGCGGAGTTTCGCGAGATCCATCGGAGTGATGCGACCTTCTTCGGGCGCGATGTTGACGGCGATGAGGCGATCCTTGCCCAAGGTGTAAATGCCCGGCATCTCAGCGCGAATGGTGTCGCCGGGTTTGGGAGTGAGCGTCTGGCCGTCGGGAGTCATGATCGAGGTGGCTCCGTCCAGTGGGAGCACATCTCCCACCAACAACGACGCGGTCTGTTCGTTGCGGAAGCCTGCGGCTTCGAGCCAGCCGTAGAGCAGCGGGACAAATTTCGTGCTGAGAGCTAGTTGGCTATCTGCCGGATGCCAACCGCTGGTGAGCAAGATAAGATGGTTTTTGGCAACGATCGCAGGATCTCCGCCATCAAAGCGCGCGAGGATCTCCAGCGTGCTGTCGTTAGGCAGGGTGAGCTTGCGGTGCCTCCAGAAATGGAGCTTCGTAAAATCACGCAGGCGCTCATCGGCGAAGGGGTGAAGGAGTGGATGAGTGGTTTGGACTTCGGAGAGCATCTGGTATTCGCCAGTCGAGTCGGACTTATCAGAAACGTCTGACTGAATACCTCTAATGCCTGTCAGCGCCTCCAAGTCCTGCATCTTCATTTCGGGCGTGACCACTGAGATGACTAAGCCTCCCTTCTCTGCCAAAGCGCGCACGCTTTGGGCCAAAGGAGAACTGAGCCTCGCACCAGAGATAAAGACAAGCTCCGTGCCCACCGGAATGCTCGCTGCGTTCTCCGGCACGATGGAAAGCTCGGGCAGCAAACTTGGCGTTGGCTGCAAAGCGCGGCTTAGATAAAAGAGTGGAGAGGCGGCTTCGCTGCGGGTCTTTTCATCACCGATGAAGACGATCTTCACGGCCTTCGGTTGCGCGGGGGCGATGAAGATGCGGTTGTCGAAGCCGCAAGCATCGCCGGTGAGAGTGAGTGAGCCCGCGGAACCGAGAACGCTCAGCACGCGACTAGCGCCGGGAGGCAGATAACCGGTGGTCGGTGCATCCTTACCTTTGTCCCAGGAGAGCGTAAAGTCGCCGGCTTTAGAGTCGCGAGCATTGCTGATGCGGATGCGGGTCATGCTTGGCGGCTCCGCGTCTCCCCTCTGCATTTCTTGTGAAACACTCGCCGCGAGGCTCAGCGTGAAGTTGTCAGCGTTCGGCGCATTCACGTGCACAACTTCCACTGCGATATTTTCCGGCCAGACCATGCCGCGCAGAGCGTCGAGACGCGCGCCTTCCTGGAAGTCGGTAATGATGACGATGCGCTTCTTCAATCCGTTCAAACCCTGCGCGCTGCCGAACCAACCTGCGGCATCTACCAGCGCCTGACCAAGATCGGTCGAGGCCCAGCCGGGCTTCAGGGTAGCGAGCTGTGACTTCAAAGTAGCTGTTCGAGTGCTGGCAGAGGTCTTGTCTTGATCGAAGGACCAGAGCAGCTTCGTCTCCCGATCCATCGTCGCCATGGCGAGTCGATCCGCGATGGAGATCTTCTCCAGTCGTTGGGTTGCGGCTGCGATGGCTTGTTTCCAAAGATCCTCGCACTGCATCGATGCGCTGCGATCCAGCAGCAGCACGGTGGCCTGGTTCTGCGAGACAGAGTCTTCGTTCTCCGAGCGCCAGAGCGGCCGGGCAAACATCAGCGCCAGCAGCAGCAACGCGAGACAGCGGAGCAACAGCAGCAGCCAGTTTTCCAAACGACGATTGCTCACCGGCATGGGCGTCTGAGCATCGAGAAACATCAGCGAGCTGAACTCCACGCGGTCCTGCGGCGGACGCCGACGCAGATGCATCAGGATCGGCCCGATGATCGCGGCTCCGCCGAGGAGATAGAGTGGGAAGAGCCAGGTCATCGGCGGGCGACGCCTCCTTTGTTTCTCAGACGGGCGGAGAGGAAGTCGAAGAGGACGTGCTCGATCGGGGTGTCGGTCGGGGTCCAGTGATACTCAATGCCCTGGCGTTCGCAGGCGCGGAGGATGAAGTCGCGGTGGACGTTAAGGCGGTTCAAATAGACCTCGCGAGCGGAGGCGGGATCGATGAAGCGCTCGGTGCCGGTTTCGGCATCGCGGAAGTGCGCGGCTTTGTCGAAGCTGAAGTCGATCTCAGCGCGATCCATGACGTGGAAGAGCACGACATCATGCCCCATAGCACCGAACAGGCCGAGCTGGCGCTCCAGTTTCTCGACAGGTGCAAGAAGATCCGACACAAGACAAATCAGGCCACGTTTGCGGACGAGATCGGCGAGCTGGCCGACACTGAGATCGAGCGATGTGGCACCCGCAGGCGCGGGCTTTTCCAGCTCCAGCATGAGCCTCCGCAGATGACCGGGGCGATTCCGCGCGGGGATGTGTTCCTGCAAGGTCTGGCCAAAGGTTGTTACGCCCACGGCATCGCCCTGCTGCATGAGAAAGAGGGCTATCGTGGCGGCGAGCGTGGCCGCGTAATCTGCCTTCGTCATCGGCCCCGAACCGAAGCTCATCGAGCGGCTATGATCCACGACGAGCTGGCAACGCAGGTTCATCTCGTCCTCGAATTTCTTGATAAAAGTGCGGTCACTGCGCGCCAGCACCTTCCAGTCGATGTAGCGCGGATCATCGCCCTGGACATAGGCCCGATATTCGGAGAACTCGACCGAGAAGCCGTGATAGGGGCTGCGATGCATGCCTTTCCAGAGGCCCTCGACGATGACCTTCGCTCGCAGTTCGAGAGAACGAATGCGCGCGAGGGCGGAGGTGTCGATAGAGAATGATGAATGAGTAAGCACGAATGACGAATGAGTAATGACGAAATCAGATGTCTAGCGGATGAACGGATTCGTCTTCAGCCGGAGTATCGACAAGATCGTTTATGAAGTCAGAGAACGACGGTGCGACCTGGATGAGATGATTGAATGTAATAGGATCTACATCCTCGAGTTCATGATCCCAGAAATGAATGCCACCAGACTCCGAATGGCTAAGCCTAAGCAGGAAGTAGTTACCTCCATTGCTGACGGCTACTGGTAGATAACCAGACGAAACTGAATCGAATTCAGAAATAGCGCGCCCCAACGTCATCCATTCATCGGTATAATTGAGGCCATAGACCACGGCCACAAAGTCACCGTTCTCGGGCCATAGACAAAGATTAGGAAATGGCATACCTCCATTCACCTTTAGAATAAAATCTCGGTAATCACCCGGCAGTTCCAGTCCATGCGCAACTTCAAATTGTGCAAGCTCATCCCTGCTGGGAAGAGGAGTTTCTTCCCCACCATCAAACTTTACTGATTGGTGCATCTTATTCACTTCACTAGAATCAAAGGGTTCGTCATTCGTGCTTACTCATTCGTCATTCCTGGCAGCTAGCTCTTCAGATTCTCGATCAAGCGTTGAATGACTTTACCAACAGTCACTCCTTCCGCCTCAGCGCGATAGTTGATCAAAATACGATGTCGAAGCACCGGCAGCGCCATCGCTCGGATGTCATCAAGGGTGACGTGGGCACGGCCTTGAATGAGGGCTCGGGTCTTCGCGCCGAGGACGAGGTTTTGGCTGGCTCGGGTTCCGGCTCCCCAGCTGACCCATTCGTTAACGAAGTCGGGTGTGCCGGGGCGGTTGGGACGGGAACTGGCGGCGAGTTTCACGGCGTAGCGGGCGACGTCTTCGGCAATGGGCACCTTTTTCACGACCTGCTGAAAGGCCAGGAGTTGATCGCCACTGAAGAGGCGATGCACGGGCTCTTTTTTGCCACTCGTCGTGCGGGTGACGACGGCGACTTCTTCGTCCTCGCTGAGGTAGTCGATGACGATGTTTAGCATGAAACGGTCGAGCTGCGCCTCGGGCAGCGGGTAGGTGCCTTCCATCTCGATAGGGTTCTGTGTGGCGAGCACGAAGAAGGGCTCGGGGAGATGCATGGTGTTTCCGGCGACGGTGACCTGGTGCTCCTGCATGGCCTCCAGCAGCGAGGCCTGGGTCTTCGGCGGCGTGCGATTGATCTCATCCGCGAGGATCATGTGGGCAAAGATCGGGCCTTTGTTGAAGACCATTTGGCGGCCTTGATCGGTATCTTCGAGGATCTCCGTGCCGGTGATGTCGGAGGGCATGAGATCGGGCGTGAACTGGATGCGATTGAAGCTGAGATCGAAGACATCGGCCACAGTTTTCACCAGCAGCGTCTTCGCCAAACCGGGTGCGCCAGTGATCAGGCAGTGGCCGCCCGCGATAAGGGCGATGAGCATCTGATCCACGACATCCTGTTGGCCAACGATGACCTTGCCGACTTCCGCAAAGAGCCTCCCGCGTATCCCGGCTACCATCTCAACAACCTCCTGATCTGACAATGCTGCGGCGGGAGGAGATGAGTCAGTGGAGTCGGACATAGGCGCTGTGTATCAAACAGCGTCAGCCATGCCAAGCTATCATTTAGTGCTGGTGATTCTTCATCAACCTCAACTCAATGAGCGCTCGACAGCTTCAGCCACGCGCATCCCATCAGCAGCGGCAGAGATAATCCCCCCTGCATAGCCAGCACCTTCACCCGCAGGATAGAAATTTTGGATTCCTGTGCACAGAAGTGAGTCGGCATGACGCGGAATGCGGGCAGGAGACGAACTGCGTGTCTCGGCCCCAGTGAGGATTGCATCATCGAGATGATACCCAGGAAGCTTTTTCGCAATCTCAGGAACGGCTAGCTTGATCGTATCGATCACGTATTCTGGCAGGCATTCGCGAAGATCGGTCCAAATCACACCAGGTTCATAAGATGGCTTCACCGTTCCCTGCCCTGTGCTCGCTCGGCCTGCCATGAAGTCACCCAAAAGCTGGGCTGGGGCGTGGTAATTGCTACCTCCGAGACGATAGGCGGCGCGCTCGATCTCACGTTGAAATTCGATGCCAGCAAGCGGATGGTGTTCGCCATAATCCTTCGGACTGATGTCCACCATGAAGCCGCTATTGGCGTTGGCTTCATCTCGCGCAAAGCTACTCATGCCATTGGTCACGACGGTTCCAGGTTCAGAATTTGCTGCAACAACAAGTCCACCTGGACACATGCAGAAGCTGTAGGCAGCGCGACCATTCGGGCAGTGAGACACGAATTTATAAGGAGCCGATCCCAGACGCGCATGCCCGGCCCATTTGCCATACAGCATCTGGTCCACCATCCGCTGTGGATGCTCGATACGCACGCCGACAGAGAAAGGTTTGGCCTCAAACGGCACGCCATTGCGATGCAGCATTTCAAAGGTATCCCGGCTACTGTGACCAATCGCAAAAATGATGGGTGCGCCCTCGATCACCGAACCATCAGCAAGCACGACAGCGCGCATCACCTTGTTTTCGATCACGACGTCACTGACCCGTGAACCAAAACGCACCTCACCCCCAAGAGCGATGATCTCTTCTCGGAGGTGGCGCACCACTTTGATAAGCCTATCGGTGCCAATATGTGGCCGCGCTTTGATGAGGATGTCTTCAGGAGCCCCTGCTGCGACCATCTCTTTTAACAACCACGGGATGCGATGCTCACGATCTCGAATCTGTGTGTAAAGCTTGCCGTCTGAAAAGGTGCCAGCACCACCTTCGCCATACTGCACGTTCGACTCAGGGTTAAAGTCCCAACCACGCCGCCAAAAACCTGTGACATCACGAGCACGATCACCCGCAGCCTTGCCACGCTCTAGTAGGATAGGGCGGCGACCTGCGCGGGCTAAGAGAAGTCCGGCAAAAAGACCACAAGGTCCAGAACCAACAATGACGGGGCGATTGGTGACCACATGCTCACGGGTTGGCGGCATCTGGCGGTAACTCTCATCCGGTGCAGGACAAATTTGAGTGTCTTTAGCAACGGATTTAAGAACACGCGGTTCCTGATCCACCTCAGCTAGCAGCGTGTAGCTGAAATTGACATGCTGACGACGTGCATCAATGGCACGCTGCTTGACGCTAAAACCGCGCAGGGCAGAATCTGGTATGCCTAAACGCTTTAACAAAGCAGGACGCAGATCGGTGTCAGCGTGTTCGACAGGGAGAGTGAGTTGGGAAATTTGTAGCATCAGATTCCCTCACCTCCACAATTCTCAGGCGAGTAAGTGCCGCCTAGGCCAGGGCGATACAAAGTGAGGCCCATCATGTTTGCCATGGCATCAAAGTGCTTGTCCCGAGCGAAAACGCGGATGTTGCGTCGCAGGGCTATCGTGGCGATGAGGATGTCATTCCATGGAGCAGAGATGCCCTTATCCCGCAAAAACGAGGCGAATGAGACTGCCTTATCCCAATCCTTCGCTTCTGCCTGAATATGAGGAATAATGGAGAAATACTCAGACATGCGCTTACGCTCTTCTTTGCGGGCTCCACCGAGAACTTCCAGCAGAACCGGACTGGTGGTGGCGGCCTCATACTCTTCCAGCAGCGCTTCGAGCGCCACCTTGGCTCCTAGGTCGCCATCACGCCGTGAGGCTTCGATCCAAATGGAAGAATCTACGAGAACCATGGGTGGCTGGAGTTAGATATCCTGTTTCTCGATTTCCTCATTGAGGACAGGATAGTCAAAGGCACCCTGCCTGAGAAGGCGGCCAAATTCTTTGGCCTTCTGCCGTTTCACAAACTCTGTGACAGCCCTTGCCACAGCAGGACTCTTTTTACTCTCTCCCATCATGCCGACGAGGTCGTTGAGGATGCTTTCTTCAATATCAACAGTGATTCTCATGGGGCTAATATGAAGCTTAAATCATCATTTTCAATATTTATTTTCATCTTTCTATCATTTATCAACTAAACAAAAGCCTCCCAAAGATGATTGCCGCCACCATTCCGATGAAATCCGCCGTCAAACCGGCCATGAGTGCATGGCGGAATCGGCGAATCCCGACACTGCCAAAGTAAACTGTCAGGACATAAAAGGTCGTCTCGGTGGAGCCATAAAGAATCGCTGCGGTGAATTTCACCATCTCGCTCAAATCAGGACGAGTCAGGATCTCATTCAAGATACCCTGGGCACCTGAGCCACTGAGCGGCCGCATCAACGCCAAGGAAAGAAGCTCAACAGGAAACCCAAGGAAACCGAGCACTGGCGCTAAAGCATATTCCAAGAGTTGAAAGGCGCCAGACTCCCGTAAAATCGCCAATACAGCGAGCATGGCCACCAGATAAGGCATGATGCGCACGGCGACCTGAAAGCCTTCTTTAGCCCCATCCACAAACTCCTCATAAACACGCACCCCACGTGCCCAAGCAAAGCCAACGGCAAGAATCAGAATGGCAGGAATGGCAAGCCCCGAAGTGCCATCCATCAAACGGCGCCAGACCGGAGGCTCAGGCTTTGTCTCAACGGCTGCTGCAGCCATCGCGAGCTCTTTGTTTTTGGCTAAAGTGGCTGTGGCTTCAGCTTTTCGCTGGGCCGACTTTTCTAAAACAGCAGAGAGACCCGATTGCTGCAGCACCCTCTGGCGCCAGGCAGGCGGTCCAAGCTCCAACGCGGATACGCCCACAAATAGCAAAGTAAGGATCGACAGCAGATATTTTGCCTTTTTGGAGATACGTCCTGATTTCACTGCAACAGCCTCTTGAGCCTCGATCTCAGGTTGGTCAGGCTGAGGCACAAATTGCGGCAGCCTTTGAAAACTCTTCGCCGCAAGAACAGCACCGACGGAGGCACAAGCCGTGGCAAGGATGGTGGGAACGATGACTTGATAGCTATTTTTGATCCCTGCCGCGTTCAGGAAGTTCATGGCTGACATTGGGATCAGCGTAAAAGCTCCTGTATTCAGGGCTAGGAAAGTGATCATCGCATTGCTGGCACTTTGCTTATGAGGATTCAACTCTTGCAGATGCCCCATCGCCTTGAGCCCGAGTGGCGTCGCATTATTTGAGAGCCCTAGCATGTTGGCTGAAAGGTTCATCACCATGGCACTCATGGCCGGATGCCCTGTCGGCACATCTGGGAAAAGACGCCGAAGTAAAGGTGACAGCAAACGGACGACGGCCTCCAGCACACCTGCTTTTTCCAAAAGTCGAAGCACGCCTAGCCAAAACATCATCATGCCAGCCAAAGGTAGAGCAATTCCCATGACTGCCTTTTCTGCCCCCTTCATCGCAGCATCGATCACATTTGCGTCACCCGAGACCCGACCGACGAGTCCTGCGACGATCAGCCCGATGAAAAGTAAAATGGCCCAAATATGATTCAGCATGACGTTAAAAATGCAGGTTTCTCAAAAATTGAGACAAAATGTTTCTTTTGTCGAAGTTAGTCCGTAATCCGTGTTCGATCAATCTCCTATACTCAACAACTCGGACTCAATCAACTACCAGCTACTATGCCCTGCGCAATTCAAATGGCCAGCCACCTTTCAGGCCTTAGTTCTCATGTCATTCGCATCTGGGAAAGACGCTATGGGGCCATGACACCAACACGTACAGGAACGAATCGGCGGATGTATTGCGAAGAGGCAATTAAGCGGCTCAAAGTCCTCCGCCAACTCACGGAAAATGGACATCGTATCGGCAACATCGCTCAACTGCCCACAAGCGAACTCGAAAAGCTACTCGATGATCACTTGCAACGTAGCCTGCAGCCTCAAGGAAAAAAATCAATCACGCCAACCGATTCTAAGCCACTGGAGGAGCCGCAACAGTTTGTCGACCTCTGCATGGCTGCGTCCAAAGCCTTTGACAGTGAGGTCATGCATCATCTCCTGAATAGGGCTCGTCAGCAGTTAGGCCAGCGAGGCATGTTGCATCATGTTATCGGTCCTTTGATACAGACCATTGGCGAGTCCTGGCAGGCAGGGAATCTGCGCCCTGGGCAAGAGCATTTAGCCACCAACGTCATCCGTGAAGTTCTCATGATGCCAGTTCCTGGAAGTCAGCTTGCGGAAAACGCCCCTGAACTGGTGATCACGACACCAGCTGGAGAGGTGCATGAACTGGGAGCCATGCTCGTTGCGGCCTCAGCTCGTGACTTAGGATGGAAAGTCACTTATCTTGGCCCCAATCTGCCCATTGAGGAAATCGCAGCCTGTGTCTCCACAAGGCGGGCGCGCGCAGTCGCGCTCAGCCTCGTTTACCCTGAAAAATGCCCGGCTATTCAAGACAAAGTCAGGCAGTTACGCCAACTCCTTCCTGAGAGTACCGCCTTAATCATTGGTGGCCGAGCTGCCGCAGGTTATCAGGAGTCCTTATCAGATCTTTCGATTCATTGGGCCTATTGCCTGAATAGTTTGGATAAGATCCTGACAAAAGCGCCCATGTTGGCCTGAGAGAAGGCCCTCAGTCCCTTCCGAGGAGACGACGAACTTCATCCTCCGTGTATGCCGACCTTCTTTCTTTCGGATCTAGCTCGATGAATTTAGGTGTATTGTTCTTATTCTGTTCCGCGAGCCCCTCACGGTTGGCCTTGGTTTTAAAGACATCGTTAGCACCTGAAAAACTGCGGGTATCATCACGTGACATCTTCTTGGCAAAAGGATTCTGATCGGTCTTGAAGATGTTGTCTGCAAAAGAGGGTTCTTTCTCACGCTGATTAAATCCTTGATCATTCAAGCGACTCTTCAGATCACTGCCAGAAAAGTCCTGCGTTTTAAACGCCGTCATACCAGTGAATGATTTCACCCCATTAAAATCGCTGGTTGAGTGTTTTTGTTTACTGAGCCAACCAGCACTCTGATTACCGCCTAAAGAAGCCTGCATCGTTTTATCAAAGTGACTGCGATCATGGGGATCATTCATCCGCTTCATCGAGTTGGCGATCCGTTTTGACATCGGCTGACCTCCGAGGTCATCGTGACGAGAGGTTTTTTTTGAAGCGCAGCCGACCAGCATAAAGGCTAAAACTAAGAGGCAGAAAGGATGAGTCATGGTGATACAGGCATCATAGGAAGAGGCAGACCGAGAGACTTAGTGGCCAGGAAAAGCGCTTCCTTTTCGATTCCGCCCGGCAAATGAAATTTATGCAACTCAGACTTCATGTCAGCCAGCCTATGCCAGCCAAAATACAGTTCGTGCAGCAACGCGGCCGATTCATTGGGAGACATCCATAGATTCTTCATCAAGTAACTTTCAGCAGCAGCAAACTCCTGTCGACGAATCAAATGCCGAGCCCAAGCCGAGCTAAGTTCTGGCTGCATGCCATGGGTATCTTCCAACCGGTCCAGCGCAGCCAAATACAGCTCACGTGCCAACTCAGGCTGATCACTTTCCTCCAACGCCGTAGCCCAGGCAACGGTCTGAGTGCCGCCGGGGAACGGCATACGTACCACTTCAGAAAAGATCTCCTGCACAATCACACGGTCACCCAGAGCATTAGCCACACGCAACATCAGCGGAATTTTACGGGCTTCGAGGCGCAAGCTTGGCAAATCCTGAAGACCAAGACAAGCCTGCCAGGCCCAAGCAGGCCGATGACAGGCCATGAGAGTCTCTGCGGCCAACTCCAAACAAACACGGTCCCCTTCCCTAACGGCCTGCCAGCCATAAGAGAGATCATCCTTCATGCCATCAGGAGCGTCTTCCGCAAAAGCACTCAGCAATAGGGCTGCCAACGGACGATCTACTCCTGCACGAACTTCAGAACGCAGTAGAGTCATCCAAGCCTTACCATTACGGCCTTTGGCTTGATTGCCAAACCAGCCTAGCACTTGCTGCAGAGACTCGCGATCACGCTGCCTGACACGAAATAAAGCCGCGACTTGTGAGCGACCACGCTCAGGTGTCCAGGCTAAATCATGGGCCATTAATTTGAGTAATTCCAGACGTAACCGGAAACGATCTCCATCCTCTTTTAAACTGCGCTCTGCCTGAGTGATAAAATTCAGAGCCTCCGACGTGCGATCATGCAGACGACAAAGCTCTGAGATATGAGAAATGCAGTCCAGTGACTTTAACTCAACAGCGAGGGTCATAAGCTGACGAATCTCTTCCCAACCCTGGTTTTGAGCCAACAGAGTTGCACGCATTTTTAACATCTCTCTGCCCATCGATCCAGACTTCTCTCCGAGGGGAATCAAGCGCAGGACATCTAATGCTTGCGCTGGTTTACTCTGCTCAATCAACAGACGTGCGCGGTGCACACAGCTCTCAGCATCAGGCACAATACCACTACCGGCGTTCACGGCAAAGGCCTCGTGCAAGCGTTCCCAGGCCGCCGTAGCAAGCGCTCGCTGACCTAGCCTTTCATGAAGCAGTGCCAACTCACGCAGATACGGCACAGCATCTGGAATACGCCCCTGTAGCAACCGTGTCACTTGGGTTTGATAAGCAAGTTTATGCAACTCAGCCACATTAAAATCTAAGGACAAGAAATGCGCATGTTTCTCACGAAGCACTTCATCCCCAGGTTGAGGAGGCTTCATCGGCGGCTCGGCATTGAGCAATTGTAGAGTAAACTTTAATCCCATCTTTGTATCCAGCCCTGCCTCAGACACTCGGATCAAACATTGCGCATATTCAGGATTAGCCGGAGCACGCACAGGCAGCAGTCCATAGACTTCAATGGCTTCACGGGCCATGGCTGCATTCTCTAACCGCCCCCCCAGTTCACTGAGGGTATCCACAGAAACCTCTAAACGCATATCCACGCTGGCTAGGTGCTCTCGGAGTAATCTCAAACGCGTCGGATAATCCACTTGGCGCATCTTGCCGATAAGGTTCCCCAATCGCCATTCTCCAAACTCTAAGCCACTGCGTGATGTCAGTGCGACACTGCCCCATTTAGCAGTGAGCCTCTCATTGACCTTTTGAACTAAAGGCCCCATGCCCTCTTGGACAAAGCGTGCCTGAATTTCCCGCGTTTCTTCCCATAAACTGCGTAAATGCATCGGCTCCTCATAGCGCAGTGAACCCTGCGGCATCAGCATCCCGCGGATCTCTCCCATCTGACGAGCAGGTAAAAAATCATTGATCATGAAACCGCTCATCTCTGCGGCGGCAGTCTCTGAAGAACCGGCTAAGCCGGCCACGGCGGACTTACGCAGACTGGTCATAGCAGAGTCAGGAGTCGCCTGAAGACGACGCCAGGCAGTGCGTAAATTTTTCTCACGCTCTTCAGGAGTCACCGCTAATCGAGTCGCCGCGCTGAGGCTAAAGAGAAATGGATCGTACGTGCCGCGATAAGCCTCAGGCCGCACAGGTCCACGCACCACTCGACTGAGATAACCACGTGCTAAATCCCAGCGCTCCGCTGACTCAGCAATACGGGCCAAGGAAAATGTAAAGATATCCGATAATTCAGGCTGATGTCTCCGCACACTCTCACCCAATTCCAACGCCTCTGGGTAGCGCTGACTATCCTGAAGACGTCTAATGATGTCCATCACGGCTGTGCAACGCAAGCTACCTAAAATGGCTAATTCACCTTTTTCAAACCGGAATCCTTCCAAATCAGCCAGCATCGCCCCGACAGCCAGTAGGACACGCTTACGACTTTCTTGAATCTCGACAGCCAGCCCCTTTTGCTCGCACCACTGCAAAGCATCCGCCATACCGCTGGCACGCAGGGTTAACCAAAGCTGGCAGAACTGCGATTCCAAACCAGTTCCTTGACTCATCAGCTGTCTGAGTTCTTTCCGAAAGACGTCCCATTCGCGCCTGTAATAGAGCGACCAAAGCTTTTCGACAGGCGACTTTAACTCCATCATAGGCAGAGAACTTCGGCCAAGAGGATCGCCCCTAGAGGCAAGCTTACCAAGTTCCTCAATTGCCCTAAGCCGGATCAATGGCGCTGAGTCAGGCAACTCCACAAACTCAGCTCGAGGCATTCCGAAAAACTGCCGCAGGGTCTTCGCTTCGTCATTGCTCAACGAGGTAGCAGAATTCAGCAAGTCCGTGATCACGGCCGCCGTTCCAGCGGCAGTCGGCTTTCGAATCTCCAGCAAGGGTAAAGGCATACGCTCCGCCGCAATGTTCCCCCCATGAAAAGCCTGAATTTCAGTGCGGCTGCAAATCTCCTGTAAGTGCCTCATGGCGCTCACCTCATCCGCCAGACGCAGACATTTTAAAGCCAGTCGCAACTGCAAGCGAGGGTCCCAAGGTCGCACCCTCGCGATCTGCTCATAAACACGTCGCTCTGCCTCATCCTGACCTGTGCTGCGATAGTGCTCAGCCAGTGCTTCTAAAGCAGCTGCATCCTGAGAGAAGCGGCTCTCCAGCCGTCTTCTCACCCGATCTGCCTCTGCCATTTGAAAGGTCTCCTCAAGCATCTCCACAAGCCGGCGCGATTCCATGGCTAGTTCCTGTGGTGCAGCCGCAGCAGCGATCTGCTTCTGGAAATAAATCGCCGACTTCATGTCTGCTACCTTTAGGGCAGCCTCGCGCAACTGATCCAAGGAGAAAGGTGTATCTGGAGAGGTATAATAGGCCTGTTTCATGGCCGCAAAAGCTTTCACAGAATCTCCTGACCGACTATAAACCTGAGCAAGTGCCTCCTGATAAAAACCATCAAAAGGATGCCGTTTCACCTGCGTAAACAGGGTATCATTCACCAGTTTCAGCCGATCTTTCAATGCAGTCTCAGTCAGTTCCCCGCCCTGCTCAGACCATAGCAATCGGTCCAAAAACCGCTTAAACGCTTCACGCCGACGTTTCACATCAGTCTCCACCTCAATAATACGACACTGAACTTGCACATACTCAGCTAAGTCCATCTTTTGCAGTAGCCTCTCTGCATGTCGCTCCATTAAGGTCACCGCTGACGCGCCTGTCGCGCGTGAAATAGCTGACTCCCAAAGCTTTCTTGCATCGTTATTTCGACGCTGAAGAGTGTAGCATTGAGTTAAAGCTTGGAGAAGCTGCTCAGAGTCAGGCGTTTCGCTGTAAGCACGCTCCAAGAAGCTCGTCGCTGCAATGGCCGGCATCGGGGCTGCCCCAGACAATCTCCAGCCCGTCCTTTCAGCCGACAACCCAATGGAAACCGCTGCATTGGCGACCTGCTCATCCTCCAGCAAGAGTTCACTGAACCGCAATGAATAGCGGATTCTCCCAGACTCATCACGCCGGATCAAGCGCCGCAAAACCCGTATCGCTAAGGCCGTGTTTTTATCCAATATAGCAAGCTCTAACAGCAGTCGTTCGGCCTCAAGTGAAAGCTCACGCGGCTTGTTTTGCGCATCCTTTTGCAGAGCTGCCAAAGCAGCGTAAGCCTGATCCCATTGCTCTGATCTGACGGACCACCATGCAGAGCGGAAAAGTTCACGTGTTGAAAGTTTGCTCATCGTTACCTTAGTCGCAGCTAAGGTCCTCATCTTTGCCATCACTGCCTCAGGAATGACCGCAGCCTCTGGGGCCTCATCATTACTGGCAAAACCTTTCCCTGTAAAAGCATCGGGCAACTGAAACTCAACGCCACTACCCTTGGATTTTCTAGCTTTTTGTTTATCATCGCCCAAGAGAAGTGAATAGATGCGCTCATCCACATCCGCCCCATCCTCATCCGTCAGACTAGACTGCCAGGCCTTTTCCATCCAAGTCAATGATTCCTCCGCATCATCATGCTCGATGAGAATATCTGCCAATCGAAGGAACTCTTCTCGGCCAGCACTGACCTTGCTCGCGGCCTCACGAGCCAGAAGAATGGCACTATCCAAATCACTGCCTGAGGCTAGAAAAGCCGCTGCGTCATTGAGCCGCCGCTGCCGATCCCCATCTGAAACAGCAGCCTGTGTGAACCGGCGCAGCAAAGCATCCGCCGCTGCCATGTCTTTTCGCGCTTTATAAAAAGCCGCTAATTCAAAGACCGTTTCAGCTTTCGCGGGCTCACGCTCCAGTCGCCCTTTTAAAATCAACTCGATGACGGCATCTAGCGCACGTTGCTGCGCAAAAATTAAAGCCTGCTTTTCCACTTCGAGAGAGATTCCTGGCAGCTTCACCAATTCCTGGATCCTGGCGATAGCTTCAGGGGTCTTACCCTGGCGGAGGTCTGCCTCGGCTCGTAAAAAAATGAGAGCGGGCAGATCAATGCCTCCGCCCTTCAAACGCTCATCCAACAGAACGGCCGCTTCTATGGCACCATCATGATCTAGTAAAACCCGCACCAAGTCATAGCGATACTCATCCGCAGAGGGCACTTTTTGCACAAGCTCACGCAGAGCCAAAACCAGTGCTTCGGTATCAACCGTGATCTGGGTGAAACTAGCCCAGTCTCTCAAGGCTCGTTCGCTAATAGGCCTGGCGGCAGCAGCCGTGGTTAGCTGCTGACGCATTTCATCCAGTCGGCCAAAGCGCTCATGCAGTCTGACTCGACGTTTGAAAAAGTCCATGTAGCGGTCGTCCCGAAAATCAAGCAAGCCCAAGCCTTTGACAAGAGCGGCGTCGGCCTTGACGAACTGATCTGCGTGCTCATGAATTCTGGCCAAATCATACAAGGCATCCAGCCGCTGCTGAGGATCGGTTTGCTCAGCGAGACTCATGTAGAAAACCGCCGCCCGATCAGGCAGGCCAATCCTCAAGATCAACTCAGCCACCTGACGCACCAAGTTAAAATCACCCGGCCGCAGCTTTACTGCACGCTCCCAGGCTGAAACGGCCGCCTCATTCTGCGCAAGCGCTACGGCCAATGAGCCAAGTTGCATGAGCATAGACACTTTTTGAGGATCAGCCTCTGGTGTGTAGGCCACTAATTTCGAAATTATCTCATAAGCGGTTTGGGAGTCGCCTGATTGACTGGCTAGATCAGCGCGTGATTGCAAGACTCGGGCATTTTTAGGCTCTACCCTCAGCACCTCATCGTAGACAGCCTTAGCTTGATCCACAAAGCCGCCTTTGCGATAGAGATGCCCAAGCACCATCAGCAAGGCGGGATGATTCGTCGCACGAGCCTGAGTGACCACATTCTCAATCAGCAACTGCGAGGCTCCATGCTTGTCGTAGAGCGCCCAGAGCAGATCAACGACACGACCATAATCAGGCTGGCTAACGAGCAGTCCGAGATACTCATTGGCCAAGTGCGTTTCACGTTCCGACCAGCGATCAGTGTCCACGGCAGAAAAGCCGGACTGACAGGCCAATAAACCCAGTAGCATCGCAGCAAATGCGGTGCGCTTCAGGGGGCAGGTGAAACAAAACATCTCGGATGGATTGGGGCAACTTAACACGCCGACTTAAATTCGACAACCTTCGTGGCTGGTTTCTCCAGACAACGCTGGTTCTCATCTACAGTCGTTCTCATATTTGATATCCTGATTGAAGTAATCAGCTTATGGAAACATGGCTAGCTCCGCTCCATACCTCGAAATCAAAAACGGCGATCTTGCAAATTCACCAGCAGCCTTCATTCTCTAATTGTAGGCTAGATTCAGTCCTTTCTGAGAGGATGATCATTTCTCGTTGGCAGGTCACCTAGACAACGCCATGTTCACCACCCAAATGTCATCGCGCAAAGAGGTCTCTATCACTCGTATTTCGTTTTTGTTCTTGGTCCTTTTGGCCCTTGGACTGGGGGCGTTTTATCGCTTCCCAAGTTTAGATCGCAGGCCGATGCATACAGATGAGGCCATCTTGGGCATGAAGCTGGCCGATTACGCGCAATCAGGGCATTTTCACTATGACCCCAACGACTATCATGGACCAGCACTGCATCAGGTCAGCTTGATATGGGCAAAGGTAGCTGGATGGGGAGACCCAAGCAGCTGGACTGAGCACGATCTCCGTGTGGTTGCTGTGATCTGCGGAATGCTGCTTTTAGCCGTAACCTTACTGTTTGCGGATGTTTTAGGTCGGCTGGCCACAGCCATGGCCATGCTCATGTGTGCCGTTTCGCCCATGATGGCTTTTTATAGCCGCTATTTCATCATGGAGATGCAGCTGACACTGCTGGTCGCGCTTACTTTAGCCTGCTTTTGGCGCTATTCACAAAATGGCGGTAGGCTATGGCTGATTGCTGGCGGCTGCTGTCTCGGCTTTCAGCACGCCACAAAGGAAACTTTCATCTTGAATATCGCAGCCGCTCTTGCTGGTTGGCTAATTGCTCGAGCCCTAATCGGTGACTTCCAAGCTGCAAAAAGCAGTGGATTACGTCTCAGCTCCAGTAGCAATAACAGTCGCCCGACAAAAGTTTGGCTCTGGGTTTTAATACCAGCCATCTTTATCTCAATAGCCTCTTATTCAGGTGGGTTCCACGATTGGAAGGCCGTGCAGGATAGTCTGATGTCCTACGCAAACTACTTTCAGCGCAGTGATGGTAGCGGCCATGAAAAGCCGTGGCATTACTATCTAAGCCTGATCTTCTGGAGAAAAGACACGCTCGTCTGGAGCGAGGCAATGATCGGAGGTCTAGGCCTAGTCGGAATGCTCTATGCCTTCGTGGGCGACTTTAAATCCAAAGCTCACCAAGCGTTTCTCGTGTTTCTTTCCATCTACACGCTGGCCTTATTCTTCGGTTATTCAATCCTCAGCTACAAGACACCCTGGTGCATTCTTTCTGCCCAATATTCTCTGACTTTACTGGCCGGCTCAGGCGCAGGCTGGATCTGGACTTGGCTAGGCGGCAGTGTGACTCGGTGGATTTATAAATTGGCCCTAGGATTAGGCATCTGGCACCTCTGCTACCTGACCAGCATCACCACAGGCAGTAACGCCGCTCTGCCATATGAGGCGGACTCACGTAATCCCTACGTTTACTCCCACACGTCCCCCAACCTCCTGAGGTTGTTGGAAGAGGTGAAAAAAATCCGTGCTGAGCGCGCCCCGGAATCCCCAGACATTCAGGTCATCAATCAAGACTCTGGTTGGCCTCTACCCTGGTATTGGCGGGCTGAAAAAAATGTAGGCTATCAGACGACCATTCCAGAAAAACTCACGGCCTCCGTCATCATTGTTGATTCGGAGCAACTTCCTGCCGTAAGATCGTTGCTTGAAGGTCGAGATTACCGTGAACGCGGTCCCTTTGGCTTACGTCCTGGCGTTCTCGTTTCCATCTTGGTCGAGAAAGTCTATGCCCCTGAGTCCAAAACTGTAGCTCCAGTCCTTCCGGACAAGTCTAGCCCTTCCCTGGGGGTGCCTGAAGGCACGATCTCCACCTCACCAACGCTGATGCCTATGATCCATGCTCCGGTTTTACCAAACATGGGCGCGGCCATTCCTCGTAAGCCATGAGTTCAGGCATGCGTCACTTTGAGGTGAATGCCATGGCGACTTCCTTCGAGGTCATCATTGTCGAAACATCCGAGATCGATGCCCTCTATGCCGCGCAGGCGGCCGAGGCTGCATTTGCAGAAATTCATCGCCTAGAAGACGAACTCAGCCGCTTCCGTCCTGGCAGTGATATTTGGCAACTGAATCAGCTAAGAATAGGCCAAAGCCACCGCGTCTCATTGGCCACCTACGACTGCCTTTCTTTGGCCAAGACCATGCATGAGGAATCTGGCGGCGCATTTGACATTACCATCGGCCCACTCATGCAACTCTGGCGTAGCGAAGACGGATCACTACGTGAACCTTCCCAAGAACGGCTGCATTTAGCCAAGCACAGCATCGGCTCCGGGCTCTTTGATCTCAATGAGGAGGACCTAAGCGTCATCCTTAAAGCCGAACACATGGTCTTTGACCTCGGCGCCATCGGTAAAGGCTATGCTCTGGATCAGGCGGCCGTTACTCTGAATGAATGGGGTATTGAACATGCGCTTTTGAATGCCGGAGACAGCACCCTGCTGGCGATGGGGAAACCGCCAAACGAAGAAGCTTGGACGGTCACTTTGGCCGAAGGCGCGCAAGCACTGAATCTAAAGGATCGCGCGCTGAGTGGCAGTGGCTTCATGGTCAAAGGTGCCCACATCATGAATCCCCGAACGCTTCGCCCAATGGCCATTCAGGAGCAGCGCAGTTATGCCTTGGCTCCTTCAGCCGCTTTATCAGATGCCCTATCGACAGCCTTCATGGTCATGGATCGGGACGAAGTGCTCAAGCTCTGTCAAAAGTATGCCGGGCAGGTTGAAGCCCTGTGGGTCTAGGCCCAATACATTCAAGCCATGAGGCAGCCGTTTACAATGGTCGGCAGTTGTTTACCGTTGTTGACGATCGTTTTTCAGAAGTCGAACAGCGTTTGCGTTGCCATTGGCAGTCTCTGGATTCAGTGAAACCAGTGTCAACGACCGTCAACGGCGCATAGCGGCCTTTAGCTATCGTCAACGGCTCCTACGACATGGATTGTGTCGCACTCGTGATAGATGGGCAGCAGCTGAGCGTTTCTAGCGTCCGCATGCGTTTTTATAGCCTTCTCATTTCTTGCCTCTTCGGCCTTTCTCTGGCCGCGGCTGCCGACAAACCCAATGTCATTTTCATCCTGGCAGATGACCTAGGCTACTCCGATCTCGGCTGCTACGGAGGAGAAATTCAGACACCCAATCTCGATGGCTTGGCCAAGAACGGACTGCGCTTCACTCAGTTCTACAATACCGCTCGCTGCTGGCCGTCTCGTGGCGCTTTGCTCAGTGGCTACTATGCGCAGCAGATCCATCGGGACCAGCTACCAGAAGTTCCCGGCGGCGGCCAAGGCCTGCGTCAGAGCTGGGCTAGACTGCTGCCCGATTTCTTAAAACCCGCAGGCTATCGGAACTACCACAGCGGCAAATGGCACATCGACGGCAAAGTGCTTGATGCTGGCTTTGATCGCTCCTTAGACATGCACAATCAGGGCAATTTTTTCACCTCGAAAGGCAACTTGATCGACGATCAACCCATCGAAACACCTGCAGACGAAAAGGGCTATTACGCCACCATCGCCACAGCCGATCACGCCATCGATTGCCTCAAGGATCATGCAGCCAATCATGCCAGTAAACCCTTCTTTCACTTCATCCCCTTCATTGCCCCCCACTTCCCTCTTCACGCCCTGCCACAAGACATCGCTAAATACCGCGACCGTTATCTAGAAGGCTGGGATAAGATGAGGGAGGTGCGCCATGCCAACCTACGCTCAGCGGGCATCACTACCACAGAGCTCTCCAAGCTAGAGCGCGAGGTCGGTCCTCCCTACGACTTCCCAGATGCCATGAAAATCCTCGGATCTGGAGAAGTAAATCGTCCACTGCCATGGACAAAACTCACCGACGAACAACGCCGTTTCCAAGCTACCAAAATGGCCATTCATGCCGCCATGGTGGACCGTATGGATCAGGAAATCGGCCGTATCCTTGCCCAACTCAAAGCCATGAAGGCTTATGAAAACACTCTGATCTTTTTTGCCTCTGACAATGGCGCCAGCGCTGAGATCATGGTGCGCAACGGTGGACACAATCCCCAAGCCGAACCAGGCCGTGCCGAGACCTATCTCTGTCTAGGACCAGGCTTTTCCAGTGCCGCCAATACACCACATCGCCGCCATAAAACCTGGGTGCATGAAGGTGGCATCAGTACACCGCTCATCGCTCATTGGCCCAAAGGCATCACGGCCAAAAATGAACTGCGCACCACTCCTGCTCACATGATTGATATCGTGCCGACAATCCTGGAAATCGCCGGCATCGAAAAACCCAAGAAATGGAAAGGCGAACCCATCCCTGAAGCGCCCGGCAGAAGCCTAACGCCAGCCTTCGCCAAAAATGAACCCATCTCCCGCGGCTCGCTCTGGTGGCTGCATGAAGGCAACCGCGCCGTGCGTGTCGGCGACTGGAAACTGGTCGCCGCTGAGGGTGATCCCTGGGAACTCTACGACCTGAAAACCGACCGTGCCGAGCAGCACAATCTCGCCGCAACGATGCCCGAAAAAGCCAAGGAACTGGAACAAGTATGGCTCAAGCAAACCAACGACTTTACCGAACTTTCGAAAAAGACTCTCTCCGAGCAACCCCAGGCTAAAGCTAAAGGAAAAGGCAAAGCTAAAGGCAAGAAAAAGTGATTTTGCGCAAGTCTGCGCAAAGTTACTGAGAGTTTACCGCTTGAATCATGGTCTTGGCAACGTTTAGAACAGACAACCATGTTTTTCGTAGCCGCTCTGCCAGAACCCAGCCGTATCGGGGATGTCCTGATGGCCTTCCTCAGTATCCTATTCGAGGGTGCGCCCTACATCATGATTGGCACGGTTCTTTCGGGCCTGATCGCTGCTTTTCTCGATTCTAGATTGCTGGATAAAGTGCTGCCTAAAAATCGAGTCGTCGCGACCTTCGCCGCGGGTTTTCTAGGCTTGGTCTTTCCGGTTTGTGAATGCGCCGTGGTGCCAGTCATCCGCCGATTGGTCCAAAAAGGTCTGCCAATCTCATGTGCTGTCACTTACATGCTCTCAGCGCCGATCATGAATCCGATCGTGGCCATCAGCACATTGACGGCCTTCAAAGAATTCCAAAAAGTGCAGGGTATTAGCGATATCGGCAATGCGACAATGACACTCTCACGTCTCTCCCTAGGCTATCTGGTCGCCGTGATCGTCGGCTTGATCGTGCTCCGTTTCCGTCCGTCACAGATTCTTCAGGCCAAGGTCTTCGAGGGCATCAGCGCTCCACTTTCAGAGGATGCCCCCCCCGCCCCAGCGAAACACTTCAATGCTAAACTCGTGCACGCCATGCGTACCGCCATGGGCGATTTCTTGGATACGGCGATGTACTTCACCATCGGCGTGATTATCACTTCGGTCTTCAATACCCAAGTCAATCAATCCATTCTGGACACTGTCGCTAGCAGCGAGTGGATGGCGCTGCCAGCCATCATGGGTCTAGCCATGGTGCTTTCTCTTTGCAGCACCTCAGATGCCTTCATTGCCGCGCCGATGGCAGCCTTCTCCATGGCCGCCAAACTAGCCTTCTTGGTCTTTGGTCCGATGATGGATATTAAGCTTCTCTTCATGTATTCAGCGGTCTTCAAGCGCCGCGTCGTCATGGCGCTGCTCATCGGCCTGTTCATTCTCATTGGCTGCCTTTCGGAACCCTGGATGAGCGTGATCCAACAACTTGCCACCAAATAACCTCGTTATGTCTGGACCTCGCACCATCATACACTTCCTCAGTATCCTCATTCTGCTGCTCTGGAGCGCTGTTCTGCTCTACTTCCACATGAGTGGTCGTGTCGCCGCTTACCTGCCGCCAGACGGAATCTTCCGTCAGATGGTGCTCATCTCAGGCATCGGATTAGCCGTTGTCGCTCTCTTCAATCTTTTCACCACCAATGCTGAAGACGCCGGCTGTGAAGCGCACGGCTGCGATCATGATCACTCCCACGATCATCAGGACTGCTGTGGCCACGATCACGGGCACAAACATGGCCCCGAAGGTGATGCTGGACACACGCATCATGAAGGCTGCGGTCACGACCACGATCATGGCCATTCGCATGAGCACCACGATGGCTGCGGTCACGACCACGGTCATGGCCATCACCACGACCATGATCACGATCACTCCAGCCACGATCACAGCCATGGCATTCTTGCTGAAAGTAGCTGGCTTGGCCGCATTGCAGCCATCTTGATTCTCAGTGCCCCCCTGACTTGGGCAGCCTTCCAATCGCCTGACCGTTACAGCGCCAATGCCGTCACGAACAAGGGACTCTACAATCCCAATTACAGTGATACCTCCAACGCTGACAAATTCACCCTGCGCACCGAGACCGCTGAAACCAAGATCGAGCGCCCGAAACCCAATGTCACACCTCAGCCTACAGCCCCCCTTCCGCCGCCTGCGCAATTCAGTCAGCCTGAAGCTGTGGTCAAAGCCTCTCCTAAGGCCCCAGAGAAAGCCCAAAGCTATGGCAGCTTCACCTTGGAAGATCTGAAAAAGCAGGTGCCTCAAAGCAAAGAAGGCAACTTCATTCTCGAAGTGCCCGAGATCTATTACACTGCAGGCGACGCCGAAGTACAAAAAGCCATTACCGGACAGCCAGTGGAGACCACCGCACAAGTCTTGCCTGAAAAAGTCAATAATGCCGACGGACATCGTCTGCGTGTTTTCCGCATGTTAGTGCAATGCTGTGCTGCGGATGCGCGCCCCTATTCCGTGCCGGTTGATTTTGGCAAAAAAGCGCCTGAATTCAAAGACATGACTTGGGTGAAAGTCATCGGCACCATGTCCTATAAAAAAGAAGGGGATCAAATGGTGCCCATCATCGAAGCCACCAAGATCGAAGAGACCACGGCACCCGCAGACGCCATGATTTACTAAACCATGGTTCATCCTTCATTCCTTCATTCCTTCATCCTTTCTTAGCTTGTCCCTATGATATCAAAAATCCTCGCTCCCCTAGCCTGCCTTGGCCTTGCCATCGGACTGGCCTTCTCAGCTTCTGAATCCAAGAAACCGCACATCCTCTTTTTCTCCAAATCCAGCGGCTTTGAGCACAGCGTGATTTCCTGGAAAAACGGCCAGCCTAGCCACGCTGAAAAAGTACTGTTGGAGCTCGGTGCCAAGCAGGGCTGGGACTTTGAGTTCTCCAAAGATGGCAGCAAGTTCAGCAAAGACTATTTGGCCCAGTTCGATGCCGTCTTTTTCTACACCACCGGCAATTTATTGGAAGCAGGCACGGATAAAAACCCACCCATGACCGCTGAAGGAAAACAGGCCCTTTTTGAGTTCGTCAAAGCAGGCAAAGGCTTTATCGGCACCCATTCCGCGAGTGACACCTTCCACACCGATAACGAAGCTGTCAAAGGACCTGAACGTTATCTCAATCATGGCGAAAAAGCCGATCCTTACGTTCGCTTCCTTGGCGCAGAGTTCATTATTCATGGCGCACAGCAAGTGGCCAAAAATACAGTCGTCGATCCAGCCTTCCCAGGCTTTGAGAGTGTGGGAACGGACTTCGCATTCCAAGAAGAATGGTATTCACTCAAAGACTTTCGCGATGACATCCATGTCCTCACCACCATTGA
>CAMBPS010000044.1 GCA_945869675.1 Prosthecobacter debontii | reverse complement strand
TGTCACAGACGCTGTCTTTAAACATCATTTCACTGCTGTCCTGAATGTTGGGATCCATCTCAGACTAGTGCTTTGACTAGACGCCAGTAGACTGAAGGTTACACCGCAAGAGGTGGGATAACCGCAGAGAAAACCATTCAGAGATCATCTCTGCGGTTATCCAATCTCTGCGGTGTTCAATTCTGGGCTTGCTTGGAGAAACGTCTCACTTCGGCCGCCAGCGAAGGCGCATGAAAATTCAGGCAAAGACCAGTTTCAGCAGTCGAAGCGGCCAGCAGGGACTTTTGGCGGGCCAAGAGAAGCGGCTCGATTATCTTGGCACAGACACAAGAGGCCATGAGGCACCCCTCAATGATCATGGGTAGCTCTTTAGCGCTGGGAATAAGCTGCTCACGGTAAAGCAAGTTCACCGGCTGCCTCTGTTCCACCTTCAATCCACGCATTTTTAACTCATGGGCCAGCGCAGCCTCATAAGCACTACGCAGCAGGCCCGACCCCAAAACATGCTGCACCTCGAAAGCGGCATCCATCACCTCGCAGGATAGATCATCCAGTATTTGGAATTCCCCGCCTGGAACATAGAACTTGGCCTCAGAGAGACTGCTGTTCGCCCGGCGGACGATGCCGTCTCGGAGCACGAGACTGCCAAAGTTCATAAGCAACCCGAGTTTCAGCCGTGCCAGCCGGAGATAGGTGAGGAGCTGGGCCTCATACAACGGATGAAGTTTCTCGACCGCTTTCAGTTCCAGCAGCAGCCAGCCCGCGACGACAATGTCCATGCGATAGCCACAGTCCAGTTTCGTGCCTTTGTAGATGAGCGGTAAAGGCACCTGGCATTCGTGCTCGATGCCCATCGCCTGCAGTTCCAGATGCAGTGCCCGCTCATAGTCCGCCTCATCCAACCCAGGTCCAAACTGCCGATGCACCGCGATAGCAGCTGCGATGACTCGTTTCGTGAGTTCCGATCCCAGATCTTCGTGTTGGGTTTTCATGCGGGGAATATTACACCGCAAGAGATAGGATAACCGCAGAGAAATCCATTTTAATTATCTCTCATCTCTGCGGTTATCCCAACTCTGCGGTGTAAAAAGGCCTGGTGGCAGTTATTGAGTAAAACACTCGTCTTTGCTTGGGTGATGAGATGAACCCCGAAATTCAGGCCTGCAGTGAGGAATCACAGGGGTTACGGTCCTGATGCGACACCTCAACAGTGTCAAAACAGTCTGAGAACCCGTTACCTTAATTGCCTGAGGTCAATGTCACGTTAATGTGACCGACCATGCGCCCCATTTTAAACCAACTTTTTCATGGCTTCTCCCTGCACTACGGAGAAGCGCGCCGTTCAGGTGGCATTGGCTGCCATCCCCGCATCATGATGGCCCTGCTCGTCATTGGCGGAACGCTGGTTTATCATTACCTAGGAACCACAGAGTATCACAATGAGTTCACAGGCCGAACTCAACGGTTGGCCAAGGCCACCACTCAGGAAGAAGTGGCGATGGGCTTCCAATCTGCCCCAAGAATGATCCGTCAGATGGGCGGCGTTTCCCGTGATCCACAGGCCACAGCACTGGTAGAACGTGTAGGAAAAAAGCTCGTGCAAAGTTCGCTCGCCAGACAAACCCAGTATCCCTTCAAATTTCATCTCCGGGCTGACACTCAGACAATCAATGCCTTTGCACTTCCTGGTGGCCCCATTTTCATCACGGAGGCGCTCATGCGGTTGTTGAAAAACGAGGATCAACTGGCTGGCGTTCTGGGACATGAGATCGGGCATGTGGTCGGGCGCCATTCCAATGAGCAAATGGCCAATTCCCAAAAGTGGTCTGGGTTGGCTCAGGGAGTCGGCATTCTACTCTCCGATGGTCAAAGCAACGCAGGTGCCCAAATTGCCAACACGATCGCTCAATTCCGCGTGATGAAATTTGGCCGTGATGATGAACTGGAATCCGATGCTCTCGGTGTTCAGTTTCTCATCGAGGCTGGTTACAACCCGGAGGCCATGATCGACGTCATGGCAATTCTGGCCAAGTCCGCCAAAGGCAGCCGCCAACCTGAAATGATGAGTACGCACCCGAATCCTGAAAACCGTGCCGAAAAAATCCGTGAGCTAATCGCTAAGTACCGCGCCAAAAAAGGCCGCTAAGCCTAGATTGTGCTCAGCGCTTCAGAACATCGATAAGAAAATCAGCCATCGACTGATGCTTCACCTCTGGAGCGGCTGGATAAACCAGTTCACACTCCGTGCCGATTTCACGGCAGTGCTCCTGCAGTTTAAGGCCGTAATTGGCTGTATGCGTAGGGTCTTTCTGCGGCTGGCCGATGGCTGGTGCTGCATTGTAAATCAAATAGACCGGTGGATCATCCCGACTGACGTGCTCATAGGGCGAGTATTGTTTGATCCATTTTAGGACGGAATCACGTTTATCGTAAAACTCGGCAAATCTTTTGTCCCTTGACCCCAGATCTTTTGGATCCATGAAGCCAAAGGCGTGACCACCATAGCGGCTGTTTGGCGTCCACTCCTTAAGCTGCAGCGGATCTAACGAGGTCTGTGCACCCGTCACCGCAGCGCACCAGAGTCGAGTGGACTCACGGGCCACAGGATCACTGCTTTTGGCATCAGCCATGTCGTCATGAAAGGCCAGATAGAGACTGGAGCAGGCGCCTGCTGAGCCGCCACTGGCACCGATACGCTGCTTATCGAGGTTCCACTCCCCTGCCCTGCTGCGTACGAATTGCAAAGCCCGTGCTGCATCTGCCAGCGGCCATTCCACGGGTGGCATCACTCCTGCCAAATGCGCCTGCCAAGAATAACGATAATTGATCGAAACCACCGAGATTCCAGCCGCCAAACAACGCTCCAGATCCGAAATACGCGCTTTATCCCCAGTCACCCAGCCGCCGCCATGGATAAAAAACAGCAGCGGCGTTGGCTTAGCGGACTGCGCCTGATAAAAGTCCAGCACCTGTCGTTCATGGCTTCCATAGGCAACGTTGGCCGCTGTTGGAACACGCGCCGGTTTTGGCACTGGCTTGGCCACAGGAAGCTTCGTCTCGGCGAACGTGACCGAGACAAAGAGGGAGAGAAGAGCGATCGTTAATTTCACAGGTGAAGCTAAACGAGGCTTTTCCACTCCTTCTCGCGACTCCATGATACAAAAAAGCGGGCCCCACGGTCAGTCATTTTGTTTCACACTTCTCGATTGACGGTTTCGTCACTCTGGATTCCTCTCCATCTGTGATTGAATCTTCCGCCCCTCAACGACAGCTCCTCGATGCCTCAGGCGTGGACCGTTGCTTGGATGAGATCGCTCAGGCCATCCAGATGCGCTGGCCTAATGAATCTCAGCTCGCACTCGTCGGTGTCTATCGCCGTGGCGTGCCCTTTTCAGAAGCCCTGGCGGCTAAATTACGCGCTAGGGGACTGACTGTAGAGCTTGGCAGGATCGACATCACTCAGTATCGCGATGACCTTAAAACGATGACTGTTCTGCCCAAGTTGGAGGGCTCAGACATTCCCTTCGACCTCGAAGACGCGGTCGTCATCCTCTGTGACGAGGTCATTTATACCGCCCGCACCTCTCGCGCAGCCCTGGAGGAATTACTGGACTTTGGCCGCCCACGCTGCGTGCAGATCGCTGCCCTCGTGGACCGTTCAGGCCGCGAACTACCGCTCAACGCCGACTATGCCGGCATCCGGGTCGATCTGCCTGCACACGAACGCGTCAGTGTCCGCTTCATGGATGCTGACGGCCGGGACGAAGTTTTCATCAAAGCCTGGGAAAAAAAATCTGCCTCACCATGACTCCACGCAAAGACCTCCTCGACATCGCCTCCCTTACCGATGCAGAAATCGAGTTTGTATTGGCCAATGCCGTGCCTTTTAAAGAGCTCTTCAAGCGCAGCGTCAAAAAAGTGCCCACGCTGAAAGGCCAAACCGTGCTTACCCTCTTTTATGAGCCCAGCACCCGCACGCGCTCCTCTTTTGAAGTGGCCGCCAGCCGTCTATCCGCAGACGTGACCCACTTTGACATTGAGTCCTCCAGCGTGGTCAAAGGAGAATCCATTTTGGATACGGTCGAGACGCTAGAATCCATGCGTGTGGACTACATCGTCGTCCGGCATAAGCAATCTGGCACGCCCAGCCTCATCGCTAAAAACACCCGAGCCAGCGTCATCAATGCAGGTGATGGATGGCACGCACACCCAACTCAAGCCTTGCTAGACGCCTTCACCTTGAAAGAAAAATTGAACACCATGAACGGTGCTCGCGTGTTGATTGTAGGTGACATTCAGCATTCCCGCGTAGCCCGTAGCACGAGCCTCATTTTCCGAAGACTCGGCATGAACGTAGCCTATCTGGCACCTGGCTCCATGATGCCACGGGAAACGCCAGTCAAGATCCCCCAATTCGGCAACTGGACAGATGCCCTCGACTGGAAACCTGACGTCATTTACCTGCTGCGCGTGCAGAGCGAGCGCATGGACGAACCCTACTTCCCGAGCACGGCGGAGTATCACAAAAATTACGGTCTCACGGATTCGCGACTCGACATCATTAGCGAGCGTGGCCTCTGGCTGATGCATCCCGGACCCGTAAATCGCGGTGTTGAGATCACCGACCGTGGGATGAACTACGCGAAAAGCCTCATCAACCAGCAAGTCGAAAACGGCATCGCCGTCCGCATGAGTGTCCTCTACTGGCTCAAGCCCGGTGCAGGCGTATCGCCCTAGATTTGTAGGCTAGGCAGGACCCACTCGAATTTCGATCCACTCTGCGTCTGGGGAGAGGTTTGTGATTTCACGCTGACTCTCACTCAGACAAGCAGGAACAAACGCGAAGTCACCTGCAAGCAGCATCTTTCCTGCTGCCGTAAGTTGACCGCGGATCAGGGCGATAGCTAGGTGCTCACCTGGGATTCCGAGATGCGATTGATCCAAAAGGCCGCGGCGGATGTCAAAAAACTCACAGTGAATGAGCTTGCCTTGGGCGTCGGCTTTTTGAAACATTGGCGGCTTACCTTCAAAGTCGATGCTTCGCAGCGAAGCCTCCAAGTGCAGAGTCCGCGGCTGACCATCGAGCCCTAAGCGATTCCAATCAAACACGCGATAAGTCGTATCGCTGTTTTGCTGGATTTCATAGATCACTAAACCAGCCCCAATTGCATGGATCAGACCGCTGGGAATGAAGAGACAATCGCCCACGCGCGGCTCTAAAACATGCACGCAATCCGCGACGGTTCCATCAGCGATTGCTTGCTCAAAGGCCTGCTTTGTCACACCTGATCTAAGCCCTGCGTAGATCTTAGCTCCCGGTTCAGCATGGACGATCAACCACATTTCCGTTTTGGGCTCACCGCCCAACTCAGCGGCCAGGTGTGCAGGCGGATGAACTTGGATGGACAGATCATCACAGGCATCCAGAATTTTCATCAGCAACGGGTAACGTGGCGCTGCATGCTCCAGCAAGGCAGGACCAAAAACAGCTTCTCTGTGCTGCGACCACAGATCATGCAGGCTTAATTGTTGCCCATCACTCAGCGTGCAGACGCTCTGCACATCAGCCCGGTCACTGACCTCCCATGACTCGCCATACGCAGTGTTTTGCTCAGGCAGCGCGCGATGGAGTAATGTCTGCAAGCGACGTCCGCCCCAAACGCGAGTTTGATAAAGCGGCTGAAAGGTGAGTAGCGTCGTGAACATGAAACCGTGAAAGATCGAATGAATAGGCCTGTCTAGGTCATCATCTTGCATAAAAAAGGAGAAACAACCTAACATTTGCAGTAAAGAAAGCTTGTTCACCAACGTTCATTTCATCCACAATCCACACCCTATGGAATCCACACCTGTTCTTTCATCACGACGCGATTTTCTCAAAACCTCCACCCAAGCGGTCGCAGGCATTTCGGTACTTTCTGGCATCAAAATCCCTTACGTTCATGCCGTTGGCGATGATACCATCAATGTAGCACTCGTCGGCTGTGGTGGACGTGGCACGGGAGCAGCCAGCAATTCAATGGGCGTGAAGCAGGGCACACGCCTCGTGGCCATGGCCGATGTCTCTGAGACCCGATTGGAATCCAGCTTTCAGGGCCTGAGCAACAAGCACCCAGATCGCTTCTCGGTTTCTGCGGATTCCAAGTTCATTGGCTTTGATGCCTACAAACAAGCCATCGACGTTCTCAAGCCGAACGACGTCGTCATCCTTTCGACCCCACCTGCTTTCCGCTGGGCACAGTTCAAATACGCCATCGAAAAAGGCGTCAACGTCTTCATGGAAAAGCCCATTTGCGTGGACGGCCCCAGTGGTAAACGCATGCTGGCCTTAGGCGAGGAAGCCAAGGCTAAAAACATGAAAGTTGGCGTGGGTCTCATGTGCCGTCACTGCCGTGTGCGTGGTGAGCTCTTTGATCGCATCCAGCAGGGGGAAATCGGTGACATCATCCTCGGCCGAGCCTACCGACTCCAGGGTCCCGTAGGAACCTGCTTCACTCTGCCACGTGATCCGAACACGGATAAAAGTGAGTTGCTCTGGCAGATCAAAAATTTCCACTCCTTCCTCTGGGCCTCAGGCGGAGCATTCAGCGACTTCAACATCCACAACATTGATGAAATCTGCTGGATGAAAAACGACTTTCCAATTGAAGCGAAAGCCACCGGCGGTCGCTCGGATCGTGGCGACCACATCGACCAAAATTTTGACCATTACAGCGTCGAGTACACCTTCCGTGATGGCAGCAAGTTCTGGTTAGAAGGCCGCAACGCCATGAAGACTCACAACGAATTTGCCAGCTATGTCCACGGCTCCAAAGGCATGGCCGTCATCTCCACAGCAGGCCACTTCCCATCCAAGGCCATGACCTTCAAAGGTCAGAATAAGAACCCTAAAGAAATCATCTGGCGCGGCCCTAAACAGGAGCCAAACCCCTACGACTTGGAGTGGCAAGATCTGGTGGACGCCATCGTCGACGACAAACCCTACAACGAGGTCGAGCGCGGCGCCAAAGCAAGCCTCGTCACCGTCATGGGACGCATGTCGGCACACACCGGCCAACTCGTGACCTACGACCAAGTCGTCAACCACGATCACGAATTTGCCCCGAATGTGGACAAACTTACGCTTGATGGCCCAGCCCCGCTGATCGCGGATGCCAATGGCAAGTATCCCATCCCGTTTGCGGGAGCCAATGGCACGTACGAATACGTCTTGCCCAAAGCCTAATCGGCTTGCCTCTAGTCCTTCAGAAACAAGGCCAACCTTCCGGTTGGCCTAGTTTGTTTCAGGGAAGACCTTTGGTCTCCAGCAAATCTGGGCGCACCCGACGAGTTCGCTCCAACGCCTGCTGATGACGCCATTGCGCGATCTTGCCATGGTTCCCACTGAGTAAAATCTCTGGCACCTTCAATCCCTGAAATTCCGCAGGTTTGGTGTAGTGAGGGGCCTCAAGCAGTCCATTCTGGCCAAAGGACTCCTCGACCGCGCTCAGGTCATCTCCCAGCACTCCAGGCAACAGGCGCACGATGGCATCCATCACAATGACTGCGGCAATGCTGCCATTGGTCAGCACATAATCCCCAAGACTCAATTCCTCGTCCACCCAATGATCAACCACTCGCTGATCAATGCCCTCATAATGGCCCGAGATAAAAATCAAATGCTCTTCTGCGCTGAGACGCCTAGCCGTTGCCTGATCAAATCGTTTCCCAGCAGGAGACATCAAAAGAACACGACTACTCGGTGTATGTAGTTTTTCCAAGGCGGCAAACAAAGGCTCAGGACGCAGCAGCATTCCCTGCCCACCTCCATATGGCGTATCATCCACCTGCTTATGTCTGCCCAGTCCATCTTCCCGCAAATCATGAACCCCTACCGAAACGGCCCCCTTTTCCTGGGCACGGCCCATGATGCTGGTGCGCATCGGCACGCTAATGAGTTCAGGGAAAAGGGTAATGACATCCAATTGCACCTCTCAGCTATGGATCGGCTGACCAGCCCCGCAAGTCTGGATTCAAAACGTTTACCTCGCCTGATCAAAACGGCCTAGGGCTGACCTAATTCTTTTTTAACAGCGGCTTCGATCTCAGCTCCCTGAGGTTCGGCGTCGGATCCAAAGCGGGAAAGCAACTGGCCGTTTTTACCAATCAAGAATTTCTCAAAGTTCCAGCCCACATCACCACCTGTCGCGGTGAGTTGGGCAAAGAGTGGGCTTTGATCTGCCCCGAGAATTTTGACCTTCGAAAACATCGGAAAAGTCACATGGTAACGACTCGAACAGAAGGTCTTGATGTCGGCCTCACTGCCAGGTTCCTGACCACCAAAGTCATTGCAAGGGAAGCCCAAAACGGTGAAGCCCGCTTTGGCATACTTGTCATGCAAGGCCTGTAAGCCCGCATACTGGCCGGTGTATCCACATTCAGAGGCCACATTGACGATCAACACGGCTTTGCCAGCATACTCCTTGAGCGTGACCTCTTTGCCATCAATGCTTGTCAACGGGATGGATTGTAAATCGGCGGCGTGCAGGGAGGAGATCATAAGGAGGGAAGCGAAGAGAGTTTTCATAAGTCAGTGATTTTTATACGAGCGCGATCACGCTTGGGATGAAGCAACCGTCACGATGACACTTTTGGAAGTTGGCGTCAGGCTAATGTCAGCAAAGCTACCAATCGGCACCAGCACGTTCGCCTCAGGAAAATAGGCAGCACAACTTCCTGACGGAAGATCGTAGGGGATCGCCAAAAAGCGCCGGGCATGACGCTCCTCACCCTGAAAATGGCTGGTGATGTCCACTGGACTCACAGGACTGATGCTGCGACTTTTCATGTCATCGGGATTCATGAAGATCACTCGGCGCTCGTTGCCAATGCCTCGATAACGATCATTCAGGCCATAGACCGTCGTATTGAACTGATCATGACTGCGGAAGGTTTGCAGCAAGAGCTGACCAGAACTCGTCGTGACGCAATCAAGAGTATGGGTCTTGATCTTAGCCTTGCCACCGGGAACCTCCCAGCGGCGCTCGCGTGCAGGGTTCGGTAAATAAAACCCACCAGGCTTGCGGACACGGACATTGAAGTCCTCAAAGCCGGGCACGACCTTTTCAATGAGATCACGAATGCGATCGTAATTTTCCGCTAGATACCTCCAGTTCACGTTGGAGCGATCCCCCAAAACAGCGTCTGCCGTGCGGGCGACGATATCCGGCTCGCTGAGCAAGTGCGGTGAGGCAGGCTCAAGTTGACCATGGGAGGTATGCACGACGCTCATGCTATTTTCCACCGTCAAAAACGAATCTTCATGGCCACGAATGTCCACTTCACTGCGCCCTAAGCAGGGCAGGATCAAACCTGTGCGGCCTGTGACCAAGTGACTACGGTTGAGCTTCGTGCTGATCTGAACCGTGAGATGGCAGCGACGAAGCGCCTCTGCCGTGTATTCAGTGTCAGGGGTCGCTTGGAGGAAATTCCCTCCCAAAGCATAAAAAACTTTTCCGCGCCCTTCATGCATGGCCCGAATCGAGGCGACGACATCCCATCCATGGTGACGCGGCACTTTGAATTCAAATACCTGCTCCAAGCGGTCCATAAACCACTCTGGCATCTTTTCAAAAATACCCATCGTGCGATCTCCCTGCACATTGCTGTGACCGCGCACTGGACAGAGCCCAGCACTCTCACGCCCGACGGCTCCCAGGAGGAGATGCACGTTGACCACCTCCTGAATGGTCGCCACAGCATTCTTGTGCTGTGTCAGGCCCATGGCCCAGCAGGAAATCAGCTTGCGCTGCCCAGCAGCACATTGACGCGCTGCTTTTTCCATGTCTGCGCGTAGCAGGCCAGAGATGCTCTCGAGGTCATTCCAATCTAGCGCCAAAAGATGGGTGCGATACTCATCAAAACCTACCGTGTGCTCTCGGATGAAAGCCTCGTCATAGCTGCCCTCCTCGACGAGCGTTTTAGCGATTGCCTTCAGCAGAGCCTGATCCCCATTCAGGCGCACCTGCAGAAACTGAGTGGCCAGCGGCGTGGACATGCCCATGACTCCCTTCACCTGCTGTGGATGCATGAAGCCAGTCAGTCCAGCCTCCTTCATGGGATTGACTGCAATAATCGTTGCCCCAGCCTCAACGGCACGCTGCAGGCTCGTCAACATGCGCGGATGATTGGTTCCAGGATTTTGACCCAGGATCAAGATCGTCTCCGCCGTCTCAAGATCCTTCAGTGTCACGGTGCCTTTGCCAACACCCACGGCCTCCATCATGGCCGCACCACTGGATTCGTGGCACATGTTTGAGCAGTCAGGCAGGTTGTTGGTCCCGAACTGGCGCACAAAGAGCTGATACAGAAACGCTGCCTCATTCGTTGCCCGTCCTGAAGTATAAAAAACAGCTTCATCGGGAGACGACAGGGCATTTAATTCCTGAGCGATCAGCTCAAAGGCCTCCTGCCAAGCAATCGGCTGGTAATGGGTCTGGCCTTCTCTCAGCACCATCGGGTGCGTTAAGCGCCCCGCCTGATCCATTTCAAAATCACTCCACTGAGAAAGCTCCGCCACACTATGCCGAGCGAAGAACTCCGGCGTCACCCGCTGCTTGGTTGTTTCCGAAGCAATTGCCTTGGCCCCATTTTCACAAAACTCAAAGGCACTGCGGTGATCATCAGGATCCGGCCAAGCACAACTTGGGCAATCAAAACCCTTCCACTGATTGATTTTCAGCATGGCTGCCGTGCCACGCAAAAGACCACTGTTGCCATACACGTGCTTGAGGGAATTGGTGACCGCAGGAACACCAGCTGCTGCCGTTTTCGTTTTGTCGATTTGGATACCGGTCAGTTTTTCTGGCGGCTGAGCAGAGATTTCAAGTGTGGCAGGGGGCATGAGGGGGGGATCTTGATGTCATTCCAGAAACGCTTACGGTCAAGCCGCAGACGTCACAAAGCCGAATCTGACCCATTAAACTGGCTATCAAACCAGCAACACCAAGAACCCTCGAGCCGCTTCTGACTGCAACCCGTCCTTGCCCGAAGGGGAAATCCCCCTTTACTAGTGAGCTCCCGAAACTCTTCTTTCAATCCATGCCTATCGCCCGCGCCCTTCTCTCTGTTTCTGATAAAACCGGTCTGCTCGACTTTGCCAAAGGACTGGCAAAACTCGGTGTGGAGCTACTCTCCACCGGAGGCACCTCCAAACACTTAAAGGACGGCGGGCTTACTGTGATTGATGTCTCAGAGCACACAGGTTTTCCTGAAATGTTTGATGGTCGCGTCAAAACCCTGCACCCAAAGGTGCATGGCGGCCTGTTGCAACGCCGTGACAATGAGGAAGATAAAAAGAACGCCAAAACCCACGACATTCCAGTCATCGATCTGGTGATCGTGAATCTCTACCCCTTTGAGCAGACCATCACCAAAAAGGACGTCACGCTGGAAGAAGCCATCGAAAACATCGATATCGGTGGCCCCTCGATGCTGCGCAGCGCTGCTAAGAACCACCGCTGGGTGACCGTCATCTCCGACCCCGCTGATTACGCAGGTGTTCTGGCCGAGATGAACGAGAACAAAGGTGACACCACCCTGGCCACCCGTGAGCGTTTAGCCTGCAAGGTCTTTCAGCGCACCTCTAGCTATGATGCGGCCATCGCTGGTTTCCTGAATAAGGAACAACTGACGCAAAAAAACTACTCCCTGACCCTACCTCTGCACAGCGAGCTTCGCTATGGCGACAATCCGCACCAGAAAGCGGCTCTGTATGGCAACTTCAGCGACTACTTTGTGAAGCTGCATGGCAAGGACCTCAGTTACACGAACATTCTCGACATCCATGGGGCAGCAGCCCTGATTCAAGAATTCCGCCGCCCCTGCGTCGCTATTTTAAAACACACCAATCCCTGTGGCGTTGGCTGTGCGGATGAAGATCTGCGTGAAGCTTGGGCCAAAGCCTTCGAAACGGATAAACAGGCTCCCTTTGGCGGCGTGATCGTGATCAACCGCAGCATGACCGTCGGTCTGGCCCGCATCATCTCGGAGATCTTCACCGACATCATCATCGCCCCGGACTTTGATGCCGATGCCCGGGCTCTTTTGCAGAAAAAGAAAAACCTTCGTCTCATCCAGATGCTGCCAAGCGTGACACAGACCCTCAGTGAGCCTGTCATCCGCAACGCCCCGGGCGGATTCATGGTGATGGACAGCGATCCACGCGCCATGGGGCTCGAGGATCTAGAAAGCAAAGTGAAGACCAAGCGCCCACCGACCCGCGACGAGATCGAGGCCATGCGCTTTGCTTGGCGTATCGTCAAGCATGTCAAATCCAACGCCATTGTCTTTGCCACCCATGACCGCACACTCGGCATCGGCGCAGGCCAAATGAGCCGTGTGGATTCCTGCCGGATTGCCATTTGGAAGGCTCAGGAAGCAGGCCTCTCCCTCGCCGGCAGTGTCGTGGCTAGTGATGCGATGTTCCCCTTTGCCGACGGCCTCATCGCCTGCGCCGAAGCCGGCGCAACGGCGGCCATTCAGCCCGGCGGCTCCATGCGGGATGAGGAAGTCATCGCAGCAGCTGATGAGAGGAAGCTGGCGATGGTCTTCACCGGTCACCGCCATTTCCTGCATTGATTCTTCTGATCGGGCTGGGGATTCGCTGTTTGCAAACCCCACACGGCACGCTTTAAGCTCATGGAACTTGTTTTGAATCAACCCATTTTTGAGGAATGAAAATCGCGCTGGATGTGATGGGGGGCGACCATGCCCCCAAAAACCCCATGGGCGGCGTCAAGCTGGCCCTGGCGGAACTGCCACAGATCGAAAAGATCTATTTGGTCGGCGTGCCTGAAGTGATCGAGCGGGAGATGCAACAGCAAGCCATCCCGCAAAGTCCCAAACTGGAGATCGTGCCTGCCTATCAGATCGTGGACATGAACGACAGCGGTCTGGACGCCGTGCGGAAAAAAAAGGACAGTTCCATCTCGCGCGCTGTCGATCTGGTCAAAGACCGCCTCGCAGACGCCGTCGTCAGCGCCGGGCACACCGGAGCCGCCGTCACGGCCAGCCTGATCAAGCTACGCACCCTACCCCACATTGAGCGGCCAGCCATCGCAGCCATCATGCCGTCCAGATCCCATCACTGGGTTCTCATCGACGCCGGTGCCAATCCTGACAGCCTGCCCGGCCACCTCGTCCAAAATGCACTCATGGGGAGCGCCTACGCTCGGCATGTGCTAGGCCGCGAGAACCCGCGCATCGGACTCATGTCAAACGGCACGGAGGAGGAAAAAGGCAACGCCTTGTGCAAAGAAACCAGCAAGCTGCTACGCACCACCCCAGGGATCAATTTCATTGGCAATGTCGAAGGCCACGACCTCTGGGAAACACCGCCTGACGTGGTCATCTGTGACGGCTTTACCGGCAACATCATTCTGAAAACCTCGGAAGCCCTAGCCCATGCCATGTTTGGCATGATCAAATCTGAAATCATGAGCACCACTCGCTCCAAAATCGGCGGCATGTTAGCCAAGCCCGCCTTCAAGCGGGTGCACAAACGCACCAGTGCCGATGAATCAGGCGGCATGCCTCTGTTAGGACTCAATGGCATCACCATCATCGCCCACGGTGGTGCCAGTGCTTATGCCATGAAAAATGCCTTGCGCATGGCCTGCGAAACGATTTCTCATCAAGTGAACCCTCACATCGAGGCCGCCATCTCCCAACATCTTCTGCTTCACGGCCACCTGTAATCTGGCCATCCTTTCCTTTTCCCGACCATGTCATCCCCTTGCGTCTCTAGCATCATCGGCACCGGTAGTTACATGCCGGAAAAAATCCTCACGAATGATGATCTCTCTAAAATCGTCGATACCTCTGACGAATGGATCACGACACGCACCGGCATTAAAGAGCGCCGGATCGCAGCAGAGAACCAAGCCACCAGTGACCTAGCCACAAAGGCTGCCGAACGCGCCATGGACTCTGCCGGTGTGAAGCCTGAGGAAATCGACTTGATCGTCGTCGCCACGGTCACGCCAGACATGCCCTTCCCTTCCACCGCCTGCTTTGTGCAGAAGAACATCGGTGCCAGCAACGCGGTGTGTTTCGACGTCAGTGCTGCCTGTTCCGGTTTCCTGTATGCCCTGCAAATCGCCCGTAACTTCTTGAATGCCGGCACCCGCAGCACCGCTCTTGTCATTGGCGCTGAAAAGCTCAGCACCCTCGTCAACTGGACCGACCGTAACACCTGTGTCCTTTTTGGCGACGGGGCCGGAGCCGTGGTCATTCGCGCGGTCGATTCCGACACATCAGCCCCAGGCCGCGTGCTGAGCACCGTCATGGGTAGCGATGGAAATTTAGTCAATCTGCTGCGCGTGCCAGGAGGCGGCAGCGCCTGTCCGATTACCGCAGCGAACATCGACAGCCGCCTGAACACCATCCACATGGAAGGCAAAGAGACCTTTAAACATGCGGTCACACGCATGTGCCAGGCCAGCGAAAAAGCCCTCGAGATGGCTGGACTGACCAAGGAAGACATCTCCCTCGTCATTCCTCATCAGGCCAATGCACGCATCATTACCGCCATTGCCGATCGCCTTGATTTGCCGCATGAGAAAGCCTTCATGAACGTGGATAAATACGGCAATACGAGCGCAGCAACCATTCCCGTCGCCCTTGACGAAGCCAATCGCCAAGGTCGCCTGAAGCCTGGTGATATTGTTCTGCTCGTCGCCTTTGGGGGCGGCTTCACTTGGGCCAGCTCGGTCATCCGCTGGTAGCTTGCTTCCACTCTCACTTGCTCACGTTTCATGAACCGCACGGCCATCCTTAATGTCGTCGGGCTCACCCCTCGGCTCATTGGCGATCACACGCCCAACATCCGAGCCTTCATGGAAAGGAATCGCAGCGCACTGATCGAGCCTGTCCTGCCTGCCGTCACCTGCACGGCCCAGGCCACCTATGTCACCGGTACCCTGCCGAAAGAGCACGGAGCTGTGGCCAATGGCTGGTATGACCGCGACTACGCTGAACACCGCTTTTGGAAACAGCCCGAATCTCTCGTCCACGGTGAAAAACTCTGGGACCTGCTGCGCAAGCAAAACCGCGAGTTCACCTGTGCCAAAGTCTTCTGGTGGTACAACATGTATTCCACTGCCGACTTCACCATCACTCCGCGGCCGCTTTACCTGAGTGACGGCAGCAAAGTCTTCGACGTACACACCCAGCCCATGGGCCTGAGAGATCGCATCAAGCGTGACCTCGGCGACTTCCCCTTCCGCCACTTCTGGGGACCCGACAGCGGCATTCAGTCCTCTCAATGGATCGCCGCCAGCGCCAAATGGATCGAAGAAAAACACTGGCCCGATCTCAGCCTCGTCTATCTCCCGCATCTTGACTACAATCTCCAGCGTCATGGCCTGAAGATGGACATCATCCAGCACGATTTGAAGCAGATTGATGACGTCGTCGGCGACCTCATCACCTTTTACGAGAGCCGCCAAATCCAGTGCGTTCTGCTGTCCGAATACGGCATCACCGATGTCGATCAGCCGGTGCACCTGAACCGCATCTTTCGCGAGCATGGCTGGCTTTCCATCAAAGACGAAGTCGGTCGTGAAACTCTGGATCTAGGCGGATCACGTGCCTTTGCCATCGCCGACCATCAACTGGCTCACATCTACGTGAACGACCCAACGATCCTGGAAGAAGTTCGCTCAGTGCTAGTTCAAACCCCAGGCGTGCAGCAGGTGCTTGGCAAGGTCGAAAAGCACTACGCAGGCCTGAATCACTCTCGCAGTGGCGACCTCGTTGCCGTGGCCGACGCGCGCAGTTGGTTCACTTACTATTACTGGCAGGATGACGCCAAAGCGCCCGACTTTGCCCGCTGCGTGGACATTCACCGGAAATGTGGCTATGACCCCGCTGAGCTTTTCCTGGACCCCAAACTCAAAGCGCCCAAGCTCAAACTCGCGCTGAGCTTGGCCAAAAAGAAACTCGGCTTCCGCTACCTCATGGACGTGATTCCTCTGGATGCGACCCTAGTCAAAGGCAGCCACGGCCGCATTCCCGAAGACAGTGCTGACTGGCCCATCCTCATCGGCAACTTCAAAAGTCTTCCCCACAACGCCCCCGTTCGCGCCGACCAAGTTTGCAATCAACTGCTTAGTCTCTGTCAGAGCTAATCCAGACAAAATGCAGATTGCTGCAAAAGAGAGCCCCAAGGTCCGTACTCTAAGGCTTCCTATGCGATTCCTTTTTCTGACCCTTTTTCTGACCCTTGTTCTGACAGCGACCAGCCTGCAAGCCGCCCCACAATGGATCTGGCTATCCAAAGATGGCAACAAAGACAAAGCCGTCACCTTTCGCCACCGATTTGAAGTGCCGCAGAATGCGCAACTCGCCACCCTAGAGCTGACCTGCGACAACGGAGCCACCGCCAGCCTCAACGGCCAAAAAGTCCTCAGCAATGAGGACTGGATGCAGCCCGCCAAAGCCGACGTCAGTCAACATCTCAAGCGTGGCGAAAGCAACGAACTCATCTTCAACGCCACCAACAAAGGAGGTGTCGCAGCCCTAGTCGCTCGGATCACCCTGAGACTGCCAGCAGGTCGTGAGGACATCGTCATCGAGACCAATAGCAAGTGGGAAGCTGCCAAAACGGGCACTCAGGATTTCAAGAAGGCTCTCGTCATTGAGGAATACGGCAAAGGACCTTGGGGCAAGCCCTTCGACGGAAAAATCGGCAGCGGCAACGGTAAAAATAACGGCCCTGCCGAATCCATCGCTGCGGCAGACATCACCGCGCCCAAAGGCTTCAAGGTGGAGAAACTCTACAACGTTCCCAAAGACCAAGAAGGCTCCTGGGTGGCGCTCACGGTGGATCCAAAAGGCCGCCTGATTGCCTGTGACCAATACGGTAGTATCTATCGCATGCCCGTGCCTGCGATCGGAAAGGCAGAGACTCTAAAACCAGAAAAACTCAGCATCGACATGGGCAAAGCCCATGGTCTGCTTTATGCCTTTAATAGTCTCTACGTGATGGTGAATGAAAACGGCAAAGACAACGGTCTTTTCCGTCTCACCGATACCAATGGTGACGATCAATACGATAAGACAGAAAAGCTGCATACCATGGCAGGCGGTGGTGAGCACGGACTGCACAGCATGATCCTTAGCCCAGACGGTAAGCGCATCTTTTTTAACTGTGGCAACCACACCAAGCTGCCTGAAGGAATCCAAAAAAGCCGTGCCGCCAAAGCTTGGGACGAAGACCACGTCCTTCCACGCATGTGGGATGCCAATGGCCATGCCCGCGGCATTACCGCACCCGGCGGTTACATTTGCAGCATGGACCCAGACGGGAAAAACCTGGAACTCTTCTGCTATGGCTTCCGCAATGAATTCGACATTGCCTTTGATCTCAGTGGCGAGCTGTTCACCTACGATGCTGATATGGAGTGGGACATCGGTTCCCCATGGTATCGGCCTACTCGCGTCAACCACTGTGTGAGTGGTGCCGACTATGGCTGGCGCAGCGGTAGCGGTAAGTGGCCCGGTTATTATCCCGACAGCCTGCCCACCACAATCGATATCGGCCCAGGCAGTCCGACTGGTGTGGTCAGTGGTAATGGTGCCAAATTTCCTGCCAAGTATCAGCGCGCTGTTTTCATCAATGACTGGACCTATGGCACCATGTGGGCCATTCACTTGCAGCCTAAAGGTGGCAGCTTCATTGCGGAGAAAGAAGAGTTTGTTTTCGGTAAGCCCCTCCCACTGACAGATGTCGTCATCCACCCGCAGGACGGAGCCATGTACTTTGCCGTGGGTGGTCGTCGAACTCAATCCGGCATTTATCGGGTGACCTATGTTGGAGAAGAATCCACCGCGGCCGCAAAAGCACTGCCCCAAGATGAGGAATCGCGCATGCGCCAGACGCTGGAAGCCATGCATGCAGAAGGCGATCCCCAAAAAATCCTGTCGATGGCCTGGCCCTACCTGAGTCACAGCGATCGTCATGTGCGCTACGCAGCGCGTGTGGCCATTGAGCGCCTACCGGTTGAACTTTGGAAGGCGAAAGCACTGGCTGAAACTCATCCACAGGCCCTGATTGAGGCCATGGTCGCCTTAGCCCGCATGAGCGGTGGCGGAACTGGGAATGAAGGCGGCAAACCAGCCTCGAAACCCGCGGGCACCTCCTCCGCGCCCATTGGATCGGTCGCCCCAGACAAAGTTGAATTGCAGGAACAGATGCTGCGCGTTCTCACCAGCCTGAAAAGCAGCGGCCTCACTCTCAATCAACAACTCGCCTCACTTCGGGCCCTTCAGCTCATGCTCATCCGCCTGGGTAAACCAGCGCCTGAGGTCTGCGCTAAAACGGCTGCCATTTTGGAGGCGGCATACCCAGCTGAAGATGCTCTCATCAATCGTGAACTCTGCCAATTGCTCGTGGTTTTGGATTCCACCAAGGCTCCAGTCAAAACGCTTGCTCTCATGGCCACAGCCAAGGACGACTTCCAAGAAGTCGCTACCGATGCGGTCTTAAGCCGAAACGATGGCTACGCAAATGCGGCTAGAGCTGCTGCGGGCAGTCGCCCCAACGGCCAGCAGATCAGCTACATGTTTGCTCTTCGCAATGCCACCGCAGGCTGGACTCCCGAACTGAGAAAAACGTACTTTTCCTGGTTCCCCCGCGCCCGCACCTGGAAGGGTGGCAACAGCTTTAAAGGCTTCATCGAAAACATTCGCAAAGACGCTTTGGCCACCTTTGCCCCAAAGGAAGAACTCGCGGCTCTCGAAGAACTCAGCAGCAAAACAGAAACCATCACCATCCCCAACTACGTGGCCCCGCAAGGGCCTGGCAGAGCCTGGACAGTGGATGAAGTCGTCAAACTCACCGCCAATGGCCTGAAAGGCCGCGACTTTGCCAATGGTGAAGCCATGTATCGCAGCACCCTGTGCGCGACCTGCCACCGATTCAATGGCGACGGCGGCAGTATCGGCCCGGATCTCACCGGCATCGGCAATCGCTACACCATGCGGGATCTGATGGAAAACATCGTTGATCCAAGCAAAGTCATTTCCGATCAATACGACAGCCACGAGATCACCAAAAAAGATGGCAGCACTATCCTGGGCCGAATTGTCGTCGAGGAAAATGGGCAAATCTTCATCATGACCAACCCCTTCTCCCCAAGCGACCAACTCGCCATCAACGAGAGCGACATTGCGAAGAAAGAAACCCGCAAGGTTTCCATGATGCCTCCCGGCATGATCAATGCCCTGAATCAAGATGAACTGCTCAATCTACTGGCCTACCTGAGCAGTGGTGGCAATGCCAAGGACAAGGCTTTCGCAAAGTAAGGTCTAGGAGAATGGGGATCAGTCCTTGCCAGAGCAGTTTCCTGCCCTAATCTCTGCGCTCTTTTCTCGGCTGCAGCCGTATCCACTTCCCCCAATTCATGAGCACTCACGTCAAACTCTACATCCCAGGTCCGATCGAAGTCAGCGAAGACACATTTGCCGCCATGGCACAGCCCATGATGGGACATCGTGGCAAAGGCTTTCAGGATCTCTATGCAGAAATCCAGCCCATGCTGCAGACCCTATTTGGCACCAAGCAGCAGGTCTTCTTGAGCACCTCCTCCGCCTGGGGGGTAATGGAAGGGGCCATCCGCAACCTGGTGAAGAAAAAGGTTCTCAATTGCTGCAATGGCGCCTTTTCTGACAAGTGGCTGGACGTCTCCAAACGCTGCGGCAAGGAAGCCGAAGCTTATCAAGTGGAATGGGGTCAACCGATCCTGGCTGCTGAAATCGACAAACGTCTGGCCACCGGTGAGTTCGACGCGGTGACCTTCATCCACAACGAGACCTCCACGGGCGTGCTCAGCCCCATTGCTGAAATTGCAGCGCTGAAGAAAAAGTATCCTGACGTCATGTTCATCACGGACAGCGTTTCCGGATTCACCACCGTGCCCGTGAATTTTGATGAACTAGGCATCGATGTGCTTCTGACTGGCAGCCAAAAAGCCTTAGCCATGCCTCCAGGATTGGCGCTCTTCACCGCTTCCGAAGCCGCCATGGCTCGCGCCGCCACGATCAATGATCGCGGCTACTACTTCGACTTCCTGGAATTCCAATCGAACGGCGAAAAAAGCATGACGCCTAGCACTCCCTGCATCAGCCTGATCTACGGCTTGCGTCATCAGCTGCAAAAAATCTTTGCGGAAGGCATCGACAACCGCTTCGCTCGTCATGCTCAACTCAACGGCATGGTGCACGACTGGGTGCGCCGCAATGGTTTTGAGTTCTTTGCCCCAGAAGGTTACCGCTCCAAATCGTTGACTTGCGTGGCCAACAACAGGAACATCGATGTGGCAGCCTTCATTGGCCTTCTCAAGAAGAACCACAGCATGATCATTGATGGTGGTTACGGTAAGCTGAAAGGCAAAACCTTCCGCATCAGCAACATGGGTGATGAGACTGAAGCCAGCATCGGCACCGTCATCGCTGCTCTGGATGACAGCTTGGCCAAGTTGGGCTGAGTTTTAAAAGCTGACTGATAACCGATGGAAACGACTGTGAAGGTTCGTTCATAGGAGATCCATGCCCCGCCATCTGCTTTCTCTCCTCATGATCTCAGCTCTCCTCGTCGGTGAAGACTTTGCTGAAGCTCAGCAAAAACTCGCAAACTACGACGAATCCAAAATCCCGCCCTACACTCTGCCGGCGCTTCTCAAAACACAGGCGGGCAAAGCAGTGACGACCGCTGACGAATGGACCCATATGCGTCGCCCAGAAGTGCTGGCGCTTTTTGAGCAGCATGTCTTCGGCAAAACCCCGTCAGCGGCCACCTGGGGAAAGGTGGACTTCCAAGTCACGGAGGTCAAAAAAGACGCTCTTGGCGGCAAGGCCACGCGCAAACTCATCCATCTTTCCCTGCCCGAGCATCCCGCCTGGGCAGGCATGGACGTGATGCTTTACACACCGAATGGATTGGGCAAACCAGCCCCATGTTTTGTCGGCCCAAGCTTCAACGGCAACCATGCCGTCAGCCCAGAAACGGACATCCCTCTTTCCACCCGCTGGATGCGCGCCAGCAAGGACAAAAACATCGTCAACAACCGAGCCACCGAAGCCAGCCGTGGCAGCGAAAGCAGCCGCTGGCCGCTGGAGATGATCATCGATCAAGGCTGCGCTGTAGCGAGCTATTACTATGGCGATGTGGAGCCTGATCAGGCCGAGGGCTGGAAGGAAGGTCTGCGCGCGGTGCTCAGCCAAGATGGGCCTGCCACCGAATGGAAAGAGGGCGATTGGGGGGCCATTGGTGCTTGGGCCTGGGGCCTGAGCCGGATCGCCGATTACCTAGAAACAGATGCCGACGTGAATGCCAAACAGCTCGCAGTGATCGGTCACTCTCGACTGGGCAAAACCTCTCTCTGGGCAGGTGCGCAGGATCAGCGCTTTGACGTCGTCATTTCCAATAACTCTGGGGAAGGCGGTGCCGCTCTCATGCGTCGGAACATTGGTGAAACCACGGCGGTCATTACTAAAGCGTTTCCGCATTGGTTCACCAAGACCTACGTCAACTACGCCAATCAAGAAGCCGCCTGCCCCATCGATAAGCACATGCTCATCGCCCTAGCGGCACCCCGCCCGATCTACATCGCCAGCGCGGTCGAGGATACCTGGGCCGATCCCAAGGGCGAGTTTCTCAGCGGTCTGCAGGCAGAACCCGTGTATGCCCTCTTCGGCAAAAAAGGTTATGGAGTGACCGAGCAGCCCGCCATCGACTCCCCCGTCGGCGATGCCATCGCCTACCATATCCGCACCGGGAAACACGATGTCACCGATTACGACTGGCAGCAGTATTTGAAGTTTGCCAAGCGGCACTGGTAAAAGAATCAGACCCTAGCCCCCTAGACGGAAACCTTTGCCGAATTTGCTCTTTGGCATTTTACCGGGCATCATGCCTTTAGGCAGTTGTGGCATACCGCCGCCACCGCCAAAAAGACCACCCGCCATCTGAGCCATCGCACCTTTGTTCGACATCATTTGCTTCATCATTTCAAACTGCTTCAAAAGCTGATTCACCTCCATCACGGGACGGCCACTGCCTTGAGCAATCCGTTTGCGACGACTGCCATTGATGATGCCTGGATTCCGACGCTCTTTCGGCGTCATCGACAGGATCAGCGCTTCCGTATGCTTCATGCGCTTGTCATCCACACCGGGCATGTTTTTAAGTTTGCTCATGCCTGGGATCATGCCCATCAGCCCTTCCAGCGGACCTAGCTTCTTCATGAAGTTCAACTGCTTGAGCATGTCCGTCAGGTCAAACTTGTTCTCCTCCATGCGGCGCATCATGCCCATGGCCTCTTTTTCATCGATCTCCTGGGCCGCTTTCTCCACCAGACTCACCACATCGCCCATGCCGAGAATGCGCTGAGCCATGCGATCCGGGTGGAAGACCTCCAGCTGATCCACCTTTTCCCCCACACCGAGAAACTTCACTGGGCAACCCGTCACCTGGCGCATGGACAGCAGGGCACCACCGCGGGCATCCCCGTCCAGTTTGGTCATGATCAGACCGGTGATCGTCACCGTCTCATGAAACTTCGTGGCCACACTGACCGCCTGCTGACCCGTCGCTGCGTCTGCCACCAGCAGAGTCTCGCGTGGCTGCACCAGATCACGAACCTTCTTCAATTCACTGAGTAGGGTTTCATCGATTTCCTGACGGCCCGCTGTATCAAAAATAGCGATCCCACTGCCCTGCTCTTCCAACCATTTCAAAGCCGCCTTCGTCGCCTTGACGACATCGGTTTCACCCACCGGTGGCACACAGACAGGCACGCCCAGCTGCTGTCCCAGCACTTGCAGCTGAGTCACCGCCGCTGGTCGATACAGATCCAGAGCGATCAGCAGCGGACGCTTACCCTGCTTTTTCAGCCAGTTGGCCAGCTTGGCTGAGGTCGTCGTCTTACCCGCACCATTCAGACCCACCATGAGAATGCGCTGCGGGGGGCTCAAGTCGAGATCGGTGGCACCACCACCCAGAATATTCGCCAGTTCATCATTGAAGATTTTGACGATCTGCTGACCAGGACTCACCGTTTTGAGAACTTCTTCACCCAGCGCGCGCGCCTTGATCGCTTCGATCAGATCCTTGGCCACTTTAAAATCCACATCCGCTTCGAGTAAAGCCATGCGGATCTCCTTCATGGCATCAGCCACATTGGATTCGCTTATTTTACCCAGTCCGCGCAACTTGCGGAAGGTATCTTCGAGTTTGTCAGTGAGAAGTGAGAACATGGGAAACGGAAAATCTAGAAGTCAGGTCAAAGAGCGGCGTCTGCAAGCGCCTTGAAGGATCAAACAGGCGGACAATAATTCATCAGTTCGATCTCGAACGCATGTTTCTTTTCAGGCTGCACCTCCACCACGGTGATGCTGCCATACTCGATGTTAAAATGTGCCATATGACGCAGCGGTTGCTCCAACATCAGCGCAAGGATCACGCGGATGATGCCGCCATGACAAAAAATGGCCACGCTTTGATGTGGGTGGTCATGCAGTATTTGGAGCAGCGCTGGCTGCACCCGCTGGGTCAATTCATCCGCAGATTCGCCATTGGCGATTCCCTGCGTCTCGATGATCTCCAGCCAATCAAACGCACTCACGCCAAAGTGTTCCTGCACCCCGTCCCAGCGCTGCCCCGTCCACTCACCGAAATCCACCTCGCGCAGGTCCGGGATCAAGGTCGGCTTTAAATCGCGCTGCTCAGCTAACGGGGCCAGCGTCTGCTGCACCCGCAGCATGGGACTCGCGTAAATCGCGTCGATTTTCGTGTCCTTCAGCCACTGCGCCACCGCCTGACCATGCTGAACCCCGAGGGGCGACAGCGCCATGTCGATCCGGCTACCGCCAAAGACTTTGTGATAGCGCTCCTCAACTTCGCCGTGGCGTATAAGATAAAGCGTGGTGGGATGATTGGGTAGATGGGCTTTCAAGACCTCTTTCCATGGCGCGGACTCGCCCAACCTGCAAGTCTGGAAGGCAGCGAGGTCGCAAGGAGGCATAGAAGATAGAAACTCAGTCAAGGAGCCCGCTCAGCCCTCTGATCGGGTGAGAGTTTCTGGCAGCGTCGTGAGTTCCGTGCCGCTCTCGGTGCGCCAGACGATGCGCCCGTCCTCCAGCACCCGCAGCACCACGCCCTGCACCGATCCGCGCAGTGTCTTCACTTGACTACCCGGAACCAGATCAGCAGAAGCGCACAAGGTGTCGATCATTTCATGCATAGGTTCCCAATCCAATACGCCTGCCACATAGTGGGCCACAGCAGAAACCACTTCACGCCTGCGTGGCGCTGCCAGTTCGGCAAACACCAGATCCACCATACGGCGCGCGATGTCGGCAAACGTGTTCCCATTGAAGAACAGAAAAGGTGCCGACCGGTGGCAATGTCTGAGGAATTGTAAGAGTTCAGCCAACGTCAGCTCTCTTTGCTGCTGCTCTGCCCACTCTGCTTGGACCTTTCCATGGCTTTCTTGATTAGCTCCGTGCTGCGCTGAACTTCGCTGGCACGCTCCTCGGTTGAAGCCGACAACAAGCTCCCAGTCCCAGTTTTTGAGAAAAGCGGCTCGGGCTTGTAGCGGTGATTGTTCGCCAGCACTTCCTCCATCACGTCCTCCGGACGGAGATGTTCCAATAGATCGAGGCGTAGTTTCATGATTCATAAAATAACGGCAGATAGGAAAAGGGAAATCTCAAAGTTGAGTTAGAGGAGGAAGCCCGCTCACGCTACCCCGTTCAGTTCTCTGATCGGGCCTGAATGATACGCAGACCACACTTTCGATCTAGCTGGAAAAACCTGCGTGCCGAGAGGGAGCCACAGTTGCTTGGCAGTCTTGCTGGGGTTTTCCTCGATCTTCAGTAGCAGGCCCTACCGCTTACGGACTTCACCGCAGAGTGGCAAAGCTGCAGACTGGCAGAGCCAGTCTGATGACCTCATGATCTCATCGTTCCAGGGCACTTAGGTCACCGTTCCACGGCCTGTCGTCCCAACGGGACAACCCATCGTAGCCCAGGGCGATGCCCTGGGTTGGCAAAGCCAACCAACCCGAGCCCTGAATGGGCGACCTAATCGAACCTCTTCAAGCGCTAAAAAGACCCGAAGACGGCGACCTCTCACCATTCGGACCTGAGGCTCGGTGGTGGTGTTTCAATCCGCGCCGCCTGTGAAGGCGGCGACAACATTTTCACAGGATCGGTCGGTGGACGCTTCACCCGCCCAGAAAAAGTAAAAGCCTTGTTGGTGATCAATTGAGGGAAGACCTCAAAGTAACGCTTTGCCGCATCTCCCTCGATACCGCGCAGCGTGTCCAGATGATCCGCTCGACTCGTCACTTGGGCATTGTAGGCCAGTTCGGCGCAGGTGGCAATAAGCTGTTTAGTTCGTTCATCCCCACCATGATCTCGAATCGCCCGCATGAGCACCGTGCGCTGGTTAGAGATCTTGGCAGCAATCATGTAACGTGCGATGGCCACACTGCTTGCTTGATCATCGGCGCGTCGATATTGCTCTCGGCGTAGCAGCACATTGCCGCTGGTGAAACCGCGCACGGCTGCCTGAAAATTGCCATAGGGCGTGCAGAAGGAGAGAGTCACCTCAGCTTCGGCACAGGCCGCCATGAGGGGTGCGCTACAAGAGATGTCCCAGCCCAGTGCCACGATGCCGTCAAGATTATGCAGTGGCACACGAATCTTGGTTTCCTTTTCGACGCGGACGATCACTGCCTCACCGTCCTTACCCAGCCAGGCACCATCAAGAGTGACAAAGAGTGTGTTAAGATGTTTCTTCATCTGGAGATCGCCGCGTTTTAGCGAACGCAGCCACGGGCTGTAGCCGCCTTCGCCAGAAGGTGGTCAGCGTTTGGTTCCACGCTCTGGCGAGCGCGGCTACACGGAGATGCCTTTATCATACGGTCGCCTTCTCATTGCTGATCAGTTGTCTTTCAAACCACGCCGCCACCCCTTTCTGGAACCTCATCGCATTGGGCCTGCAAAGCTCGATCAAAGAACAGGCATCACAATTCCGCGCCTCATAAACAGCGGGCGGCGTTTCGCGGCTGTCGATCAGTTCATGCAGCCACCGCGCCGACTCTGCCGTGAGTGCCCGCAGTTCTTCATCAAAGATCACATCCATACGCCGCCGCGTTTGACCGTAGAACAGACGGCCTTCTGGGATTGACTCGCCAAGCATCTCCTCCAAGCAAAGCGCTTGGGCACAGAGCTGCACCTCGTCGGCCCGATGTGCCTTTGGTTTTCCGCGTTTATAATCAATGGGGAGCACAGAAAGGTCGGACGTGGCAAAGTGCGTCTCTACCTGTTGATGAAACTCCACCACATCACACTGGCCAGACAGGCCCAGCGCCTCCGATTTCACGTCCAATCCACGCACGACACGCACTCCGGCCTTGGTCTTGTCCGGACCGTCATGCGCCCTCTCATGCATCACATTCCCCTCTGCCGTGAAACGATTCTCCGCCCACTCTGGCGCTCACAAAAGAGCAGATGTTGCAGGGCATAGATGGGAAGAAGGTCCATGAGAAGAAAGGATGAATGATGAAGCCTGATGCTCAGCTCATGGCATCACTGTCCTAGCGGGTCAGAGTTGAGTCGCCATCCAGCCCAGACAGCCGTTCATTCCAAAGGCTAATCAGTGGCTGCCAGTCGAATTGATCAGCGGCTTCCAAGGCAGAGAAATAGATCTGACGCGCACTTTCTTCAGCAGGAGCCATCGTCACCCTCGGCAGATCCAGACGCCGCAGCAATTCGGTCAGAAACAGACGGATTGTCCGTCCATTGAAATCCCGAAAAGGATGAACGGTGAGAAAGCGCCCCTCAGCAAAGGCTAAGAACTCCAGGAGCGGTTCCATTTCACCTGAAGCAGCGGCCTGCCAGCGTGCTTGCAGGTCCAGACCATAATCCCGCATCAGCATCGGCAATTGAAATGGCAGCGCAGGCTTCAGCCGTCCCACCGTGACTTCAATGTCACGCCATTTTCCGGCCCACTCTGGCACTAGATCCACACAGATGCGTCGGTGCAGATCTAAAATGAGCCATTCATCCAGCGGCTGCGCGGCATACTCTCCGGCCAGGATTGTGGCCTCCACGATTGTCACGCGATCTGCAAGAAGCGGGGCCAGCTCCGTGTAGCTCATCGTGCCTTGAGTGGTTTCAATAAAGCGGGTGGCGCGATCTGGGCGAGTGTCGCGGTGATCTTCTCGATCGCCACAGGCTCCCTCTCGAAGGCCATGCTCTGAGCCACATCCAGCGGAATCGCTTCCCACCGACGGCGCAGCTTTTCCTCTGGCGGCAGGGCTCGCCAGCGGGTGATGTTCTCCTTCGCGTTCATAGCTCATAAATTATGGGGCAGTTGTAGAAAAAGGAAATCATAAATCTTTGCCAGTAAAGTAGCCCTCTGAGTCCTCGGCGCGGATCTGCATTAAACACACACCAGAATTTCGATTTGGCTGGCAGGGAAAACCTGTGTGCCGAGACGGAGCCGCAGTTGCTTGGCCGTCTTGCTGGGGGTTTCCGCCACCGCCAGCAGCAGGCCCTCCCGCTCGCGGACTTCACCTCGGAGTTGCACCCGCACGCGTTTCCCCAGCGGGATGCCCCAGCGCTGCTCAAAGGCCCGGCGGGCAGCGTCAGCCTCCGCCTTCCATTGAGTGTAACCTTGGTCATTGTCTGCCGTCGGCAGATCGGTAGCGCGCCGTTCGGCTTCCACCTCTGCCTTCCAGCGGGCGTAACCGTCACCCGCCTCCGCAGGAGCTGCCGCAAACAGCTCCAATCCCTCCACCACCGCCTCCTCGTTCTTCGACAGGCTCACGCCAGCCACCGCCCAAGACTGGGCGGTCGGGAGTGGAAAAGGTGGGAGGGAGGGCATGGTCAGAGCATCTCGATGATCTCCACATCTGCGTTGTCGCGGATGCCATCTTCAATCCAGTCGTCGCTCATGATTCGGGTGGGTTGGGGTGATTATTTCTTCCTGGGTTGAACTGGCGTGAGTCCGCGGATCACGGTCTTCGTTTCTCCAAAAATATTGGGCTTGGTGAGTGTGCCGGTGCCGGACGTGCGCCCTGATTCGTCGCGGAAGGTCGTGCGAGTCTCTCCAAAAATGTTGGGCTTGGCAGCCGTGGCAGATCCGGTGACGCGGCCCGAAACATCGCGGATCACCGTCTTCTGTTCCCCAAAGATGTTGGGCTTGTTTGTCGTGGCCGTGCCAGTGACGCGACCTGAGGCATCGCGGATCACCGTCTTCTGCTCACCGAACACGTTAGGCTTGCTCGTGGACGCGGTGCCGGTGACCCGACCTGAGCCATCCCGAATCACCGTCTTGGTTTCTCCAAACACGTTGGGCTTGCCAGTGGTGGCCGAGGTCGTCTGGCCAAAGAGAGAAGGAGCTGCGAGCAGCAACGCGGATAGGATGAGCCTTTTCATTAACCCATCTTCCTAAATGAGATCCAGCCGACCTGCGAGCAAAATAATGCCGGTTCAAAGGGTGATTAAATGCGTTCCACGACCTGCCGGCCCACGGAACAACCCATCGTAACCAGCGCAGCTCGAACTCAGGCTGCACACTCGCGAGGCGGAAGTTTTGAAGTTTTGCCCGGATGTCGCAGCGCTGATGCCAGTGCCGTGACCGTGACGCCAGACTGGCAGAGCCAATCTGATGATCTCATCGTTCCAGGGCGCTTGGGTCACCGTTCCACGGCCTGTCGTCCCAACGGGACAACCCATCGTAGCCCAGGGCATCGCCCTGGATTGGCAAAGCCAACCAACCCGAGCCCTGAATGGGCGACCTAATCGAACCTCTTCAAGCGCTAAAAAGACCCGAAGACGGCGACCTCTCACCATTCGGACCTGAGGTTCGGTGGTGGTATTTCAATCCGCGCCGCCTGTGAAGGCGGCGGGCAAAAACTTCATGCCTAGGCTGTTTACAAAAGGCGCTTCTTAGCTGGCCGAGAGTAGCGCCTGTGGCCAAGCCAGGTCGGCGTATTAAGTGAGCAGGCAGGCCGCAGCAAGCGCGGTGATAGCGCAGTGTTATTTCATTCAAATTAACAGGCCAATAAATTAGACAGTCGCGCGGCATAGCCATCTGATCAACGATGGCAAACCACTGCCAACGGAGCGCAGCTCCCTTCAGCCATGGCCAACGGGTTGCCGGGAATTGACGACTCCCGCCATTCTGCTGCATCCGCACGTTGACCAGACAAGGATCCCGATGTTAACTGCGGACCATGCAAACAACCCGCACCGCGAAGCAGCACCGCAAGACCGCTGAGACAGACATCCAGATCGAACTGATCGTGGATGGTTCTGGCCAGTCGCAGATCGATACAGGTGTGCCTTTTTTTGACCACATGCTCACGCTTTTCTCCAAGCATGGTCTGTTTGACCTGAAGGTCAAAGTCGTGGGTGACATCGCGGTGGACTATCATCATACAGTCGAAGATACGGGCATCGTCCTAGGTCAATGCTTTCGCGAAGCTTTGGGCAATAAGGCTGGCATCACCCGCTACGGCTTCTGGC
>CAMBPS010000043.1 GCA_945869675.1 Prosthecobacter debontii | reverse complement strand
CTGCTTCAATGCCATAGTAGCCCGGCAAAACGGAGCCATTCACGATGCCGCAGACGCCGGGAACATCAGCCAGTGGCTTATGGTTTGGAGCGATCATGAGATCACAGGTGCTGGTGCCGAGAATCTTCACCAGAGTGCCTTCCTTGATGCCCGCACCGACAGCTCCCATGTGAGCATCGAAAGCACCAACAGCAATGGCGATGCCAGCTTTTAAGCCCAGTCTTTGTGCCCATTCCGTGCAGAGATGACCCGCTTTTGTATCAGCCGTGTAGGCTTCATTAAAAAGACGATCTCGAAGATCAGCCAGTGCTGGGTCCAAGTTGGCCAAGAATTCCTTATCTGGAAGGCCACCCCATTCATTGCTAAACATCGCCTTGTGCCCAGCAGCACAAACGCTTCGCTTTAGGGTTAGCGGGTCGGTATTGCCAGATAGGACCGCGGGAATCCAATCGCAATGCTCCACGAAGCTATAAGCTGCCGTAAAGACTTTGTCATCGATACGGCGGAGCCGCAGGATCTTGCTCCACCACCATTCGCTGGAATAGATGCCACCACATTTGGCGATCATGTTTGGCCGAATTTCTTGCGCTAGCTGAGTGATCTCGGCTGCTTCTGCGTAGCCAGTATGATCTTTCCATAGCCAGACCATGGCGTTGAGGTTGTTTGCAAATTCCGGAAGCAGCCCCAATGGGATGCCTGAGCGATTCACGGGAATCGGTGTGCTGCCCGTTGTGTCGATACCGATACCTACAACATCAGTGGCATCAAAGTGAGGATCTTTGTCTTTTGCCTGCTGAAGTGCACCTTGGATCACGACCTCCAACCCTTCCAGATAATCCTGGGGGTTTTGGCGGGCAACATGAGGGTCTTTGGGGTCTAGCAGAATCCCCATTTCGCCACTCGGGTAGTTGAAAACCGTTGATCCTAGCTCCGCTCCATTATCTAGGTCAATGAGAAGTGATCGGCAGGAGTTGGTGCCATAGTCGATGCCAAGGGAATAGCGTTTCATGTCGGTTGGTTGGTGGAAGTGAGCGCAGGATGCTAGCTTGATCATTCCGCCGTGCGAGTTAAAAACAGACAATATGATTCCTGAAATCCGTGCCTGCCAATCATTCAGGACTTGGCAATTTCTGAAGACTCCATTAAAACAACCACATGGCGGTTTCTATTACTATCGATTATACAGGCGGGCTTCGTTGTTCTGCGATTCACGGTCCTTCTCAGACCTCTATTATCACAGATGCACCTGTAGATAATCACGGAAAAGGTGAGTCCTTTTCTCCAACCGATCTCGTTGCCACAGCGTTGGCTAGCTGCATGGCGACAGTCATGAATATCAAAGCTCAGCAAAAGGGATATGATGTGGTTGGCATGAAAGTTAGTGTGGAGAAGCATATGAGTGAGGACACTCCTCGCCGCATTGTTCGGCTTCCTGTGACGATTGAGGTGCCGCTTTCTCCTGAGCATCCTGATCGGAAAGTGCTTGAAGCAACGGCTCTAGCCTGTCCTGTGCATCAGAGTCTTCATCCAGATATCGACAAGACGGTGACTTTCGTTTGGAATGGCTAAGGTTTTGGTGAAGGTCGGCAATGCATTGATTCGATTTTTTAGCGAAAGGGACGAGGCTCGGCAGGCGTAGGGTTAGTTCACTTTATTGCCATGCTTTACCGCCGCGCTTTCTATTCTCTGAACTCTATCCTTTTTCTCTCTGCGTCTGTTCTCGCGCAGGATGCAGAGAAAATCACTTATGAGGACCATGTTCGGCCATTGCTGGAGAACAAATGTTTCTCTTGCCATAATCCCGATAAAAAGAAGGGCGATCTTGATCTGACGAGCATGGGTGGCGTGCTAACAGGTGGCGGCGGTGGTGCCGTTGTGGATGCCGGCAATCCGGATTCCAGCCGACTTTGGACGACTTGTGCTAAGAAGGAAGAGCCTTTTATGCCGCCAGAGGGAGCCGCGCTCGATGCTAAAGATTTAGCGATTTTGGCGAAATGGATTTCGGGTGGTGTTTTGGAGACGAAATCCAGCATCGCTAAAAAGTCTTCTAAGCCTAAAGTGGACATGGCAGTAGTTGTGACCAGTGGAAAACCATCAGGCCCTATTGCTAAACCTGAAAACGTCTTGCTTGAGCCAGTCGTCGTGACGCCTCGTAGCACGGCTGTTACAGCAATGGCAGCCAGCCCATGGACCTCACTTGTTGCTTTTGCTGCGCCAAAGCAGATTCTGCTCTACGATACAGAGACACGGCAGCTTGCGGGTATTTTTCCTTACACTGAGGGTTATGCGCGCAGTCTGAGTTTCAGCCGCAATGGTTCACTACTCGTGATGGGTGGCGGCCGTGGCGGTAAAATGGGGCATGCTGTTGTTTGGGACGTTAAGACCGGAAAGCGAGTGGTCGAAGTCGGCAAAGAGTTCGATCAAGTCATGAGTGCTGATATCAGCCCTGATCAGAAAATGGTCGTGATTGGTAGTCCATCTAAAAAGGTCAAAGTTTACGATACGGGCACCGGAGAAGAGCTTTATACAATCAGCAAGCACACAGAGTGGATCATGGGCACTGCGTTTAGCCCTGATGGTGTGTTGTTAGCCAGCTCGGATCGCAATGGTAACGTGATGGTTTGGGAAGCTTCGAACGGAGGTGAGTTTTATGTTTTGGGCCAGCACAAGGCATCCTCCACAGATTTGGCTTGGCGTGCAGACTCTAATATTTTGGCTTCAAGCAGCCGGGATGGCTCCATTATTTTGTGGGAGATGACTGAGGGCAAACAAGTTGCCACCTGGCAGGCTCATGGCAGTGGTACAGAAAGTCTTTCCTTCACGCCTGAAGGCACTCTGGTGACCTGCGGCCTTGATGGCAGTGTCAGTCATTGGGACATCAAAGGCTCCAAACTGGCAGATCTGCCCAAGCAGCCAGACGTGGCGACTCAGGTCGTCGCATTACATGACGGTAAGACCTGCGTCGTCGGTAATTTTCTGGGGGAAGTAAAGATGTATGACTTAAAGATGAAAAAGGAAGTGGGTGCCCTGAGCTCCAATCCGCCGCTCATTGCTCAGCGGATCATCGAAGCCGAAAAGCGTGCGACTGAACTCGTTGTTAAACTGCCAGCACTGCAAGATGCTTCAAAAAAAGCGGAAGCTGGTCTCAAAGCCTCTGAGGACAGTCTGGTCAGAGTTCGTGCCGAACTCGCAGAGCAGGAGCGCCGCAGTAAAAGTTACCCAGCTGAAATAGCAGGCGAAGAGAAAGAATTGGCTGCGGCAAAGGCTGCCATCACCAAAGCAACGGCTGACAAAACCGCACGTCTTGCTGCGATCAAAGTGTATGAAGAAAAATCGCTGAAGTTTGCGGCTCTCCAAAAAGAGCAGGCTACCGCCGTCGCAGAAGCTGCCAAAGTGGCTGTGGCAGATAAAGCCGCGTCTGATGCCAATGCGGCACTGGAGGCTGCCAAAAAAGAACTCGCCGCCAAGGCGGGTGATGCTGCTTTAACCGCTAAAGTTAAAGATCTGGAAGGCAAGCTGACTGCCGCCAAGGCCGAGCAGCAAAAGCTGGCACCGCTCAAAGCCAAAGCGGATCAGCTCACGGCTTCTGCCGCGAAAGCTAAGGCCGAGCTAGGTGTTGCACCAGCTCCTGTCGCAGATTTGGACAAACTCATTGCCGATAATACCCCTAAAGTGAAAACGACGGCTGACAGCATCGCCGCGAAAAAGGCTGAACTGCCTAAATTGCCAGCCTTAGTAAAGGCCGGACCCGATCGCATTAAAAGTGCCGAATCTCAGGTCGTCAAAGGCAGGGAAGATCTAGCCTCGGCGCAATTCACCGCCAAATCAGTCACAGAAGAAATCAATATTTTACAGAAGCTCCCAACAGCTCTCAAGGCCGCGCAATTCAATGTTGGCGTTCTTTCTGAGAAAGCCAATTTGGCTAAGCTCGAAGGCAGCTTTAACGACTACACAGCGGCAAAGAAAGACAATGAAGACGCCAAGGTCAGTAACACGACCAAGATCGAATCTTCGAAAAAGACAATCGCTGAAACCACCGCTGCTATCCCACAGCATGAGGCTACGACAGCAAAGCTTAAAACTGAATTGAATGCTTTAGAGCAGGCTTCCGCACCAAGTAAGGGTGCCGATGCTACGGCTAATGCGAATTTGGAAAATCATCAAAAAACGCTCGCAGCTCGGGTGGCTGAAGTGGCCGCTTTGACCAAGGCCAAGGACGAAGGTGTGGCTGCTGCCAAGAAAGCGGCTGATGACATCGGCAAAGCCATCGAGCCGCTGAAGAAAAAGCTGGCTGAAGTGTCGGCCAAGCTGAAAGGCCCAGCTGATCAGGTCGCTAGCAAGCAAGCCAATGTAGCTAAGCTGGATGCCGCCCATGCTGAAGCTAAAAAGGCTGTGTCTGCGCTTACCCCATTGATCGCAGTCAAAGAAAAGACGGCTACCGAAGCAGAGGCTGCCATGAAAAAGTCCGTGGCAGAGATTCAAGCGGCAGAAAAGGCATTATCGGAAGTGAAAAAGGGTAAGGCTGCACCAGCCATCGCCAAAGCTCAGTCAGAACTGGACGCAAAACGTGCGGCTAAATCTGCTGGTGAAAAATCTCTCAATGAGGCGAAGCAAGCCACTAATAAAGCCAAGGTTGAACTTGCTGCTGCCAATAATACCCAGACCCAGGCGGAGAAACGCCTCTCTCAAGCCAAGGCTGAGTTGGCAGCGGCAGATAAGAATGCGGCTCCATTCAAAGGTCAGTTTGAAAGCATCACGAAAGAGATCGCCGCACAGGAAAAAGCCCGCGCTGATAAGCAGGCACTGCCAGCTGGTTTCGAGGCCGATTTTGCTAGCAAGACCAAGCCAATCAATGACGCGATTGCTCAGCTCAAAGCTGCTCAAGCGCCGCTGGAGAAATCCTTTGCCGATGCCCGTGCTAAGTTGGAAGGCGAATTAAAGATCATCGAGGCAAAGCGGATCGAAGTCACCAAAGCAACCGAGATTGTGGAGACGACCAAGAAACAAAAAGCAGCCGCTGAATCAGCGTTGGCTGCTGCTCAAAAGGATAATCCGCAGCGTGACAAAAACCTCGCCGAGATCAGTGCTGAACTGGCTAAGCTGCAACCTCAGTTAGAGCCTATGCGCGCTAAGGTGAAGCAACTGGAAACACAGTACTTTACCATGCTGCCGAAGTAAGCTTTCCTGCACTATGTTCAAGCTAACGGATAAGGTAGTACTCGTCACGGGTGCAGGTTCAGGCATCGGTCAGGCCATCGCACTGGTCTTTGCCCGTCAGGGCGCTCATGTCGAAGTGATCGACCTGAAGCTGGAAGCGGCTCAGATCACAGTGGATCAAATCATCGCTGCTGGTGGCAGTGCTCAGGCTTCTGCCTGTGATGTCGGTGATCACCTGGCAGTGAAAACGTTGTTTGAGTCGATTGCCATTCGTTGTGCGAAGATCGACATCCTTGTGAATAATGCAGGTGTCGCCCACATTGGAACCCTGTTGACCACAAGTGAAGCAGATATGGATCGTCTTTACCGGATCAACATCAAAGGCGTCTTTAATTTCGCGCAGGTAGCTGTGGAGCAAATGGCCAAGCAGGGCGGGGGAGTGGTCTTGAACATGTGCAGCATTGCTGCGGAGATGGGGTTGGCTGATCGTTTTGCTTATTCCATGACCAAGGGAGCTGTGCTATCCATGACTCTGTCGATGGCGAAGGATTTTATCAAAGCTGGCATCCGCTGTAACTGCATCTGCCCAGCCCGCGTTCACACCCCGTTTGTCGATGGTTTTTTAGCCAATACTTATCCTGGGCGTGAAGCGGAAATGTTTCAAAAATTAAGCGAGGCCCAGCCTATTGGACGTATGGCAAAGCCTGAAGAAATTGCCAACCTAGCTCTTTATCTGTGCTCGGACGAGGCAGGTTTTATCACGGGTAGCTCCTATTCCATCGACGGTGGCGCAGTGAACCTGCGCTAATACTGTAAAGTCACTTACAGTCGTCCAAGGCACGCGGGGCAAGGGCTTTTGTGCTGATTGATTCGATGATGTCGTTTTGAAAGCTGAACAGCTCCTTAGTCTTCCCAGACTTTGAGTAACTCGACTTCAAATATGAGTGTCTCATCGGCACCAATGTCGATGCCTGCTCCACGTGAACCGTAGGCAAGGTGAGAAGGAATAAAAAAGCGGAACTTGGCACCTTCCCTCATCAGTTGCAGGCCCTCGGTCCAGCCTTTAATGACACGATTGAGTGGAAACTCTGCTGGTTCACGACCGGCCAGATAGCTGCTGTCAAATTCCACGCCATTAATGAGTGTGCCCCGATAATGCACGACGACGGTGTCAGTTTTCTTCGGGCTTTTGCCATTGCCCTCGGTCAATGTGATGTATTGCAGACCACTCTTGGTGGTGATGACGCCTTCTTTTGTGGCGTTTTCGGCGAGGAAGGCTTTTCCGATTTCGAGAGCAGGGGATGGCATAAATGAGGGCGTGTTTTATGCCAAGGCTTTGCGCTTTGAGCAAGCTTGAATAGCGGAGTCTTTATTTGCCTCTGGCTCTGCTCTCGGGAAAGTGTATCTTCTATGTCAGACCACCCTTTGCTCCACCGCCTTCCTGCTTCAAAGGACTGTTCTGGCGATGAATTGCTGAGCCTTTTTCTCGATTACGTGGCTGAGCGGAAGCTGGAGCTGTATCCGGCACAGGAGGAGGCTATTCTGGAACTTTTCGAGGATAAGAACGTCATCCTGGCCACACCTACGGGATCTGGGAAATCACTGGTGGCTACGGCCATGCATTTCCGCTCGATGGCCCAGGGACGGCGCAGCATTTACACTTGTCCAATTAAGGCGCTTGTGAATGAGAAATTCTTAGCGCTTTGTCGCGATTTCGGTCCTGAGAATGTCGGCATGGCTACGGGAGATGCGACTGTGAATCGCGATGCACCGATTCTCTGCTGCACGGCTGAGATCTTAGCGAACTATGCCCTACGTGAGGGGGATGGTGCCCCCTTCCGCGAGGTGATCATGGACGAGTTTCATTACTACTCCGATCATGAGCGCGGTGTGGCCTGGCAGGTGCCGCTGTTGACGATGAGTAAGGCGCGTTTTTTGCTAATTTCCGCGACATTGGGAACGCCAGATTTTTTCCAAAAAGAAGTCACGCGTCTGACTGGTGCTGAGACGACCATCATCTCATCTACTCAGCGCCCGGTGCCGCTTGAGTTCAGCTATGTCGAGACTTCGGTGGATGTGACGTTGCAGGAACTGATCGCTGAGAATAAAGCACCCGTTTATCTCGTCCACTTCACGCAGAATGATGCCGCCCAGGCTGCGCAGGACCTTATGAGTCTCAACTTCTGCTCTGCGGCTGAAAAGGCCAGTATCAAGGAACTCATGCAGGGTGCTAAGTTCACGAGTCCTTATGGCAAGGAAGTGAAAAAATACCTGCATCACGGCATTGGCATTCATCACGCAGGACTGCTGCCAAAGTATCGAATCCTAGTGGAAAAGCTGGCGCAGATGGGGTTACTGAAGGTCATCTGTGGAACAGATACTTTGGGGGTCGGCGTGAATGTGCCCATTCGGACTGTGCTACTGACGAAGCTCAGTAAGTATGGCGGACAAAAGGTGGCCACACTTTCTGCACGCGATTTTCATCAGATCACTGGCCGCGCTGGTCGGCGTGGTTTTGACGACATCGGTTTCGTCGTGGTGCAGGCACCGGAGCACATGATTGAAAATGCCAAGATGGAAGCCAAGGCCGCTGGTGATGTGAAGAAGATGCGGAAAATGGTGAAGAAGAAAGCCCCTGAGGGCTTTGTCGGCTGGAGTGAGGACACTTTTAAAAAGCTGCAATCCGCCACTCCTGAACCCTTGGTTTCCCGCTTTCAGGTTTCTCACGGTCTGCTTTTGCAAGTGCTAAGCCGACCTGATGATGGCTGCCGTGCGATGTCGAGGTTGATCAAGGATTCTCATGAGACGCAGACGGCCAAGAAACAACATCGCAAACGCGCCTGGCAGCTTTTCCGCGCTTTGATTGAACGGAAGATCGTGGACATCGTGCCTGTAAACCAACGTGCGGGTGGGTCCAAGCTGCGGCTGAATGTGGAGCTTCAAGAAGACTTCTCTCTCAACCATGCTCTGTCACTTTATCTCATTGATGCCCTGACTTTGATCGATCCCAATTCACCAAGCTATGCAGTGGATGTGATGACGCTCTGTGAATCCATTTTGGAAAATCCTGATCTCATCTTGCGCCGGCAGCTCAGTAAAGTGAAGGATGAAGCGATGGCCGGCATGAAGGCCGAAGGCGTGCCGTATGAAGAGCGGATCGCTAAACTAGAAGAACTGGAATATCCGAAACCGAATCGCGATTTCATTTACAATACTTTCAACGATTTTGCCGCCATTCATCCCTGGGTCGGAAAGGAAAACATCCGGCCCAAAAGCATCGCTCGTGAGATGTATGAAAACTTTCGAAGCTTTGCTGATTATGTGCATGATTACGATCTGCATCGTGCTGAAGGTGTCCTGCTAAGGCATCTGAGCAGCGTTCATAAAGTGCTTTCCCAGACTGTGCCGGAAGCAGCCAAGACGGAGCCTGTGCAGGAGATGGAGGCTTGGATTGCCGGTCTGCTTCGCGGCACGGACTCCAGCCTGCTCGATGAATGGGAACGCCTTCGTGATCCCAATTGGAAACCTAGTGAGGAGAAACCTGTCGAAGCTCCTGACATTACTCGGAACAAGCGCGAGTTTACGGCTCTGATCCGAACCGAGATCTTTCGTTTTCTGCGTCCACTCGCCCTTCACAATCTAGAAAATGCTTTGAGTTCACTTGGATCTGGAGCTCTGGGATGGACTGTGGAAAAATTGCGAGTCTTGCTGGACGATTACCTTTTGGATCATGAGCGCATCCGCCTTGATAATGAAGCCCGCAATGGCCGCCACACTTATGTCGAATCTAGTGAAGATCAGCAAACTTGGCGCATTCATCAAATCCTCGTTGATCCCGATGAACTCAATGATTGGCAATTGGAGTTTAATGTCGACCTACAGCAGGCTAGGGAAGATGGGAAGCCTACCTTGTCTTTGGTTGGTTTGAGGCCGGTTGTTGCGGTGGGTTTTTAACTCTGGACAAGCGATGCATGCCGAAGATTTGCTCGGGTTCGAGGATCCTGAAGCCTAGTGGCAGACAGCGTTTTTCGCTGATTTTATTGCCGGCCCTGAAAAGGATGGAAAATGGTGGGCAGGGTTGGGTTCGAACCAACGTAGGCGTAAGCCAGAAGATTTACAGTCTTCCCCCTTTAACCGCTCGGGCACCTACCCATTCCCATCCTTTCAGAAGGGCCGCGATTATGGACTACGTGCAACGTTTGGCAAGTAAGTTTTACAGTTGTCCGCACTTTCTTTTCCGATGCTGGGTTTTTTACGTCGCGAATGCCAGCGTAACCGCTAGGTTTGACCATGCGGCTTCGCCTCTTTGTGTTTAAATCAACTTTTGAAATGGAATGCTTTTAGTGGTTGTGAAGAGGGTTTGTCAGAAACAAGCATGTAACGTCAAAGTGTATCGATGAAAACCATTCTGTATCTTCGCGTATTTTGTTTGATGGCCTTCATTGGTAAAGCCGACTTGCTGGCGCAGACACCTAACTTAGTGCTGACCAATGGCAGCTTAGCTCCTGAGCAGGCGGCGATGACAGGCCAGACGCTAATTATAGGCAATTTAATTTATCGACCAGCAACCGAGTCCTTTGTGACCCTATGGGTAACGAATACAGGTGACGAAGCCGTTGGTCTGACTGGGGCGGAAATGCCGACAACTTCAGGTGAATCTATTAAAGGTCGTGTGGCGCAGCCACCAATGGGGCTTTTGCTTCCCGGTAAATCACTGCCAGCGATTCTTGCCTTTAAGGTTGATGTAATGGGGGATTATTCGGCCAAGGTGATCATCACTCACGATCATTCGGTGATGTCTCCCCTGACAGTGACGCTCAGCTATCAGGTGGCTCCATCCAACATTCCGTCTTATGGAACGCGGCCAAAGAATTATTCGCCCCTCGTTGCTCTAGGCGATCCTCTTTTTATCCGGCCTGATGTCGTGACAGGAGATGGCCATGAGCCTAGCCGAGTCGATACTTGGCATTGGTATAAAAATGGCAAACTCTTACCGAACCAGCGTGGCCCTGTGCTGTATGTGCCTGTAGCGACGGCCAGTGATGCCGGTAGTTATCATCTGGTCGCTACTTGGTCTGGGCTGAAAGAGGAAAGTGCTCGAGTATCCGTGGGTGTGTTTGAGAAGCAGGATAGTCCACTTCGGCTTGAAATGGGTAAGCCTCTCAGCCTGAGTGCACGTGTTTGGGGACCGCAGACTGCGGTGTATTGGGATCCATCCATGCCAGAGAGTCGGCTTTTTCGTGGAACAGCGACTTCGACACTGAGGTGTCTAACCAGTCAGCTTTACGTGGTTTCTTTGAAGTCGTGGCTCGAGCGACGATTTACGATCCAGTGCTGGGTGTGAATGAGGCAGTTTGTGTTCAGCGTGGGATTGAGCAGGTCTTGCAAAAGCAGCCGTTAATCATGGATTCTATTCTGCCGTCAGTGATGGTTAAAGGTGTGGAACTCGATCTCAGTGGCAATGCACTCGGAGCCTACAGCGATGTCGATGAACCCATCACGTATACTGCACGGGGACTGCCTCCTGGCTTGCAGTTGAGAGAGGAAGACAATGTCATCTGGGGAGCACCCACAATGACGGGTGTTTACAAGGTCAGAATTGATGCCCACAATAGTCAGGGTGAAGCCAAGCCCTTCTTCTGGGTCGTGGAGGTTCTGGAGGAAGCCGTTGGTGACTTTGGTGCTGGTGGCACTTTTCTCGGTGTCAGTGCCGTCATGCCAAACCGTGGCAAAGTCCGGCGCAATGGTCGGATCGAACTTGAATTGACACCCGGGGGTGGTTTTACAGGTCAGCTGCAGATTGGAGGTCAGCTTCGAAGATTTTTTGGCCGACTTGCTAACGATGATGTTGATGGAAACCAGCGAGAAATCACTTTGCCTTTGAAGCCGCTGGCAGGCAATGCCAGCACTACCATCACCTTGCAGCAAAGAAAACTCTCCTGGGCACCTCAATGGGCCACCTTGGATGTGACGCTCACAGTTGTGGATGACGACGATCTTGAGACCAGCTACATCACAACCATGGAGCGGATACTGACTCCCACTGCGGACGATAGACTCAGCCTGGCTGAGACTTATAACATTGGACTTAATCGTGTGGATGATGAGCCTTCCTTTCCCAGTGGAGCTGGATTTGGAAGGGTAACGTTCACTTCAACAAAGCGTGGTCAAATTGTTGGCACGCTGGCAGATGGCAGTGGATTTACAGCTTCGTCGGCCTTGGTGAGAAGGGGACTGGGATGGACATTGACTGACCCACAAATGTTTGTTGCCTTCAGTGATCCTAAGATAGGGTCACTCTTGGGGTATTTAGTGGTGAGAAGCATGAGCGGGCAGGGTGGACCCGGTTTCATTGAGGGGGAGTTTAAGTGGTCACGCCCTTCACGGGAAAAGTCACGCTTCGCTCCGGAAGGTCTGGATGAAGTGCTCTTGAGCGCTGAGGGGCTGCCCTACATAAAGCCTGCCTATGGCCAGTTGCTTTTGAATAGCTTCCAAGGAAAGAACAATGTCGTCATGCGTTGTAATAACGGAGGTTTGCTAGATCAAATGTATTATCCAGGGGCTTCTTTTGAGAGCTATTTTACCTTAACAGATAAGCATCGCGCTTGGTTTGCCAATGATCTCGAAAATCTAAAAGCCATCAAATTGAACGTCTACACGCCGACAGGTTTCTTCACAGGTCAGTTTACCCACATCACCTCTGTTACTGATGATGGTGTAACGGTGAAAGTTCAGAGAAAGGCACACTTCCGCGGCATGATGATTGGTCGCAATCGCGGCTCTGGATTCTTTTTATTTCCTAGTCTGCCAGATGCATCCACCACACCACCGACCACGCTGCAAAATAGCCGCATCTACTCAGGTCGTGTCACGGTTACGCCGTAAACGGATGATCACTGAAGGCTTGGCCTGATGACTGGTTTGTCTGAGCCATTGCGTTAAGCAGCTTGTGGGGGGCGGAGCAGGCCCCTTTGACTGCACTTTGTTGATCACATTTGGACTGCCGAGCATCGGACTTGCTCAGGCCTTAGGTTTTACTTTCTGCGTTTCCGCTGCATTTGCACGACGGCCTTGGGTTTGCTGCCGTGCAGAACTTTGAAGCCACCGGATTCGATGACCTTACTGACGTGCTCAAAGGTCTCGCCCATGAGGTTCTCATAGGGCAGATGTTTGTTGGCCACCAGCCAGAGATCTCCGCCAGTGCGCAGACCGCTGGCAGCCGAGGTGATGAATTTCAGGCCAAGCATGGGGTCGGCGTCACGACCATCATGAAAGGGTGGGTTCATCACGATGGTATCGTAGAGCGCTTTGCCGAGGCCAGCGGTGACATCCCGCCAGTGAAGACGGGGGCGCACGTGAGTGGGGATAAGGCCCAGATTTCGGCGGGAGCATTCCAGGCCGACAGCATCGGCTTCATAGCAGTCGAGGGTGCGAATGTTCGGGCAGTGGCGGAGCATGTAGTCACTGAGAAAGCCCCAACTGCAGCCGAGATCGGCGATGGCACCACTGAGATTGACAGGCAAGTGCTCGGTGAGGAGCTTGGAGCCGGCGTCGATTTCGTCCCAGTGGAAAAGGCCGGGCGCTGACCAGAAGCGGCCATCAATGACGCGGCGCATGGCGGCGGCTTCTTTCCAAGCGGTGAGTTGATCGGTTTTCCAGGGTTGGGTTTTGGTGGTCCAAAAGACGCGACTGTGATGTTTAGAAACCGTCTGCACGCTGCCACAAACTTCAGCGAGTGCCTGCTCTGTGCGCTTGGCACCCCAGTCATTGTGCAGAGCCACAATCAGGGTGCCGCCATCGGCCAGATGATCGTAGGCGCGGGCTACATCGGCCAGGACGGTTTCGCGCTGACGATCTGGCAGTAGCAGGACAGTGTCAAAAACACCGTTGACCTCGCGTTGAGGATTTAATTCGGCGTTTTCAAGCGCCACTGAGCGTGGTTTCCAGGTCTGTTCGCAGGTCAATCTGCCTGCGAAGCGAGCCAGTGCAGGGCTGGGCTGAGCGCGAAGAAAAAGCACGCTGCCGCGTTCACCAAGATCGGGCTGAGTTTCCAGAATGTAGGAGAGGGCGTCTAAAGCGTGCATCGGTAGGGAAGGGGAGATGTGGCAACCGCTAGAGGCTGCCTTTGCGCAAAGGTTGCTGGAACTAGGACAGGAGTTACGCGACGTCGTAGGTACCAAGAGCGGCCGCATCAAAGCGGGCCATGCCGACTTCATCAGCGATCTCGTTCAGAGCTTCGACTTCGGCTGTGGTGAAGAGCAGTCCACCGGCCTTTTCCGTATGAGCTGCGTTTTGAGCTTCAGGTTGGCCTGGGAGCATGCAGCCCTCATTGCCGTGGCCTAAGATGTCACCGATCACGGCTTTCATGTTTTCGTTAAAGCTGCGGCCTTTGGCAAACATGCCGCTGCTGATAGCATCCGGATGGATGACCTGGAAGTAGAAGCTGCTGGTGCGTTTCTCATCCGCAGGGAAAGGCTGGCTCTTCACATCAGGATGGGCACCACCGCCGCGCAGGGTCGGCAGAGAGCCGCCAATCATCGCACCCATGACTTCAATGAGCAGAGATAGCCCATAACCTTTATGCGCACCGAAGGGAAGCAGCCAAGCGGCTTCGTTCGGGTCAGTGGTCGGATTACCAGCAGCATCCACCGCTGCGCCTAGAGGTAAAGGTTTGCCTTCACGCTTCAATACCTGAACTCGACCCATGGCCACGGTGGAGGTGGCCCAATCGATGACGATTGGAAAACCACAGGCGTCTTGAGTGGGCAACCCCCAGGAGTGTGGGTTGGTGCCCAGCACGGGAAACTTGCCGCCAAAAGGCACGACTTCGCCCAGAGTGGAGGTGCAATTCGTGTAGGCAATGTAGCCTTTCTTGGCGGCGTCCATGACATAACCACCACCCCAGAGGTAGTGGAAGGCATTGTCCACGCTGACTTGGCCGATGCCGTATTTGTCAGCCATCTCCATGCAGCGCTCCATGGCACGGAAGGCCACGCTTTGACCGAGCTTCAGATTGCCATCCCAGGCTTCACTGGCGGCGAATTTTTTGTCGATGATCTTGATGTCCGCGCCTGGCTTGCAACCGCCGGTGGCACTGCCAAAGAGGTGATCCAAGTGCAGGGCTTTGATGGCATTGTGGGTGCGGATGCCATGGGCGCTGGCCAATTCACAGAAACGAGCTGCGTCTTCGGCCTCGGCAGCGGTGTACCCACGGTGCAGGTAAGCAGCGCGGACGAGATCATTGTGGAGAGCGGTGGGGACGATGTGGTAGCTGGTAGCCATAGCAATTAGAAGCGTCTGAATGCCGCAGGTTGGTCCGAAATGCCAGCAGGAAGTTTCTAGAGAAATCAAACACTTCCAGATTCATGTGCTGCAGGCTCCAGCGCTCCCTCATGCTCCAGCAACCAGCGTTTGCGATCCACACCGCCTGCGTAGCCAGTGAGTAGGCCGCTGCTGCCAATGACGCGGTGACAGGGAACGATGAGCGAGATTGGGTTCCTGCCTATGGCCGCGCCCACTGCTCGCACCGCGTTCGGGTGGCCGATCTTTTGAGCGATCTGGGCATAAGTGTAAGTTTGGCCAAAAGGAATGTTTTTGAGTGCCTGCCAGACCCTTTTCTGAAATTCGCTGCCTTCAGGTTGATCAAGGTTTAGCTGAGGCAACGCAGTTTTTGAAAAATAGGCATCGAGCCAAGTTCGTGCAGTGGTCAAGTGGGCTTCATGATCATTCTGCCTCCAATGACCACAATCCTCAGGCCAGTGCTTCTGGCCTTCAAAGTAAAGACCGCTCAAGCCCTGTTCACTGGCCGTAAGAACGATCACTCCCAAAGGAGATTGGTATTCGGTAAACGTTAGAGTGAACATGGTTAGTGAATAGCGGAGTCCCATTTAGCGGCACAGTAGCAGTCAATGACGGCATTCCGTGTCTTTTTCACCTTTTGTTTCATTTCAAGACCTCGGAACTGGCTGGTGCCCCAATTCCGGTTTTTGAAATCTTCGTCAGCGACCTTTGTAACCCGAACTCTTTCATTGCTAAATGGCAGAAAAGGATAGGAAAGTCCTTTTATGATGTCATGACACAGTGCTTGCGCAGAGGGGAATTTCCGCGCACATGATGCGCCCTCCATGCTTTCCGTTTCCAATGTCAGTAAGACCTATGCCGGTCGCACCCTTTTTAGTGGTGTGTCCTTTCACATCAATCGTGGCGACAAGATCGGCCTGATCGGCCCAAATGGGGCTGGTAAATCGACGCTGTTTTCCCTGTTGCTGCGGGAAACAACGCCGGATGATGGCATGGTGACGATGGAAAAGGGGCTTGATTTTGGCTTCCTACCTCAAGAAAGCGCACCCGTGGATGATTTGACGGTTCTAGAATTGGCCACCAGCCATGTTCACGAGCACAGCGCCTGGGAGGCCGAACCAAAGGCCAAGCGCATTTTGAAAGGCCTAGCTTTTCGCGAAAGTGACTTTGATCGTAATGCCAGAACTCTCAGTGGCGGCTGGGTCATGCGTGCTCATCTTGCCCGCCTGCTGGTGCAAGAGCCTGACTTGCTGCTGCTGGATGAACCGACGAACCATTTGGATCTAGAGTCCCTGATTTGGTTCCAAGAATATCTGACAGGTTATCCTGGGGCTATTCTCATGATCTCACATGACCGTGAGTTTTTGAATGCGTTGACCGATACTATTTTAGAAATCGGTCGTGGTAAAGTCACGCGCTATCGCGGGAACTACGATGCTTATTTGATCGAAAAAGCAGCCCGCGAAGATCAGTTGCAGGGTGCCTACGACAATCAGCAGAAAGAGATCCAGAAGATGCAGCAGTGGGCTGACCGTTTTAAAGCGAAAGCCAATTTTGCTTCCCGTGCCCAAGATAAACTGAAGATGATCGGTCGCATGGAAAAGGTGGAGGCTCCTGTAGCAGCAGACAAGACCGTGAAGTTTCGTTTTCCGCAGCCACCGCGCAGTGGTCAGCGCGTTCTTGCGCTCAAAGGATTGGACTTTTCCTATGGTGAGACGCCGGTTTATCAAGGCTTGGATTTAGAAATTCAGCGTGGCGAGCGCATGGTCCTCGTGGGTCCGAATGGTGCCGGTAAATCCACCTTGCTGAAACTTTTGGCTGAGGCTCTGAAGCCCCAGGGCGGGGTTCATGAATTTGGTCACAATGTGAAGCCGGGCTACTTTGCTCAGTATCGTGGGGATGTGCTGAACATGCGTCACACGGTCTTGCAGTCAGCGATGGATCTTCCGAGTCGCCCGGGCGAAAACATGTGCCGCACTTTACTCGGCAGTTTCTTGTTTCATGGGGATGATGTTTTTAAGCCTGTCGGTGTGCTTAGCGGTGGAGAAAAATCGCGTCTAGCGCTCGTTCGTCTGCTGCTTGACCCGCCCAATCTCTTGCTGATGGATGAGCCGACGACGCATCTGGACATGGGCAGTATTGACGCACTCATCGGCGCTCTAGAGGACTATGAAGGCACCTTGGTGTTTATCAGCCATGACGTGCATTTCATTCGTTCTATGGCCAAAAGTGTGATGCATATCGCAGGTGGTGTATTGACTCCTTATGCCGGAGACTATCAGTATTTCTTGGATAAAACCAAGGCCGGCTCTGCACGTGAAGCTCTAACGGCCAGTTTAACGAACAGTCAGCCAGGAGCTTGGACAACACCCAAAAAAGAAGTCTCTGGACCTAAAACCAAGGAGCAGAAACGCCTGGAAGCCGAAGCTCGGAATGCTAAAGGGAAGACTAAAAAGGGTGTGGAGGAGCGCATTGCTCGGATTGAGGGAGAAATCGCTACCTTAGAAAAGCGTAAGCTGGAGATCGTGGAACTGCTGCAAGATGGCGCAACCTATGCCGACACGGTGAAGTTTCGATCGCTCAGTGAAGAGTTGGAAAGGATCGACCCCAGCATTGCCAAGCAGACAGCGGCCTGGGAAAAGGCCACCGTGGAGCTTGAAGCGTATGGTGAAGGCTAACCAGCGGCCTATTGACCCACGCAATAGAGCTTATCCTGAGTGCGGATAAACAAGCAGCCATTGGCCGCTGCGATGCTGCTGCGGCAACTGGCGGCGTCGCCATTGGGCTTGGTGCCATTACCCATGGCGTTCACGCTTAGTAGTTCAAAGCTGTCGCCGCCCGCTTTGACGACATACACATCACCCCAGAAGTTGGTCATGTAGATCTTGCCATCGGCCACGGTCGGGCTGCTTTCAAATTTAGACTTGCTGCCTGTCTCGCCAGTCCAGAGGACCTTGCCGGTTTTGGGTTCCACACGGCTGACGGTTTTGCGTCCGCTATCGAGCACGTAGAAGCTTCCTTCATAGAAGGCCGGTGTCGAGACGTCGGTGGTGACTACTTTTGGGTCACTGGCCCAAGCGGGCTGAATGTCTTTGCCCTTGCTGTTCATCGGCATGGCAAAGACGGGCGAATTTTTCGGAGCGCAGACCAGCGCCATCCCGTTACCCACGACGGGAGATGGCACGAGGCGGAAGAATTTGTTGTAACCTTCACCAGCGAGGTTCCAGGTCGCCAGGCGGGCTGTTTCTTCACCTGTAGCTGCATCATGCAAGGTCAGCGTATCGCCACCTGAGATCAGCATGACACGCTTACCGTCTTGATTGGCAAAGACTGGGGAACTAAAAGCCTCTAAAGACTCAACTTGAGCTGGGGTCGGACGTTGATGCTTCCACAGATCTTTGCCTGAGGCTGGGTCTACGGCCAGAATGTAGCTGGTCATGTCTTTGCCGGGAGTGCCCTTGGCAAAGCCCTGGAACTCAAAGGTCTCATTGCGTTGCAGGACTTGAATGTAGAGCTTGCCGCCATCCAGGGCAGGGCTGCTGCCATAGGTCCACTGGGTGGCAAAGGCACCGTGGGTTTCTTTGAAATCGCGCTTCCATTGAAGTTTACCAGTCAAATCAAAGGAGGCGCAGACCGCATCGGCAAACAGAAAGATGACCTGCTTGCCATCTGTCACGGGAGAGGGACTGGCTAGGTTGCTCTTGTTATCCCATTGCAGTCCACCTTCAGAGACGACCTGGCGCCAGAGTTCTTTCCCTGTTGTAGCATCGTAGCAGAGACCTACCAGTTGCTCTTTATCCGCGATCGGTGCGGTGACGAATACCTTGTCACCCCAGACGATTGGTACGGAAGCTGAGATCGCAGGCACGTCCACTGCCCATTTGACGAGTTCGGTTGTGCTAAACTTGGCAGGCAGATTTTTTTCGGGGCTGGAGCCGTCCTGATTGGGTCCGCGCCAGTTAGGCCAATTTTCAGCTTGAGCAAAGGTGGCGACGAGAGTGAGTGAAATGAGCGATAAAGATTTCATGAAACGGTAGAAAAACGAAAACGTTGCTCATTGTCGAGATGTTTCCGGAGAGACCTAATCCGAACTGGGTTGAATCATTTAATCTCCGCGTAGCTCAACGAAATGAGAGCATGAAGACGGCTTAGTTGGCCTGTGCCGACATTTTCCTTGAATGCCGAAGGTCTAGCTTCTAAATCACTTTTCAATGGATTTTAGATGAACGTGTCATTGGATAGAATCAGTTAGACAGACAACAGGTGTAAATTGCTTTGTAGTTGAAGTCGTGCGTTCATGCTGTTACAGCACCGTTACATATGAGACGTTCTTGGATTAAAATTGAAACGAATACTCCGGATAAACCGGAGGTTTGCATTATTGCTAGTCAACTCCGCATGGACTCTGACGCAGTCATGGGAAAACTCGTCCGACTATGGGCTTGGGCTGAATTGAATGTTTCAGGCAATAACGACACGAGCGTTACTTTAGAGTTTCTGGATAAGGTTGTTGGGAAGAAAGGTTTTTCCGCAGCATTGATCAAAGCAGGTTGGCTAAAAGAAATGGAAGAACGGTTAGAGTTCCCCAATTTTAGTCGCCATAATGGCCGTGAGGCCAAAGGCCGTGCCCAAACCGCGCTTCGAGTCAGTCGCCACCGCGCCCAAAAAGCCAAAGTCGTTGTTACTCCTGAAGCAGTAGAAGTGTTAGATGAGAAAATTTCGATCAGTTTGACGACGGTTGATCAAAGGCCTATTGCGGAAGCGAATGAGGAGGCTGTTATCGCAAGCGATCATGTTGAAGTCATGGAAGCCGACCACGTGTGTGGAGAGACGATGAGTCACTTGGAGAACGAGATCGAATCCGCGCCTGAGGAAGCCTTACTTCAAGTCGAACCTGCGAAGGAGGTTTCTATTCATGAAGCCAGTGCCTTAATTGCTGAGACATTGGCCAGTGAAGAAATGTCTCAACCAATCAAAAAGCGCCCCGCTCGACCTAGCAACGACACGGAAGAGCAACCTCTTCTCTTTTAGAGCTGGAATTTAGTGATGCCAGGCATTGGCATTGGAGTTGGCTTGAAGCTGTCGGTCCATTTCAGGTTGTCTGGAGCTAGGTCCTGAGTGCAGGCTAGCATCTGATCCCAAGTGAGAAGTTGGCCCGTGTAAGCGGCTTCACGGCCCATGATGCCAACGAGGGTGCTGAGCATCATCCGGTCTCCGTCGTTGATGACCTCACCTTTGCGGATGGCGTTAAAGAGGGCTTCGTGCTCTAGGTCATACATGTTTTTTTCTTCGCCTTTGTATCGCCAACGTTTGGCTCCATCGATGAATGGCGCTCCGCCTTTGCCAATGATGAGAGCACCTTTTTCACCGCGAATGACGTCTTGATTGTGGCCCTGACAGCCCTTGATTTGGCGACTGGTCAGATGGCAATAGATGCCGTTTTCCCATTCGTAGGCAGCATGAAAATGATCAAAAATGTTGCCGTCTTCTGCTTTGATCTGGCGTCCACCTGTGGCGATGCAACTCATCGGCGGCTTGTCACCCATAGCCCAACAAATTTTATCCACACTGTGAACTGCTTGTTCGACGATGCTGTCACCGCTAAGCCATGAAAAGTTGTACCAGTTGCGCACTTGCCATTCCACGTCGCTCATTTCGGGTGAACGGCCACTGGCGGCAGGCATAGGTTTCACTGGGCCGGTGTGATAGGTGGCTAGGATACTGGTGACTTTGCCAATGTCGCCATCTTGTAAGCGCTTGAAAGCCTCGATACGAGAAGTGCTGTAGCGCCAGCAGAAACCGGCGACGAGATTGAGTTTTTTTTGCTTCGCCTTCTCGACGGCGGCCATGGCCATGTGGTAGCCAATGGTGTCCACGGCCATCGGTTTCTCACAAAAGATATGCTTTCCGGCATCCACGGCCGCCTGGAGATGGAGAGGGCGGAAGCCTGGAGGGCTGGCAAGCAGAACGACGTCCACGCCGCTATCGATGAGTTTCTGATAGGCGTCGATACCGATGAATTTCTTGTCGTCTTTGACATCGATACGGTCTGGGAATTTCTGAGCAAGACTGGTAATGCTGCCCTCGATCTGCTTGAGATCCACATCTGCCATGGCGACGATTTTGCCATTGTATTCAGCTGCCAGAGCCTGGGAGGCTGCACCAGTTCCGCGTCCGCCGCAGCCGACGAGGCCAATGCGCAGTGTTTCATTAGAGTCTGCTTTTTGTTGGGCTCGCAGAGTGGTCGCGGCGGTGATGATGGCCGCTGAGCCAGTGGTTTGAGCAAAGCGGCGGCGATTGAATAACGGGGAATGTGCCATGAGAATAGAAATGATTAATCGCTGCGACAAGGTGATGCCTTTCAGTTGTCTTGTGAGCCGAAATCATCGTTTAGGATAAAAAGCAGATGTCTGATTGTTGAGATTTTGGATATTGGATGCGGTTTGAGCGATATGACTTGGCGCGACAAGCCTTCGATTGTCATTCAAGCAAATTGCGTCATCGTGCCCTTTGTATGATTTGGCTCGTTCGCATCCTTCACTTTTTACTGGGTGGCATTTTTGTCTATGCTGGCGTCATGAAGGCTTTGCGCCCCTTGGTGTTTTTGGATGATGTGCGCAGCTTTGCTTTGCTGCCAGATCCCTACGCTGCACTGCTGGCCATGTTTCTTCCTTGGCTGGAAATCTTTGCTGGACTGGCGGTCATCACGGGCTGTTTGAGAAAAGGTGGTCTGCTGTTGTTGAGTAGTAGTCTGCTGGTTTTTCTCATCGCGATTGGTATTGCTTGGGCGCACGGCACAGATATACGATGTGGATGTTTTGGTGGGGACGTGGAGTCTAGTCGTTACTTGACGCTGATCGTTCGTGACCTTCTGTTGCTAGCATTAGCCATGGGTTGTCTTTTTTGGCGACCTTTTACTTCTAAATTACCTCTGATATGAAACCTGAGCTTAAATATCATTTCGCCTCAGATAACTGCTCAGGCCTATGCCCTGAAGCATGGCAGGCAATGGAAAAAGCCAATGTTGGCTATCATCCGAGTTATGGTGCGGACTCGATCACAGCGGAAGCTTGTGAGACCTTTCGTCAGTTCTTTGAGACGGACTGTGAGGTGTTCTTTGTTTTTAATGGCACGGCAGCCAATTCTCTTTCTTTGGCTGCGCTTTGCCAAAGTTACCACAGTGTCATTTGCAGTGATGTGGCACATATCGAGACAGATGAATGCGGAGCTCCTGAGTTTTTTTCGAATGGTAGCAAATTACTGACAGCAAAGAGTTCTTTGGGAAAGCTCGACCCGTTGGACGTCGGGAGGCTGATCACTCAGCGAATGGATCTGCATTATCCACGACCCAAGGCTTTAAGTATCACGCAGAGCACCGAGCTGGGCACCATCTATCGACCTGGCGAAATTGCTGGCTTATGCTCGTTGGCGAAGAAAAACGGACTTCATGTTCACATGGATGGAGCACGTTTTTTCAATGCGTTGGCTGGTGGCACAGCAACTCCCGCTGATATCACGTGGCGTGCAGGGGTAGACGTTCTATGCTGTGGCGGCACCAAGCTGGGCATGGCCGTGACTGAGGCGGTGGTTTTCTTTAATCATGACTTGGCTCGTGATTTTGAATATCGTTGCAAGCAGGCGGGTCAGCTCTGTTCCAAAATGCGCTTCATTTCAGCGCAGTGGTTGCGAATTCTGAGCGATAACGTCTGGCAAACTCATGCTGCGAGGGCAAATAGTCTGGCGCGCAAGTTGGCAGATGGATTGGGAAAAATTTCGGGTGTTCAGATTCTCTATCCTGTCGATGCGAATGCAGTCTTTGCCCGCTTGCCTGAGGATCTCAAGACTCAGCTCAAATCCCGAGGCTGGCAGTTTTATAGTTTCATTGGCGGAGGCTCACGTTTAGTTTGCTCCTGGGCTACGACGGAGGCTGATGTCCAGTCGTTTTTGGCGGATGCTTCTTGAGGCTTTGATTAAACTTATTCAGCGCTAATGCGTTTTTGTGCTGAAGAATGAGAGCCCAGGATACTCAATACTTCACGCAATACGGACGGCCTCCACATGATGAGCGTATGGTCTGAATCAACGATAGAAAATCCGGCCTCTCCTTCTGTATGACCGCCGCAGACAGTCACGATGCCATCGGATTCAGGTCCAAGCAAGTGTTTGAAAAGGGGCATTAAAGAGCGTCTGCCCATGATGATGTGGGTTTCTGGTGGGACGGGACCAAATTGCTGGGTGGTGCCAGTTGGGCCCGTGGCAAGTTCCTTTACGACGGGGCCAAAAAGCCAATGAGCCCAAGTGCGTCCTTGTAGGTGATCCATGATTTCACTGCCCTGATTCGGCGGGGCTAGCATCACGGTGCGCCCGAGCGGGAAAGCCGTGTCACGCTGCTTGGCCCATGCGCGGAAGATCAGGCCTCCAAGAGAGTGGGTGACAAAATGTACTTTTTGACCTGGTTCAATCTTTAGATTTTTCAGGGCAGGGGACAGCCATTCATCAACTGCCTTCTGGATGGTGTTACGCCGTGATGGGTAGTCAAAATTTAACACCAAGAATCCAGACTTTTGCAGATACCACTGCAGGGCCAACATAGCCTTCCAAGAGCGTCCCAGCCCATGAATCAATACGACATGGTCTTGGTTTTTATGCATTAAACAAAATCGGTGATGGATCCAAAATTGGCATCGAATAGACGACGGTAGGTGCGGAAGGCAAAGGAATCTGTCATACTAGCTACCCAATCACAGACCAAGCGTGCACGTTCAGCTGCATCGGGAGCTTTAGCGATTTCGGCCTCCACCGTCGCGGGAAGTAGATGCAAATTGGAACCATTCTTTTCGATGTAGCGATCCCGTAAGACACCGAACATTTTGGTTAGGATTACGTCTGCCTTGTAATCGAGTTGCTGAAGTTGCGGGCTTCGGAAGACGAGGTCTAGAGAGATCTTCTTATTCATCTTCGACTGCGCTTCGACTGCTGGATCAATCTCTAGCTGATACTGATGTCGGCGGGTCATGGCGCTAAGAAAGGTGCTTTCTGGGACCAGTTTCGTTGCTCGAATGTAATCACCAATATGGCGGTTCAAACGCGCTTCGACACGGCCTTCGCGGATGGCTTTGCAGAGGAAGACTACGTGTTCGGATTGCGCGGTGTCGAGCGTCCTCGCTCCGGCCCAGCGTTCAAGAGTGGTCACATTGATGAAGCCTGCATGGATGCCATCAGCAATGTCATTCAAGGAATAGGCGGTGTCATCTGCCCAGTCCATGATTTGGCATTCGATGCTCTTGAAGCCATTGCGCACCTCTCCTGGCGTCAGTTCCACCGGGAAAGCCTGTCCACCGAGGGTGAAATCCAACCACTTTTCCTGATCATCATAGAGGTAATGATTCGGTGCCCCGCCAGCTTCGACATGCAGGGTTTTGTATTTTAAAATCGCATCGAGCAGGGCGCGGGACGGATTCATGCCGTCTCGGCCTTCATTAAAAAGGGTCTCTGTTAGCAGACGCAGCGTCTGGGCATTTCCTTCAAAGCCACCATAAGGCTGCATGAGATGATGAAGCGTTCGCTCGCCTGTATGACCGAATGGTGGATGACCGAGATCGTGGGCTAAGCAGGCGCATTCGACGAGGTCGGCATCAATTGAACAATCCTCACCTAAAGCCCCTTGCTGGGCTAACCATCCGCAGATAGAGCGTCCGATTTGGGCCACTTCGATGCTATGTGTTAACCGTGTGCGGTAGAAATCATACTCGCCTGAGAGAAACACCTGCGTCTTATTTTGCAGTCGCCGGAAAGCGCTACTGTGGATGATACGATCCCGATCAATCTGAAACGCACTGCGATACTCCCCAGTGTAAGCTGGGCGCGGTTTTAAAGTTTCTGAGTCAAAAGCAGAGTAAAAACGGTTTGCGGACATCGATTGCCGATGCTAGGCCGCGATTCTTGAATGGCAAGGCCGGTCATTTTATCTCTCTTGAATGCCTGAAACGGCGCGCCACACTCGGTTGTGTGAATTCGGTAACCTCCATCCTTGTCTCGGCGCTTCAATCGGCGCTTTCTCCTGAACGCGTTCTGACGCAGGCTGAAGATATATTGCCCTACAGTTTTGATGGAACGGCGGCTCTCAAGGCGAAGCCTGGAGCTGTTGTATTTCCGTTGACCTCTGAAGAGGTCGCTGCCTGCGTGAAGTTGGCGCGTGATGCCGTGGTGCCCGTGGTGACGCGTGGTTCAGGCACTGGCCTCAGCGGCGGCAGTGTGCCTATTGCGGGTTGCTTGGTGATTTGCCTGACCCAGATGGACCAGATCGTTGAGGTTGATGAAAAAAATCTCACCATTCGCGCTCAATGCGGCGTCATCACCAAGGATATTGACGATGCTGCAGGCAGAGTGGGTCTGTTTTATCCACCTGATCCTGGCAGCATGAAGATCAGCACGATTGGTGGTAACGTGGCAGAAAACAGCGGCGGATTGCGAGGCCTCAAATATGGCGTGACGCGTGATTATGTCATGGGGATCACCGTCGTTCTTGCTGATGGCACGCTCACGACTCTGGGGAATAAATGCGTCAAAGACGTGGCGGGTTATTCTATGAAAGATGTGTTCATTGGCAGTGAAGGAACCCTTGGCATCATCACAGAAGTGACTCTGAAGCTGGTTCCCAAACCGAAGGCGCGGAAGACCATGCTGGCGCTCTATAATAGCATGGAAGCAGCGGCAGAGACAATCAGCGCTATCATCGCAGCCAAAATCATTCCATGCACATTGGAGTTCCTGGATCGTGTGACCGTGCAGTGTGTCGAGGACTTTGCTAAAATCGGATTACCCACCGATGTTGAAGCTGTCGTACTCATGGAGACTGATGGACATCCGGTCGTGGTTGAAGAAGAGTCTGCTATGATGATGCAGCTAGCGCGCGAGAATGGGGCCCGTGAAGTCCGCGCTGCGGCGGATGAGGCCGAAGCTTTACGTCTGGCTACCGCACGCCGCAGTGCTTTCTCCGCCTTAGCCCGCCTGCGTCCAACGACGATTTTAGAAGATGTGACGGTGCCACGCACCGAGCTGGCCCATATGGTGAAATTCATACGGCAGGTTGCAGAGAAACATCGTCTGCAAGTTGGCACCTTTGGGCATCTGGGTGACGGTAATCTGCATCCGACCTTCCTCACGGATGAACGTGACCATGAAGAGATGCACCGTGTCGAAGAGGCGCTCGAAGACATCGTCAATGAAACCATCCGCCTTGGTGGCACGGTTACAGGAGAGCACGGAGTTGGATTGGCTAAGAAGGCCTTTGTGAAACGCCAACTCGGAGAGGCCAGTTACGAACTCATGCGCAGCATCAAACGCGCCCTCGATCCTCTAGGGCTGCTTAATCCCGGGAAGATCTTCGATTTGTGACTCAGCCCATGATCACCAGCGCAGAAGCTGTCTGCGCCCTAGGTTCCTCCATGCCAGAATGCCTGGAAACCTGGCGTGCAGGGCGCTCCGGCTTGTCAGTTGAGAATGATCGTCTGGTTGGTCGGATTCGAGATCGTGCTTTGATGAAAGGTCGCCGTTACGGAGCCGCTTCAAACATCGCCGTGCATGTGGCTAGGCAGGCTGTGCAGAAAGCGGGCTGGAATCATGAGCAAATCAAGAGTGCTTGGCTCTTTGCCGCCAGCAGTCGAGGAAACGCAGCCGAGCTTCTCGGTCAAAACCGTGAGCGTCGTCCTGTGAAGAGATTCCGTGCCAGCAATACGATTCACAGTGAGATTGCTGCTGCGGTAAGTATCGAGCTTGGCATTCGCGGCCCTTGGCAGATGCTTTCCAGTGGTTGTTCATCTGGTTTGGATGCTCTTGGTATGGCATGGATGGCACTGCGCTCGGGTCTTATCCAAAGGGCCATTGTGTTGGCTGTTGATTTGCCACTGGTTCCAGAGCTAATACGCGCCTTTCGAGAGACACATCTACTTTCTACCAATGGCGTCAATGATCCGCTATCCCCCATGACAACGGGTATTCATCTGGGTGAGGCTGGTGTGGCGTTGACGCTGGAGATGTCAGATAAAGGGCTTGCTGAAATGAGGCATTATTCAGCCAACAGTGACGCCTACGACTCCCTCATGATCCCAGAGGATGGCGCGCCACTGGCGGAGTTGCTTGGTGTCTTTTCTCGCCCAGCTTTGATTTGTCCGCACGCTACAGGCACCTTGAATCATGCCCAGTCTGAGATGCAGGCTTTGCGCACCGCCTTTGCCGATGTGCCACCCTTGCTGTTGTTAAAACCCTTTACCGGTCACACCCTCGGAGCTTGTGGTCTGCTTGATGTCGCTCTGATTGCCTCCGCTTTGCCTGTGTTGCCTAGAAATCTGGAGGGTTTGACCGGTGTTAGCTCAGAGACCTTCACTTTAAACCACGGTGACGAAATCCTCAAAATCGCCTCTGGGATGGGCGGTCATAATGCGGTTGTGACATTGAGGGTTTGAGAAATCATGAAGTCAGCATCATAGAAAGAATCTGATGGAAACCTCTGCAACCCCACCTTGGGAAACAAAGAAGAAGACGGTAAAACGTGGCCTGCTACGGAAGCTGCTGCTTTGGGGCTTCTTTATCGGGTTGATTGGTTTTGTGGGTTATGGTTTGAAATCAAAGCCGATCCCCGTAGAGACGGCGCCGGTGACTCGTGGCCCCTTGACGGTGAGTGTGCTGGAAGAAGGCAAGACTCGGATCCGAAACCGCTACGTGGTGGCTGCCCCTGTTTCGGGTCAGATGCGGCGGATTGCTTTGAAGGCTGGTGATGAAGTGAAGGCCAATGAAACCGTGCTGACGGTTATCGAGCCTGGCCTGGCACCACTGCTGGATTCACGTAGCCAAGCGCAAGCTGAGGCTGTGATTGCTGGGGCTAATGCGGCGCGGATGCAGGCAGACCAATCGCTGGAGATGGCGCGCACCTCGGCGCAGTTTGCTCGAGCTAGCTGGGATCGCGTGAAGTCGAATGCCAGTCAGGGAAGTATTTCCATTACAGATCGGGAGGGCATTGAAAGAGAAGCACTGCTCCGTGAACGCGAGGTCAGGGCGGGAGAGTTTAAGCTGAAAGTGGCTGACTTTGAGGTGGAGCAGGCCAAGGCCGCTCTGTTGCAATTGACCGCGCCATCAGGTTCAGGCGCTATCGTGGAAGTGAAGGCCCCGGTGAGTGGATGCGTTCTTAAGGTGCAGCAGGAAAGCGCACTCATTGTGGCCGCAGGCACGGCGCTTCTAGAGATTGGTGATCCAGCCGATCTTGAGATCGAGGCTGAGATTCTTTCCCGAGATGCGGTCTCTATCCGTCAAGGCGCGGAGGTTCTTGTGGAGCAATGGGGCGGTGAATCGCCTCTTAAAGCGCGTGTCCGTCGGATCGAACCTGCTGCTTTTACCAAAGTCTCAGCGCTCGGCGTTGAAGAGCAGCGGGTGATTGTTCTGAGTGATCTAGATTCACCTCCAGAAACGGCGCGTGCTTTGGGGGATCGCTATCGAGTCGAGGTTCGCGTTGCCATCTGGCGTGAGGCAGATGTGCTTTTAGTGCCTAGTGGTGCTCTGTTCCGTGAAGGGCGCGAGTGGAAAACGTTTAGCCTGAATGCTGGCAAAGCCGTTAAAGCTACCGTCCAGACTGGGCGAACCGATGGTAAATCAACGCAGGTCATTGATGGATTAAAACCAGGTGATCTGGTGCTCATGCATCCACCTGATGTCGTGACAGATGGCAGTGATGTCGTGCAGCGTGTGGTAGAGTGATTATGATTGGAGTGTGTTTCCTGTAACTTCTGAGCACAGAAATCGTTGGTAGTGATTCCTCATGTTTCGTTTCAGCTTTCTCTTTTTCATCGCGACGGTTAGTCTTCACGCCATTTCCTGCGCTTGCACGATCCCAGTGTTTCGTTATGCGCTGGATCGCTGGGAAGCGGATAAATTTCATCTCGTCCTGCCAGCAACGTCCTCTAGCGACGCGGCATTAACGGATGCCCTGCGTCCACTGCGGGCCAATGGGAAAGCCAATCTGGAGATCACCACGGCCAAAGATGCGGCAACTGAGGCCGTGCTTTTTTCCTCCCGAGAAAGTGATAAGCCCGTCTGGACTGGTGCTCTGAACAAAGTAACTCTTGAGGCACTTCTGGACTCGCCGGGTCGTCAAAAAATCCTTCAGCAAATCCTCGCGGGTGACTCTGCCATTTGGGTGCTCGTTGAGAGGGGCACGCCCGAGGATAAGGCGGAGGCGGAGCGCATTGAAAAGCGTTTGAAATTCCTGGAGCAGGTTGCTTCACTGCCGATTCAAGATCCCAATGATCCGGATAGCCAACTGGGACCGGGGCCAGCGCTCAAGCTCAAATTTGCTAGCCTGCGGCTGCGTCGAGACGATCCCAAAGAGAAAGTTCTTTTATCCATGTTGGCGGGTCCAAAAAATAGCTTTGATCCAGTGACGACCAGCTTTGCTGCCGCTGTGTTTGGTAAAGGCCGTGTGCTAGGCGCATGGCCCATCGAGGATCTGGATGATGCATCGTTGGAAGATGCCTGCATGTTCCTCGTTGGCCGCTGTGGCTGCCGTATTAAAAGCGGAAATCCAGGCTGGGACTTATTGTTGAATGTCGATTGGGAGGTGGCCTTGGCGAAAGCTGGTGAGACCACGCAGCAACCTTCCGTGGCGGTAGAGCCGAAGAAGCCTGAAGTTGTGACCATCAAGGCTGAGACTAAAATGGCTGAGGCTTCATCCTCTCCTTCAGATCCACGGATGAAGAGCATCTTACTCATTGGCGCGGCAGTTTTCCTTTCCACGTTGGCTTTGTTCTTCCTGCGTGGGAATGGCAAGAAATAGTCGGCCGACTTTTCCAAACCACGTCAAACAAGCGACAGATCGGGCACCAGAAGTAGGCCGGGAATATCCACGAAGTGTTGATCTGGAATGATCAACGTGGCTCCGATTCGAATGGCATAAGGGGCAATCCTGATATCCGTGGCAGAACGCCACTTGCCTTTCCTGCCCAATTTCCATCCTAATTCACTCACTTTTCGCCATAGATTGGGATCTGTGGGAATCTCTGGAATGATGTTGAAGAATTGCTCCATCTGCTCATAGCGCCGTTCTTCTTTCATGCCTCGGAGAACCTCCGCTCGAACAACACCACAATTGTAGAGGCGTCCGGCAAGGAGATACGGTGCCAAAACTTTTCTGGGATCTTGGCCTGCACGCATCAGTCCAATGTAGATCGAAGAATCACATAGAATGTCCGTGGTCATTTGCTGCGCGCAGTTTTGCTGTATTTGATTGTGACAGGGCTCATGTTTCTCATGGCAATCACATCATAGTTGGGATTTACAGCCGCTTTGGCTTCTTCCATGGTCCAGGGCGTTTCCACGATTTTATTGATCGTGGCTATTCTGAGGGCTTCGGTTAAGGCCCATTCGAGGGTGTCTTTTCTGGTTTTAAAGCCGCCTGTTGCCATCAAGGCATCCATTTTAGATTCGTCTATTTAGACGGTAGTTTTCATGATGTCGTAAATATGGGCATAAGTATGGGTTCGTCTATGATTCTGCGATATTTTTTCCATCCTTCATCGTTTTGTTGAGCTAGAAATGCCTGCT
>CAMBPS010000042.1 GCA_945869675.1 Prosthecobacter debontii | reverse complement strand
CAAAACGTCATCGGCGGCCTGCTAGCCGCCTGGTGGAAACGCCGTCCGCCTTCTGCATGAGCCGACGCGACATCTACTACTGGAAATGCGATCGCCCGGCGGCGTTTCACGGCACGCAGCCGCGTGGTGAATCGAGTGCGGAGTTGGCATCTCAGCTGCATGAAGAACTACGGCGTCACTTTGACTCCAAGGCCGTCGAACTAAGCCCTGGAGCCGGGCAGGGGAATCATCTCACCTGGAATGCCGAGGTTGATGGCAAGGCGATGTTTGTCCGTGTCGAGAATGGGCCTGAGAATGATGGACATCTCGCCATCGAGTCCGCCTTGCTGGAGCGTGTGCGGGCGGCTGGTGTGGTCACGCCGTTTGTCTTTGGCTGCGATGCGACACGGAGTCGTGTTCCTTTTGCTTGGCAGTCCTTGGAAAGGATACCAGCACCGGATTTGAATCACTGGTTTAAGCACGGCACGCTGGAGGTTCAGCGCATCGCTTTCGACATTGGCGTAGCCGTGGCGGAGTGGCAGGAGATCATGCTGGAGGGTTATGGCATCTTAGAGTGGTCCGCACCTGCGAAGCCGCGAAGTGAATCATCAGTGCGGAACGAAGGTCTGGCTACCTCCGCTTCGCTACGGTTGTGCGGACCACATTCCAGCTACGCCGACTATTTTCACCTTCGTCTTGAAGAGCATCTCCACTTTCTCGCCAAGCGTGGTTTCCTAGCGAACACCGACGAGATCCTCGCAGAAATCGAAAATCACCGCGCCTTACTCGATCTCCCACAAGGCTGCCTCGTGCACAAAGACCTCGCGCTTTGGAACATCCTCGGTTCTCGCGATCAAATCGCTGCCTTCATCGACTTTGATGACGCCATCTGCGGAGATTCGATGGATGACCTCTCGCTGCTAGCCTGTTTTCACGACGACGCCTTCCTTCAAAGAGCTTTCGAGGGCTATCAAAGCCTGCGTGCCTTGCCAGAGCATCACCTGCGGCGCTTCTGGCTGCATCTGCTGCGGAACATGATCGTGAAGGCGGTGATCCGTGTCGGTGCTGGTTACTTTGATCGCGATGATGGCTTCTTTCTCATCGGCAGCGGTTCCTCAGGGGCGAGTTTGCGTGAAACGACTCAATCACGTCTAACGCTGGCTTTGCAAGGCTTGCGGGAGGGCAGCGGCCTCGACATTCTCTCACCATGAAAACAAACATCGGCACCTTTCTCTCCATCGGATCTCCCGCAGTCACGGAACTGGCCGCCGAGTGCGGCTATGACTGGGTCTTAATCGATTTGGAGCATGGCTGTGAATCGGAGGCTGCGTTGCCAAACCAATTGCGGGCGCTGCGTGGTAGTCAGACGCTGGCGATTGTTCGCGTGAGCGCTCCGCATCCGGACTTGATCAGCCGAGTGCTCGATTGGGGCGCGGATGGCATCATGGTCCCCCATGTCAATACCGTGGCGGAAGCTCAGCATTGTGTGGATGCGGCCTATTACCCGCCTAGAGGCCATCGCGGTGTTTCGCGCACTGTGAGAGCTTATGGTTATGGCATGCGCTTGCCGGGTGATTCGCCGCCGAAGCCGATCATTCTCGCGCAAATTGAGACCTTAGAGGGCGTGGCGAATGTGGAGCAAATTGCAGCTGTGGAAGGAATCGATGCGCTTTTTATCGGCCCGGCAGATTTGTCCTTTGATTTGAAGGCGAGACCGTCACCACTCAGTTACGATGATTGTTTGGTTGCCATTGCCAACGCTGCCAAGACTCACCAGAAAGGCTGCGGCATTTTGGTTCGGCATGCAGATGATCAAGCGAAGCTACTGAGCATGGGGTTTACATGGTTGGCGATGGACTCAGATCTCTCGCTTTTGCGGGAGGGATTTCGAAGGAATTTGGCTGCAGCGCGGATCTAATCGAAGTGGAGTTATCGAATGCTTGATACTGGCATTTCTCGACAAGTACCTGAAGCACTTTTAAAATTTTCAAGATGTCACAATCACCTTTTTCACGCCGTAGCTTTATCGTTCACAGCCTTGCGGCAAGTGCGCTGCCTAGCTTGGCATCTGCCGCTGAACTGCCAGACGTCTGCGTCTATGGGGGCACCGCTAGTGGTGTGATGGCTGCCGTGACAGTGGTTAAGCAAGGCTGTAGTGCCGTGATCATTGAGCCGAGCCGTTGGCTGGGTGGTATGACAGGTGGTGGTTTGAGCCATGTGGACTGGGGGCGCGAGAAAGCAGTCGGTGGTACTGCTTTGAGTATCCTTTCGAAAAACTACGACGATGCCAAGTATCGCGAGGTCTTCGTGGAGTTGGTTAAGAAGTATCGCATTCGAGTCATCTATGAGCATCGAGTGACATCGGTCCTCAAGGAGGGGACAAGCATTCGCAGCATTGGTTTGGATTATGCACCGCCTGATGCCCGAGGCTGTCCGGTCGCCACACCGACAAAATCAAACGCAATGACGATCAATGCGAAAGTGTTCATCGACTGCTCTTATGAAGGTGATCTCATGGCGCGAGCAGGCGTAAGCTACACATGGGGTCGCGAAAGTCGCGATGCGTATGGCGAATCGCTCGCTGGCGTTCGGCCGAATCTTGCCGTGTATGACATCGATCCGTATGTGATACCGGGTGATGCGAAGAGTGGTCTTCTACCTTTTGTGCAGGACATGAAAGCACTGCCAGAAGGCAGTGAGGATCGGCTGACGATGGGTTACGGCTTCCGCTGGAAGTTCAGTAAGGATGCAGATCGTATCCCCATTGATCCGCCTGAGAACTACGATCCCAAGCAGTTTGAGTTGTATCGTCGCGGGTTTAAAAACAAAGCTAGGATTGATTTGGGACGACGGATGAAGGGCAAGCTCGGCTTCTTTGAGGAGGCCGGTGGCCGCATTCATTCGATAGGGCAAGGGAATCTGGCCCGCGCGCTACTTGCCCCAACAAATTATGGAGGTAACGCGGAGTATCCTGACGGTGACTACGCCACACGTGCCCGTATTTGGAAGGCTGATCAGGAGTTCATGCGCGGCATGACGCACTTTCTCCGCATCGATGACTGCGTGCCGGATAAATTCAAGCAACTTGCCACCGAGCTTGGTTTCCAGCGCGGTATCTTTGACGAAACGGGTGGATGGCCGCATCAGCTGTATGTGCGTGAGGCTCGCCGTATGAAGTCTGAGTATGTCTTGACTCAGAAGGACCTCGAAGGCACTACAGACCCCGAGGATAGCATCGGGCTCGCTTCGTATGGCGTGGATGATTGGCCCTATGCCACGTATGCTTTGGATGGCAAAGTGGCCTTGTATGGTGGTGAGCTCTCCATGCTCTATCTCGATGAAAAGCACAACGGCATCTACAAGATTCCGTATCGTTCCATCACACCCAAGCAAGCTGAGTGCAGCAATTTGCTCGTTCCTGTCTGTGTTAGTGCCAGTCACATTGCGATGACCTCCATTCGGATGGAACCTGTATGGATGATCCTGGGTGAATCAGCCGGAGTCGCTGCTGCGATGGCCTTGAGCGAAAATACCTCCGTCCAGGAGGTGTCTTATGATAGTCTTCAAAAAAAGCTTACGGCCTTGAAGCAGAAGTTAGAACGATCTCTGGACTGATGCCTTCGCTACTCGCTAAAAATCATGCGTTTCGATCAGGGATGTGCCCACTGCTCAATTCGCGTATTTAGTTCGGCTGAAGTTCAGGTTGCCACTCTTCTTTTCCAGTGCCGACTCCGGTGAAGGCAGTTTCTTCTTCCTCTTCGCTGTCGGTTTGAAGGGGGGCAAAGCGTTCGCTGCGGAAGCCAAGCTCTTGTTTGAGGCTGCTGTGGGGATCATCGGGATTTTGCAGCTCTTTCAATAGCAGTAAGATGTCGAACTCCGCATCTGTGAGATGGATCTCTGCATCGTCATTGACTGAAAATTTGGGATTGGATCGTCCTGCGGCCATGGCTCTGACTGTGTAGATCCGGTCCTTCTTGGGTAGAGCTGAATAAAGATCATAGACCCAGGGTTCGAATTGATCATTAATACAGACGACTTTTTGACCGGTTTGGAACATAGGGAGTGATGAATAAATTGCAGTGCCTTTGGCAGACAAACGTTAACAATAGCAATCATCGGTCAACAACCGCAAACTTCGCCGCTACTCCCTGCCTAGCGCTTTCAGGTGCTCGTGCAGCCGCTTGATGACTTCGTCGATGACTTGTGGCTCTTCGACGCAGCCATGCCAGCACGGGACGATGGTTTCGGTGCCGGTGCTGAGGTGAGAGCTTTTGTAGGGAACGACTCGGTCGCTGCTTTCCAGTAAGGGATGATTGCCCACTCGACCGATGATGCTGTGATGAGGGATTGGGATGGGTTTGCTGTTGAGTGCAGTAAAATAGGGGTGTTTGGGGGAAAGTGTGCCGGAACTTAGAAAGGCAAACATGCCCCAGTCACGAATTTGAGGATTTAGGGCGTCACTGTTGCCGGAAAGGAGTTCTTTTACCAAGAGGAGAGAGTCGATGGGCAGTCGAATGAGTGTGGACAGGCGGTAAATGATGCCTTTATCCGCGACGGCACTGCCTCTTTGAGGAACGGCAATAAAAACAAGCCGCTTGATACTTGGTTCTTTGGAGAAAATAAGGGATTGGGTGAGGCGCTCGCGGCTTGCTTTTGTTAGGTTTAGCTCGGTTGGTGGGCATTTAAAGTAGGCATTCCAGAAGTCTTCCCCGGAGTCGATGCTCTGGATACGACTGAGTAGCCCGCCCATGCTGTGGCCAACGAGGACCATCTGATTCATGCCAGGGTCATCGTGCTCGGGATCTAGCTTTTCACGGGCTTCTTTCAGAGATTCCCGCAGGCGGCGAGCGGTGTTTGGGACGGCCATGCCGGTGGGGTAAAGGAAATACCATGGCTGGTAATTGGCCCGTAGGATTGGGTCGGCATAGATGGCGTTGATGCAGGGATACCAGATGTGAGGATCACTGAGCACGCCATGCACAAAGGTGACGGGGATACGCTTTGGATCATGGATTTCCAAGCGGTAGAGCTTGCTGTCCTGAATGGTTTTTTCTGGAAACAAAGCGCCGATTAAGGAAAATCGGCGCAGGAAGTTGTTATCGAGGGCTAGCTTTTTTGCCGCACTGTAATTGGCCTCCAGAGCAATGGTGCGCTGACCGATTTTAAGCGTTGGCTGCCGCAGGGGATTGTAGAGGTGTAGATGGGCCTGACGTGGCGCGTTCGCGTTTTTCGGTGCTGGATCAAACTTGATTAGAGCGGTGAGTGTCAGATGGCCTCCGTTGAGTGGCATCAGTGGGTACTTTTGAGCCAACTTTGGGGAGTATGCGACTTCTCCGACGACGGGGATACCAATGCCTGCTTCTGTGACATCGCGGGATTTGCGGACATGGATGTTTTTGGCTAAACGTAAGCGGTCCAGCATGAGTGGTGATACCTCCCGTGGTGAGCCGGGAACGGGCAGAAGCTGAATTTGAAAGACGCCGCTAGAGCCTTCAAATCGGCTGTTTGGCTGCCAGTCCCGCGGCAGTTTTTTGCGATTCCATTCTTCAAGGACTGACGCTACCGAGCGCTCATAATCGGCCTCTGCTTTGTCTCTTTTGCCGGCGGATTTCGTGCTGTCTTTCCAGATGTCCCAAGCTTTGGCAGCGATACTGAGTTGGCTGGCGATGCGTTTTTCACTCAACCGGTTCAAGGACCCAAAAGGCTGCTTTACCGTAGGTGCCTTCGGGGTATGAACACAACTAGCAAGGAAGTGTAGAGAAACTGAAACAAGCAGTGTGCGCGAAATCACAGTGTAGTTGAGATTTGGATGCATTCATGGCTGCAAGCGAGCCAGCAATCAAGCGTGTATCACTGATTCTGCGGACTCTTTTCACATGCCTTTGGGCATCCAGGGCGCTAGTTGGCTGACTTGGGCTTTGGCTTGGGTGCTGACGGGGATTCCCCAGGCATCAAAGAAGGGGCCGAGGTTTTTTTGGGTGATTTTGGAGTAGCGAATGAGGAATTGATCTCTGCGCTCATCGTCTCCTTTCGGTGTGGGGCCGTAGCTGCTATCGGCAAAGCTATGCAAGTATTGACGCCAGCTATCCCAGCCAAACTCTTGCATGAGCTGGATGTAGGTGGTGAGTGCTAGAAAGGGATCACTTTTCCAAGCCTGCCATTTGATCGGGGCACGCTTTATTTTTTGCAGGTTTTCTTTCCGTGCTTCTTCGCTGATGGCTGGGTGGCCGATGAGCCAGTCTTTTTTCAGAACTTCATGGTAGCAGTGCATGCCAATGACGTTGTTGGTGACTTCGCCCGTCCCATTAAAGGTAAAATCTCCTCGCTGATGGTTATGTCCGATCTCGTGGTAAAAGCCCCAGCCTGGAAACTTCAAGCGATTGTAGGTGACCATTTCTGGTGCGGCACTGGTCGGGATCATGATGGGGTACCCGCTGTGCATGTAGCCGGCGCTGATTTGTATATCGGCGACGATTCGTTCTGGGCGTTTACGTTCGGCGGTTTGATTGCTGACATCATCCTGGGCTGCGACGACCTTTTGCCAAAAGGTCATGAGCTCTGTGGGATTATTCACGCCTTTGGCTACGGATGTGGGGAAGGAGATGATCAAGTTTTCACAGGCCATCTCAGCCCAGATGCCTGGGCGCTTTTTGATCTCGTTATTCCATTTGGCATCGTCGTCTTTGCCTAAAATGAAAAGTGGAGAAGGAACGGCACCAGCAATGATGACACTCATGTCTGCGGTCTGAGCTGCGCGGGTGGGGACTTCGATGTAGATGAGTCCACCAAAAGCACTCGCTGTTTTGGTGACTGCAGCGGTGAGTGGGGTGCTTTTCGTGATGTCAGGTGCTCTCTGCCAGGTATCTAAATGGTAAAGGGTATCGCTATGACAGCCGATGCGAACAGCATAGCCTTTGTCGGCATGGCTGGACGGAATGGTGACGGTCACGGTGTCACCAGCAGCGGCATATAGCCCTGTGCTTGTCCAGCCGGGGATGGCTGGATGGATGGGGATCTCCTGTGTGATGCGTGGTGCCTCTGCAGGTGTTTGACCAGGAAAAGCGACGTGTGATGGGTGGGCCGTTAGGGCCTCATTGGCAGCCAGGCGAAGAACGCGAGTCTCCATGCCTAGGCGGATGCGGGCAGAGGCATGAGCCGCCTGAGTGAGCGGTGCTTCCTTAGTTGGTAGGGGGCCGCTGGCATCGGTGGCACCTAGGGCCGCAGTGACAGCATCTCGCAAATTACTGCGGTCTGGCGGCTGCGCGGCTAAGGCAATCTGGATAGCACTGGAGCTTTGCTTGATCTCATCTGGAGTGAGCGTTGCGCTGCCAGAGGCCTGCTTTTTGATCGAGTTCACTGCCTCTGAAGCATTCATCAGTTTCGGTAATGTTGTCTTAGCCGTAAAGGCTGTGATCTGATCAAAAGCGCTCAGGTCAGTGATGGCGATGCCTGCCGCCATGAGAGCCTGATTCACTCCGTGAGAAACGGAAAGTTCTTTGCCTCCGCTGGTTTGGTTAAAAGCCCAGCCGGTCATGCCACCGATGAAGCCGCCGCCTTCTTTAATCCATTGTATCAAAGCAGCACCCACCGCGGGGTCGGTGATGCCCTGGATATTGGCGATGATGACGTCGTAGTCTTTGAGCGTCTTAGCTATTAGGGGGCCTTCGCTTTTTTTGGTGTGGAAACCGTGCAGATCATAGAAACTGACAGCATCGACCCCCACGAGGCCGAGTCTTGGCTTTTCTTTAGTCCCCACCCATTGAACACAATTTTCCATCAATTTGGCGTGATCTCCGCCTATACCACCATCAAGAAAGCTGTTGTGACCAAAGAGAATGACACGGCCTTTTCCATATCCTGCTGCTGCAGCGACGGCGATCTCCACGCCTTCCTTATCTGGAGCTGATAGAATGGGGAATGCCATATTTCCCCAAATGGCAACGGGGCCTGGTGCTCCGGGTTTGGGCACTGATAGGACGCCGGTGAGAAGTTTGCTGCGCTGTGCGATGACGATCTCGGCTGGCATCTGTGCCTGAGCAAGATTCAGGCTGAGAGTGAGTAAAAGAAAAAGAGTGGTTTTCATCGTTGGCTGGGCAGCTTGTTTAAACTCACCGTGCATGACATTCATTACCAGAAGTTTTCGTCAGTGAATGATTCTGGCTGGTCAAGTTCAGTTGTTGAGCTCAGTCTAATGAATATGTCATCAGACACCTTTGAATCAGTTGTTTATCGCAAAGTGACCTCACGCCTGTTGCCAGTGCTTTTTGTGAGCTATATTCTGGCCTATATTGACCGTGTAAACGTGGGATTCGCTAAATTAGCGATGAAGGCCGAACCGTGGTTCTCGGAGGCAGTTTTTGCCACGGGAGCGGGCGTTTTCTTTTTGGGCTATTTCTTTTTTGAGGTGCCTGGAAATGTGATTCTGCATCGGGTGGGCGCACGGTTATGGTTGGCGCGGATTATGGTTGGTTGGGGGATTGTGTCAGCTTGTTTGGCCTGGAGTCACAGTTCGATCTCCTTTTATTCGCTACGATTTCTGTTGGGCATTGCCGAAGCGGGCTTTTTTCCAGGTATTATTCTTTATCTGACCTACTGGTATCCACGTGAACATCGGGCGCGGATGGTAGCGCTTTTTATGACGGCGATTGCAGTCGCGGGTGTCATTGGCGGCTCCCTTTCGGGGTGGCTGCTAAAGACAACGGCGGGCTGGCATGGCTTGGCTTCCTGGCAGTGGCTCTTTATTTTAGAAGGTATCCCGACCACGCTGCTTGGATTAGCTTTACCTTGGCTGCTGACCGATCGACCTGATCAGGCAAGTTGGCTGACTTTGGAAGAGCGTGAGTTTTTGCGCGCTCGATTGGCGGATGAGGAGGTCAGAAAGGCTGAAATAGGTCATGCCGCACACAAAGTTTGGGACGTTTTTGCTTCACCTCGCGTCTGGCTCTGTTGCACCATCTATTTTGGAGCTATCGTGGGACTTTACGGGACGTCCTTTTGGCTGCCACAAATCATCAAAGACAATCTCACCCAGGATGATTTGTGGGTGGGTTTGTATTCGGCTTTTCCCTGGGCTACGGCAGCTGTTGGCATGGTTTTAGTTAGCCGTAGCTCTGATCGTCAAGGAGAGCGGCGCTGGCATGTTGGGATTTCTGCGTTGGTGTCTGGGGCTGCATTTGCCGCGAGTGGCATTCCGGGTTTGCCGCCGTTGCTGCTGCTCGCACTTTTAGCCATTGCCATCACTGGGGTCATGTCTGCCATTTCATGTTTCTGGGCACTGCCGACCGCCATGTTGTCCGGCACGGCTGCGGCAGCGGGCATTGCATGGATTAACTCGGTGGGAAATCTTGCCGGTTATCTGAGCCCAGAAATGATTGGCTGGCTAAAAGTGCATTATGGTATGAGCGCGGCGCTGAGTGCCGTTGCGCTTATTTTGGCGTCGTCCGGACTATTAGTCATCTATGGCACGCGTAGCTTTGGCCTGAAAACAAACAAGCCCGCGCGCTGAGAGAGGGCAGGCTTGTTTAAGACGAGTGAATTTGAAACAGCTAATTCTAGGCGGCGCGTGCTTTGAGACGCGATTTCTTGTCTGCTTGTTTTGGTTGTGTCGTTGGCTTGAAGGCTTCGCCAAAGAGATATTGGCGGGCGCTGTCGATTTGGCCCATGACGCGGTTATGCCATTTTACGAAGTCTTTGCCCAGGTCTTCTGCGGGCATGTTACCCAATAAGACTTCGGAGAGCTGTTTATGCTCACTGCGAAGGGTCATGTCCACCTGGAAGCCTATTTCTGGAATATAAAGCTCCACGGCTTCAAACATGTCCATGACACGGGCTGCGTAGCTGCGGTCCCAGACTTTATCATCATCTTCGTAGCTACTTGTGATTAGGTGAGCGATTAGGTATTCGGCATGGTCTGAGAAGACTTCAGCGGACTCAATCACAGCATCAAAGCTGTCTCCTTCACTGGTCACAGGCAGAACTACCGATAAAGAGATATCAGCCTCATCCAGAGCAGTCCCCATTTGGTGGTTTTGATAAAATTTGTGGAAGAACTCACCTAATCCTGTGCTCACTTCGAGAATGGTAATGGGGCTTTCTTCCAGTGTTTCCATGAAGGAAAGGTGCGTCAGACGCGTGCTGTCAATGCAGTGTTCATGATCGTGGTTGGAAGCGTCGTCCACCAGAGTTTTCATCTGATGAGAGACACCGTATTGGCCGAGGTAACGGCTGAAACAGCGAGCAATGGTACTCTTGCCGGTCGATGGATAATCGTTTTGGATGAGGATGAGCTTTTTCATATTTGTTTCGGTCGCTATATTTATTATGTAAATTATAAATAATATTGCAACGATAAATATTAATGAATTTAAATTTTTTATAAATCCGAACTTTTGGCCACTTTGGATAATATTAAAATCTAGCTTTTGGACACATTTCAGCCACATCGTGTCGCTCTGATATGCAAGGACTAGGGCATGGGGCCTCGTTAAGGTAAGGCATGACTCGCACTATCCTCTCCACTGTCTTTGTTCTTGGACTCTCAGCCCAGATAAATGCTCAAAACATTCGCGCTGGTATCATCGGCCTCGATACTTCCCACGTTTTATCGTTTACCAAGACGCTGAATGCTCAACCGCAGAAGCCTGAAGTCATGGGCGTTCACATGGTGGCTGCTTACGCGCAGGGATCAAAAGATATTGAGTCCAGCACGAAGCGCGTTCCTGAATACATTGAAAAGGTAAAAGCTATGGGCGTGGAGATCGTGCCTAGCCTAGGGGTGCTGCTAGACAAAGTGGATGTCATTTTTCTAGAAACGAACGATGGCCGGCCTCACCTTGAGCAATTGCGTCCCTGTCTTGCCGCTCATAAACCTGTCTTCATCGATAAGCCGATCGCAGGCACTCTGGTAGATGCCATCAAGATATTTGATGAAGCCAAGGCTGCCGGAGTCCCTCTTTTCTCGTCTTCATCTCTCCGTTTTGGCAAAACAACGCAGGCTGTGCGTGGTGGTAGTCTTGGAAAAGTGAGTCAGGCTGAAACCTACAGCCCTGCCTCACTAGAAAAGACGCATCCAGATCTCTTCTGGTATGGCATTCACGGAGTCGAGAGCCTCTTCACCGTCATGGGCACTGGCTGTATTTCGGTCAAAAGAGGCACCACTGCCGATGGTAAAATTACCGTCACTGGCATTTGGGACGGCGGCCGAAAAGGCACCTTCTCTGAAAATAAAGGCTACGGAGGTAAAGCTATTGGTGAAAAAGCTGAGGCTGCTGTGGGCACTTATGATGGTTATGATCCATTACTTTTCGCCGCGGTGCATTTTTTCCGAACTGGAATCGCACCTGTCTCCACAGAAGAAACTCTGGAAATCTACGCATTCATGGAAGCCGCTGATGAAAGCAAGCGCCGCAACGGTGCTGAAGTTACCCTGAAAGAAGTGATGGACAAAGCTCTTGCTGAAGCTCGGAAATAGGACTTTCTGGGTCACGAAAACGTGGGATATCTTTCGACATCCCACGGCCTTTTCAGAGTTTGGAGTGCAAGCTTACGGCAGCGGGAAGCGCTCGTTGGTTTTGGAGATCTCGGCCTTGATCCCGGCAAGAACGGTTGGATTGTCTTTGTGAGTGAGGGCTTTGTCGATCCAGTTAGCGATCTGCACCATTTCAGCCTCTTTCATGCCACGGGTCGTGACGGCTGGGGTGCCGATGCGGATACCGCCACCAAGGGTAATTTTCTCGGTGTCAAACGGGATGCCGTTTTTGTTCACGGTGATGCCGGCGTGGTCCAGGGTCTCGCTGGCGACCTTGCCATTGAGGCCTTTCGGGCGCAGATCGACGAGCATGAGGTGATTGTCCGTGCCACCGCTGACGATGCGATAGCCGATCTCGCTGAGGCGACCGGCCAGAGCTTGGGCATTTTTCACGACCTGCGCGGTGTATTGGGCAAAGTCAGGCTTTAGGCACTCGCCAAAACAGACGGCTTTGGCTGCGATGACGTGCATGAGCGGACCGCCTTGAACGCCAGGGAAGACTTGGCTATTGATCTTTTTAATCAGAGCTTCGTTGTTTGTGAGGATGATGCCGCCACGGGGACCGCGCAGGGATTTGTGCGTGGTGCTGGTGACGAAGTCTGCGTACTCCATCGGACTCGGGTGCGCGCCACCAGCAACGAGGCCGGCGATGTGAGCCATATCGACAAAGAGATAGGCACCTACGCTTTTAGCGATCTCGCTCATGCGTTTGAAGTCGATGATGCGAGGGTAGGCGGAAGCACCTGCAGTAATCATTTTTGGTTGCTCGCGCTTGGCGACTTCGGCCAGCTCATCGTAGTCGATGAGTTCATCTGATTGGCGCACACCGTATTGGCAGAAGTTGTAGAACCTTCCTGAAAAATTGGCCGGATTACCATGGGTGAGGTGACCGCCGTGGGCGAGGTTCATGCCGAGCACTTTATCACCTGGCTGAAGGACGCTGAAATAAACGGCGGCATTGGCCTGGGAGCCTGAGTGAGGCTGGACGTTGGCGTATTTGGCCCCAAAAAGATGGCAAGCGCGGTCGATGGCCAGTTGCTCTACTTTATCCACTTCCTCACAGCCGCCATACCAGCGTTTGGCGGGGTAGCCTTCAGCATATTTATTGGTCAGGCATGAGCCCTGTGCGGCCATGACTGCACGGCTGGTGAAGTTCTCACTGGCGATGAGCTCGATGTTGTTTTGCTGCCGATGCTGCTCACCGCGAATGATTTCGGCGACGGCTGGATCTGCGGTGGCGAGGATGCTGAGGGGATGGGCTTGGGTATTCATTTTATCGACTCTGCGTCCGTGGCGGCCACCGGCGAAGGGGGTCTTTAACCAGGTGTCCACGATGTCTTTAGCGGTAGCTTCAGGTGTGGTTTTACCAGCGAGGCAGAGAATGTTAGACGCGTTGTGTTCACGCGTGGTAGCAGCGTTTTCGGTATCGCTGACCAGACTGGCTTGGATGCCTGCGTGGCGGTTGGCGCTGATGCACATGCCGATCCCAGTGGTGCAGAAGAGGATGCCGGCGTCGGCCCGGCCATCGAGCACACGCTCGGAGACGGGATCTGCATAGTCTGGGTAGTCTACGCTGTCCATGCTGTGGGTGCCCAGATCTTCGACACTGTAATTGCCGCTGGCCTTCAAGTGGGCGACAACGGCATTTTTCAGCGTGAGACCGCCATGGTCAGATCCAATAGCGATGGTGTGGGGCAGCGTAGAGTTAGACATGAGAGAAATGGTTACGGTTGGAAAGGTTTCCAGGTTTGTTCAATAAAGGCGTGAATGCTAGGCAGTAGCTTGTCCAGATGTTCCTGCATTTCTTGATACTCTTCCAAATCACCGCCAAAAGGATCGGAGACATCTTTACCGCGCAGTTTATCATCAGCTGCGAACTCGCTTAGGAGGTAAATTTTGTCCTCGGCCTCAGGATAGTCCATAAGCAGGGAGATCACGTGACTGCGGCCAAGCGCAAAGATATGCGTCGCCCGCTCCACAAGATCAATGGTGACGGCTTTACTCTGGTGTTTGGAGAGGTCTAGGCCGCGTTCTTTGGCCAGTTTGGCGCTATGAGGGCTGGCGGATTGTCCAGAAAAAGCTCCAACTCCTGCACTTTGTATTGAATAGTCAGATGCGGCCTTCACCAAATCACGAAAAAGCACCTCAGCCAGGGGGCTGCGGCAGGTGTTTCCAGTGCAGACAAAAAGGACGTTTTTCAAAGAACTCCCAGAGTGCCGCGCTAGACTCATTTGTCAAAAGACCGTTCGCAGTGGCTTCATAAATCGACTTTGCCATCATTGTGTCGAACCTGAAGTTGCCGTCTTCTGGGAAATCCGTAGTCTTAGTGCCTTTCATTCATGGCACTTTCTCTCATTCTGACTCATCCTGGTGGTTCCCATAAAGACGAACTGCTGGCCTGTAGCCTTCTGGCTGCAGTTCATCGCGTGCCCATTGTCCGGCGTGAACCGACGGAGGCGGATCTGGCGGACCCAAGCATTGCGGTGGTGGATGTCGGAGGTGAGCATGCGCCTGAGAGAAACAATTTTGATCATCACCAGTTCCCAGCCGATCATCTGCCGATTTGCGCTCTGAGCCTCGTTTTGCAGCATCTAGGAGTTTATGAGGATGCGCGGCAGTTTTGTGAGTGGTTGGAGCCTGCGGAGTGGTTTGATACCCGCGGGCCCAATGTCACCGCGAAGTGGCTGGGTGTGGACCGTAATGCGATAAGTAGGCTAAGCTCACCTATCGACATCACGATCCTGCGTCGTTTTGCCAAAGCGAAGCGATTAGAGCCGGGCGAGCCGCTTTGGGAGATTTTGAGCTACGTGGGTGAGGATCTTCTGGAGTATCTCCGAGATCTTAGGTCACGGCTGAATTTTATCGCTGAGACAGCAGAAGTTTGGAGTATCGACGATCACGAAGCACTCTTTCTACCGCGAACAGAGCCTATGCCTGATGAGCCATCATTTGGCATCGGACGTTATCTGGAAAGTGTTGGCAAAAACAGCACGGTGGCTGCTCTGATCTATCCAGATCGACGTGGCAGTGGTTATGGACTCTCCCGACATAATGACCATCCAGGTTACGATTTTACCCGCATCGAAAAAGAGCCTGATGTTCATTTTGCCCATGCTCGTGGTTTCGTTGCTAAGACCTCGGCCTCTGAGATCAGTCGGGTGAAGGAGCTTTTGTTACTCGCCAAACTTTAGTCATGAGTCTTTACGCGAGCGATCAGGAAGTCGTGCAGTTCTTTGCCTCACACGGCATTGAGGTGACGGATGTGCACCGAGTGGGCAAACTGCGCCATCTTTGTGTCCAAGGTCATCCCCTTACTCTGCCAATGCTGGCTAGCCCTGAAGATTGTCTAAGGATCGTTCTGGACTGTATTGCCCGTAGAAGGGGTGTTGGGATTGAAGGTGTTTCAGCTGACTGATGACTTGGCCGTTCTCCCTAGTGACTGGGGCGGTTGCGTTGTCCGAAAAAGTAGTCTGCCCGCTGGTGAAGGGCTAGATTCGGCCTCATTGCCCGTGGGTGTGTGCAGTAGGAAGCCGTTGACATGGCGGCGATCTCCAATGGCGATTTTTCCCCAGCCAAGGCCAGAGGAACTGCGTTCAGAACCGGAGGTCTGGGGCTGGCAGCCCTGGATAGAGCTATGGCAATGAGAGAGCATGACGTGCAGTGATGTTTGGCCTCCTTGTTGTTATTAATGAAATTTCAATCACTCAATCAAATGAAACTTGGTGCTATTCAGGGTCTAGATTGGCTCGACATAAAATCGCCTGCTTACTTTGATCAGGATCAAGGCCAGCCCAACCTAGCCTGCCTAATGAACAAAAAAGGCGCTCTCAGTAAAAGCTGGAGCGCCGATCAAAGAAGGAGAATTTACTTTTTAAGGAGATTGCGGATTTCCGTCAGAAGAACGATTTCAGTAGCTGGGCTCGGGGGGTAGTGCGGCAGTTTCTTCTTTTGGCATCATGGTCATAAGCTTGTTTGCTGGCTTGATTATGAAAAAGATAATGGCGGCAGTAATCACAAAACCAATTCTGGCATGAATGACCATGCCTATATCGATCATGGTTGGCAGCTTTTCGCCTTTTTCATTGACGAATTCACCAATTTTGATGCCAAGGGACACATCAGGATTGGCTCAATGATGGCCTTGGTGAAGGCCGTCACTATCGTGCCAAAAGCAGCGCCAATGATGACACCAGTGGAAAGGTCGACAACATTGCCTTTGAGAATGAATTTTTTAATTCGTTAAGCATGATGAGGTGTAGCTGTAGGTTAAGTTAAAAGTTAGACTCGATACGGATGAATCGATCAATTCCAGCTGCTTTCTGGCCAAGATTGGCGGGATTAGTTTCTGCACGCATGCGTCGTGAGGCGTCCAGAAGATTTTTATCAATCGAGACTCGTAGGGCTTCATTACCTGATTCGTAAATGGGGGTCTCTGCGCGGCGGATGGTATCTCCAAAGGCACTTTGAGATGGACTGTACAAGGCTGCACAACCGAGGCTGCAATCAATCAAGGCTGAGTCGGCCGTTCCAGTTAGATGACTGACGCCGACATAGCAGCCCAGTTCCACGGCACGCGCAGAAGCGCAACGATTCACGCGTTCGACGCCGAGGATCGTTTCAGTGGCGCTTGGACAGAGGACTAGGTCCACCTTAGCATTCCGCAGCCTTGCAGAAAGCTCGGGGATTTCAATATCTAGACAGATGATGACCGCGATTCGGAAGTTGCCAAATGTCCAAATTTTCAGTGAATCACCTGGCTCAAAAGAATCTTCCCAAGGCGTGAGATGAAGTTTTTCTTGATAGAAAAAAGTGCCATTTGATAAAATGGGTGCTCGATTTCGGATTGCGCCAGATTCAGTCAGTGCGGGGACTGTGCCCAAAACTACAGCTTTTTGAGCACGTGACAGTTGCTGTTGGATCTCTGGAAAAAGTTGATTCCAGAAGACTTTTGCTAGGGTCTTCAGGGGTTCTTTGCCATTTCCTACAAGGAGAGGTTCCAGCCCCATCCAGGTGAACTCAGGAAGTAGCACAAGATCTGCGCCAGAGTCCCAGGCGCAGCAAACACGTTCCACTATTTCATTGGCATATAGGGCAGGGCTAGAGGATCGAGGTCCAGGATCAAAAGTGAGTAGGTCTACTGTGATGACTTTCTTCTTAATCATAGGGACGGGCAGCTTAGTTCTTTGATCCAGAAGGTTAATGTCTTGGTCGTTTTCTCTGTTTGGTCGACTTCCTTCCATGAGAAAGTTGCTTGAAGTTGAGGGTGTTTTACATAGCCTTGCGCTTGCCAAAAGCTATGGAGTTCTCGATATTCAGGCGGGCGCAGAGTGTGATTACTAGGGCGATCGACTGCGCAAAACGCTGTCATAGCACAACCTAAATCGCGAGCATGAGCTTCGCGATATTGAAAAAACCTTTTACCGATGCCTTGTCCTCGGTAGCTGGGAAGTAGAACCGATTCGCCGAAGTAACAAATGGAGTCAGTTTTAAGGCCGGCTTTTTGAAAAGCAGATCGGAAGCCTGGGTCTGCCTCGCCAAGTTTTAGGCAGGTGGTCGCACCAATAGCGTGCTCTCCGTCCATCGCCAGAACGATAAGGCTTGTCTCCGATATTGCGTAGGATTTTAGATAATCGAATTCATCTCCCAGCGAACCATCATAGAGGTAGGGAAAATCGCGAAAGACAGTCAGGCGTAATTGACCAATTTTTTCTAAATTTGGAAAAATCTCTGGTCCCTTAAGTTTTAAAAGTTGTAGTTTCATGGTTTTTTAGAATTGATTAATCTCTAAAATGTTGTTTATCAGGATCTAATTGCATTTTATGGCTTTTGAGGCTAAGATTAGTAGCTTTTCTTTGATGATGTAGCTAATAGTACACCCCTACATTTTCATTGCACTAAACCTTTCACTACTGTTCTTAAAGACTTCGCAATCCTCTCCCGACTAATACTGGAAATTTTTAGTTATTCGATGAATAAAAATTTAAGCAATTTACTTCACATGCCTCGGGATGCGAGGTCTATTGAGCCAACGGAAGCGGAGATCTCGGAAATTGGAAGCCTGAAGTTGAATGATAAGGAGCGTCAGCTATTGGCACTGGTATCACGGGCAGCTTCTAATCAAATCCAGCCAGACTTAGGGTTTTCACACGAATTATTGTCTCACCTAGTTGATGGCGCCACTGAACGGATGACTTACATTTACGATCAGAGTAGCGGGGCTTTTGGTTGCATCGGAGGAGCTTTTGTCCGTCATCTCGGATTCACTGCTGATGAAGTCATGGAAATGTCGCACAGATGGCGCTCCCTGATTCATCCTGATGATGCAAGTAATGTGTTGCTGAATTCATCAGTTTTGAATGGAGAAGTTAGCTCTACGCAGATGCGTATCCTCCGTAAGGATGGCCGCTGGGAGTGGATCAAAAATGATTGGCATCCACTCTCACAAGATGCGCAGGCGAACGATGGGCGTATCCTCGGGATGGTGCAAATCATCACGGGGTTAGCTTTGAGAAATCAGGCCCTGATTAATGAGGCGGCTTTGACTTCGCTCCACCGAACATTGGCGGAAGAATGGGTGGAGGCTATTTTCCTCGTCGATCTTAGTGGGGCTATTCTCTATGCGAGTCAGCAATCTCAAGTGAGCACCGGTTACAGCTTGGAAGAACTGATGCAGAGACCTTTTGATCTACTTTTCAAGACGACACCCAAGTTTCAAATGGCACGGGGAACGACAAAAAGTATTCAGCGGAACTGGCTCATGTGCCAAGACGGAAGGACATATCCGGTTGAGATTACAACGCGATCTTTTACTGAAAACAGGCTTCTTATTTCGACACGTGACATCACGGAGCAGATCGAGTCTGAGCGTAAATCCAGTCAGCAAACCGCCTATTACAAAGCTCTGTTTGAAAACACGCCCTGTGGGGTGGCAACTTTTGATGCAAATTTCGAGTTTGTGGAAGTGAATCACAGGCTGCGGTTGATGCTTGGCTACTCAGAAAAGCAATTCTTCCGCAAGCCCATTCAGGATATTGTGGCGCCCGAGTGTCTCTTTACCGTGCAAGACTGGAAGCGTCAGGTTTCCGACCGGAAGGCGGATTTTCGCGGGGAGACGATTGAAATCTCGCTACGCCGCCGAGATGGGCGTCCGGTTATTGCCCACGCCGTTATGACGGTCATGTCTAATGACGCAGCTGAGGGTGTTTTTGGTATGTTAATCCTGATGGACATAACCGCAAAACGGAGCTCCCAGCTTGAGCTAGCCAGACAACATCAGTTTAATGAAAAATTGATCCGTGAGGCAGCCGCTTTAATCATCCTTTTGGATCGAAATGCTAAGATCGTGATGGTGAATCCAGCTGTGGAAACTGTCACAAAATATAAATCTAAGGAGCTTGTTGGTAAAACTCTTTGGAAGTGTGGTCTTCTCGACAAAGCTGAGATACCTAACGCGAAGCAGCGTATGAAGGAGATTGTTGATGGCGCTGAGCGTGTTGCCGGACTGGTGCGAACGCGGAACAAGTCCGGTGAATTATGTATCTTACAGATTCAGAATACGGCCACGCGGTTTGAGGATGGCACAATAGAAAATGTGATTATTACTGCTATCGACATCACGGAGCAGCACCGCTTACAGCAGCATCTCATGGAGGCGGTTGAGCAGGAACAGGCGAGAATAGGACATGACTTGCATGACGGGGTTGGCCAATTGCTCACAGGCATCGGAACTCTAGCTGAATCTTTGCAGGCTGACCTCCATGGGCGCCAAAAGGAAGAAGCCGGGCGTATTTATCAGCTCATTAGGGAAACGATTCATCAGGTGCGCCAGCTATCTCATACGATGTCGCCTATGTCAGTTCAGAATCGCGATTTGTCGGCTTCTCTGTTGTTATTGGCAGACTCAGTTAGAACAAACTTTAGGCGTCAATGTGTGACCGATTTGGCTTCTGACATACAGGTAACAGATGCTCATGTGGCAGGTCATTTATTTCGTATTGCGCAGGAATCAGTAAACAATGCTATCCGCCATGGCGCACCGAAAGAGGTTAGAATATCGCTGCGCCGTCACGGGTCAAAGGAAGCCGTCTTGGGAATTTTCAATGATGGTGCATCCTTTGACTGTAAGCCTAGTTCAACCGCAGAAGGTATCGGCCTGCGTGTGATGAAACACCGCGCTGGCCTGATACAGGCTCATCTTCAAGTAACTTGTCCATCAGCTGGAGGCGTATTAGTGAGCTGCCGATTTCCTCTGACTTCCATAAAATCACCCCAATCCAAACGAAAATAAAAACCAAATAAACCAATACCGTGAAACAAAAAATTTATCTCATCGACGATCATCCGGTCATTATTGAAGGTCTCAAAAAGATGCTTGAAGGTCAGTCTGATATTCAAGTCGTAGGAACTTCTGAAGATGCTAATACTGCCATGGATCAGATCCCAGATTTGAAGCCAAATTTGATCATGCTCGACATCACATTAAAGGATCGTAGTGGCGTTGATCTCATCAAGAAATTTAAACAAACCTATCCTGATGTTCTCATCCTAGTTTACTCCATGCATGATGAAAACGTCTATGCTGAACGCAGCCTCCGTGCTGGTGCTATGGGCTATCTCATGAAGGGGGAAACTAATGCGCGAGTTCTATTAGCTATTCGCCAGGTTCTCGGTGGTGGCTTCTTCTTTAGTGCTTCTCTGCTAGGTAACATCGTCGCTGGTGGCGGCCCTCGTTCGGGTGCTCGGGGTGAGCCTGGACGCATGCTGAGTGATCGCCAATTGGAAATCTTTGAAATGGTTGGCCGTGGTTTTGACTCTCATACCATTGCCACCAAACTCGAACTCAGCGCTAAGACGGTTGATGCTCATAAGGCCAATATACGTCAAAAACTCGGTCTCGACTCTGCACGTGAATTGCTCATGGAAGCTGTTCGCTGGGTGGAGAAATAGGATCTCATCGCTAGCATCTTCCAATTAAACAACCGTCTGTGGTCGGGGTGACTCAGACGGTTTTTTGTTTTCGTGAGGCATATCTGGAAAAGCTTAGGCTGTCCCCACGTTGGTATGCGATGCAACCCATTCAGAGACTTGTGAGCCTTGATGCCTTTCGTGGATTTGTCATGATTCTCATGGCCTCCTCTGGGCTTGGACTGGCTCAAATGGCCAGTCTTTATCCAGATTCATGGGGCTGGCAACAGATCAAGTATCAGGTTTCCCACGTTCCATGGGTAGGCTGCTCACTCTGGGATCTGATTCAACCAAGTTTCATGTTCATGGTGGGTATCGCCGTGCCGCTCTCTGTGACACGCCGAAAGGAAGCTGGCCAGGGCTTTATCGGGCTCACTTGCCATTCTCTCATTCGAGCGTTGAGTCTAGTTCTGTTGGCCGTCTTGCTTTCAACTGGGGGAAAGGAAAAACAAACTCTATGGATCTTTACCAATGTTCTGGCTCAGATCGGACTCGGGTATGTCTTTCTTTCCATCTTGGCGCGCCTAGGCTGGGAGTATTGTGTCTCTGCAATGGTCGTGATTTTGGTGGGTGACTGGTTCTGGTTTTTTCAGCATCCTCTACCCGCTGAAGGTTGTGATTACGCTTCACTCGGTGTTTTGAAAGAAGATCTTCTACCAGGGTTCTTTGGTCACTGGAGCAAGGGACTCAATGTCGCTGCTGACTTTGACCGTTGGTTGCTCAATCTCTTACCTCATGCGCAGCCTTTCATTGCCAATGCCGGCGGTTATACCACACTCAATTTTATTCCCTCATTAGCCACCATGCTGGGTGGAGCAATCACGGGGAATTTCCTGATTACCAGCCCACGCAGTCAATTGCAGAAATGTGGCATGATGCTCGTGGCTGCCGCAGTGGCCTTGCTTCTTGGTACGGTCATCGGTTATGTTGGTTGCCCGATTGTGAAGCGTCTTTGGACACCTTCTTGGGTGTTTTTTAGTGGTGGTTTCGTGCTTGCGGTATTGGCTGGCTTCTACTGGTTAATCGAAATTGTGGGGCTCAAGAGGCCCTTCTTTCCGCTTGTCGTGGTTGGCATGAATAGCATTTTTATGTATGTCATGCACAGTCTTGCCGCCGGTTGGATTAAGGAACAGCTCAGTAAGCACGGTATGGCTGCACTCTTTGCTACGACTTGGGGACCGGTCATTGAGAAGGCCAGTGTCCTAGCCGTCTTATGGCTGCTCTGTCTATGGCTCTACCGCCAAAGGGCGTTTTTACGACTCTAATTTAGAGTGTCTCGGCGTCATAGACAATGACGCGGTCAAAAAACTGGCGGCAGTTATCGACAAATCGTTTGTGCTTTGGACAGCCATCTTGGTAAAACTCATGATCGGCCATGGTCTTGAAATGGAGTGTGGACGTGTAACTAAAGCTATGATCCGTGACTGGGCGCTCGTCGGTCTGCGCGGGCTTGCCGATGCTGCCGTGAGAGATGTAGTCCAGCGTGAGCAATTGTTTGAGCTCGGATTCAAAGAAGGCCACTTGGTCGGCGGTCATGTCTTTTTTTAGCCAAAAATAAACGTTGTGGGTCATGGTTGGATTAAACGGTGTCGGTTTTATTGATCGAGGCAAATTGGAAGTGGATTCAAATCTCAAAACTCACTTGGTCATTCCTTTCCCGTTCAAGAACATGGGTGAGCGTTGTCGTGTTGAGCCAGGCATTCATTTGCTCACGTAGAAGCCCGAAAGTCTGACCAAGGCCGCAACCACCAGCGATGCCGCATTCGCAAGACGACGAGTCGCCGTCTGCGCAGGGAATCGGCATGAATGGGCCATCAATGAGAGAGATGATCTCTCCCAAGGTGATGCGTGCGGCCGATTTGTGGAATTGGTAGCCGCCACCCACACCACGCTTGCTTCTTAGCAATCCGCCATTTTTTAAAGTGAGCAAAATCTGCTCCAAAAACTTCAGGGGAATCCTCTCACTTGCTGCGATGTCTTGAATCGCAAAGGTAGGGATGTCTGGAGATCTCGCCATTGCGAGCAGGGCGCGCATGGCATATTCGGCTTTCTTGGAAAGTTTCATGACACTATGCCTTAATCTTTCAGGCGGAGTGATCAAGGAAAGTCTTGAACGGAAGTGATTCTCTATTCAGTTGAGGCTGGGTGCAGATCAATTGATGAACTTGCTTCCTACTCAGCGTTTTGGTTAAAATGCCTTTCCTGAACATGATGAAATTCCTGCCTCTATTCCTTGTCGGCTCTTTGCTTGCACCGGTGTTTGCTGTAGATTCAAGGCACCAACCACTCAAGGACTTGAAGGGTTATTTTCCTTTCAATACCCCAGCATCGCTAAGTGAGTGGGATGTCAGAAAGGACTATGTGCGCAGACAGATCCTGGTTTCTCAAGGCCTCTGGCCTATGCCAACGAAAACACCACTCAATCCTGTGATCCATGGTCGAGTGGACTGCGGTGAATACACCGTAGAAAAAGTCTATTTCGAAAGTGCCCCAGGCTTCTTCGTCACCGGGAGCCTTTATCGCCCCAAGAACATTCAGGGCAAAGCGCCGGGTGTCATGTTCGCCCACGGCCATTGGCAGGATGCGCGATTGAGCCTCGATCCAGAGGAAAAGGTGCGTCATGAGATCGCTATCGGTGCTGAGAGATTTGAAAAGGGCGGACGCAGCATGTTTCAATCTCTCTGCGTGCAATTGGCGCGCATGGGTTGCCTGGTTTGGCAGTGGGACATGCTTAGTGATTCGGACTCGATTCAATTTTCGCGTGAACTGGTCCATACCTTTGCCACGCAGCGTCCAGCCGCCAACAAGGCGGATGATTGGGGTTTATACAGTCCGCAGGCAGAAGCGCATGCGCAAAGCATCATGGGTCTTCAGACTTGGAATGCGGTTCGTGGATTGGATTTTCTGCTCAGTCTGCCCGAGACCGATCCTGAGCGCATAGCCATCACGGGGGCTAGCGGTGGCGGCACTCAGACGATACTTCTGGCAGCCATTGATGATCGCATTAAACTTTCCTTTCCCTGCGTGATGGTCAGCACTGCCATGCAAGGTGGCTGCACCTGTGAGAATGCTAGCCTTTTGCGCATCAATACCGGTAATGTCGAGTTTGCGGCCTTATTCGCTCCTAAGCCTCAGGGCATGAACACAGCGGATGATTGGACCAAGGAGTTGGCCACCAAAGGCTTCCCAGATTTGCAGAAGCTCTATTCAGCTCATGGTGCCAAGGATAACGTCTTCCTGCTACGAGGAGAGCATTTTAAGCATAACTACAATGCCGTCACTCGCTCTGCCTTTTACACATTCCTGAATAAGCACTTCAAGCTTGGGCACGCATCGCCAGTGATTGAGCATGACTACGAACCGCTAACGCGTGAGCAATTGACTGTTTGGGATGCCGAACATCCAGCACCTAAAGTCGATCCAGCTTTCGAGCGTCAACTTTTGAAATGGTTTTCAGATGACTCAGATAAGCAACTGCAAGCCTTAGCTGCAACGCCTCAAGGGTTACAAAAGGTTGTACTTCCTGCCATTGAGGTGCTCATTGGGCGGAGCTATCAGAACGCGGGGGAAGTGGAGTGGATACTCAAAGACAAGCAAGAGGTAGGGGACCATCTTGTGATGACAGGCACTCTTTTGAATAAGACTTATGCCGAAGAATTGGCCGTTTCCTGGCTCTATCCAAAAGCATGGAGTGGACGCGTGGTCGTTTGGCTAGGTGACGCTGGAAAGGCTGTTATCGAGGATGATGCTGTTAAAGTCCTGCTAAAAGCTGGTGATGCCGTTCTAGGCGTCGATTTACTGTTTCAAGGAGTGGAGCCCGTCAAGCAAACCCGTGTCGTGAATAATCCACGTGAGTTTGCCGGATACACGCATGGTTACAATCATGCTCTGTTTGCTCAGCGCACGCATGATGTTCTGAGTGTGGTGTCTTTCCTGCGCAACGCTCAAATGGCATCTCATGCGCAACCAAAGTCTGTCATGGTTGCAGGTTGGGGAAAGACTGGTCCGATTGTCCTTGCTGCACGTGTCCTTGCAGGGCAGGCAATCGACCGCGCGGCCGTAGATACCCAAGGCTTTCGTTTTGGACAGGTGCTTGATTATCGCGATCCGATGTTTCTGCCTGCAGGGGCAAAATACCTAGATCTTCCAGGCCTGATGGCGCTTAATGCACCAAACGCTCTATGGGTAGCGGGTGAAGGGATGAAACCTGATTTCCTGAAACAGAAATTTGATGAACTGAACGCGTTCGTGGGAGAATCCAATGGCATGACAGCAGCGGCTGCCGAATGGCTGGTCAAATAGGCATGTCTTGCATGCAGGCTTAGGCAGCGTTTCCGGCATTGGCAATGACGGTCATTTGATTGCATAGTAGGAGTCTTATGAAAATCAAACTTCGTCGATCTCAAGAACGTGGCCATGCAGACCATGGTTGGTTGGACAGTTACCATACCTTCTCCTTTGCAGATTACTATGACCCTGCACACATGGGTTTTCGCAGCCTGCGTGTGATCAATCAGGACCGCATCGCTCCTGGTGGTGGCTTTCCTACGCATCCGCATCGGGACATGGAAATCTTCAGCTACCTTGTCGAGGGAGCGCTTCAGCATCAGGACAGTCTTGGCAATGGCCGCGTTCTTTTGCCGGGCCAAATTCAAATGATGAGCACAGGCAAAGGTGTTCAGCATAGCGAGTTCAATCCATCCAAATCCGAGTTGAGCCACCTGTTGCAAATTTGGATTCAACCTGAAGCCCGAGGCCTTACCCCAAGTTACACGGAATGGCATCCCGACCCAGCGAAGGAAAAGGATCCCAAGGTCCTCGTCATTTCTAGGGACGGTCGTGAGGGCTCAGCCACCATTCACCAGGATGCTGATGTTTATCGCGTCCGATTACCTTCTGAATCAGAACTGACTCATGATGTCCATGCTGGACGTGGTGTTTGGTTTCAGCTCATTCGCGGAAGTGTCATCTGCGGCGATCAGACGCTGAATGCCGGGGATGCCATCAGCACCGAAGACGGTGGTAAAATGACGCTCAAAGCCAGTAGTGATGCCGAAGCGCTACTCTTTGATTTAGGTTAAAACCCGTAATTTAAGCAGGCCCAGACTTCATAAACAACATTTCCCCTTCGAATATCCCTCTTTAAATTAGCGCAAGACAATCAAGACCTTTAACAAAACACGCATCATGTCTCTTTTCTCCCCTCTGCAAGTTGGCGCCTTAACGCTGCCAAATCGCATCCTCATGGCACCGCTCACACGCTGTCGCGCTGAGGCTGATCATGTGCCTGGACTGCTCATGGCTGAATACTATGCGCAGCGTGCCAGTGCCGGTCTCATCATCGCCGAGGCTACGATGGCGATGGAGGGAAATTCATCCTTCTGGATGGAGCCAGGGATCTACAATGAAGCCCAGATCGCCGGCTGGAAGCTTGTTACCGATGCTGTTCATGCCAAGGGGGGATTGATCGTTCTTCAAATTTGGCATGGTGGCCGCGCCTGTCATCCGTTACTCAATGGCGGTGCGCAACCAGTCGCCCCAAGTGCTATTCCGATCACGGGAGATGAAGTCCATACCCCTGAAGGTAAGAAACCCTATGTCACACCACGTGAATTGCGGGAAGACGAGTTGCCAGGCATTGTGGCAGGCTTCCGAAAAGCTGCGGAAAATGCCAAGGCTGCCGGATTCGATGGCGTGGAGGTGCATGGTGCTAATGGTTACCTGCTCGATGAATTTCTGCGTGATGGCAGCAATCAACGTTCGGGCCCGTATGGCGGTTCGATTGAAAACCGTGCCCGTCTCATGCTCGAGGTTATTGAGGCCGCCATCTCCGTCTGGGGCGCTGATCGTGTCGGACTCCGTATCTCACCCCTGAATAGCTATAACAGCATGATCGATAGCGACCCTGTGGGCTTGACCACTTGGCTTGCCACAAAGTTGAATGATTACTCGTTGGCTTATCTTCACCTGATGCGCGCCGACTTTTTTCAGGCACAAACAGGCGATGTTATGTCTGCGGCGCGCCAAGCTTTCAAAGGTGTGATTATCGGCAACATGGGTTACAGCGCCGATGAAGCTGAAGCCGCTATTCTGGATGGAAAGTTAGATGCGGTGGCTTTTGGCACCAGTTTCCTAGCCAATCCAGATCTGCCCGCTCGTATCGCAGCCAAAGCTGAATTGAATGTGCCTAATGCTGACACGTTTTATTCCTCAGGCCCTGAAGGTTACACGGATTATCCGGCCATGGTTTAAGGGTTGTCTGTGATAAGTAAGATTGAGCTCCAGTGGCCGTATCCACTGGACTCACTTTTATCTCACATGCGGCTCTTACTTTCGGTGCTCCTTATTTTGGTTAGTTTCCCGGCCCGCGCGGCGGTGAAATTAGACTTTAATCGCGATATTCGCCCGATCCTCAGCGACAACTGTTTTGCTTGCCATGGTCTAGACGCGAAAAAGCGAAAAGGTGATTTGCGTCTAGATACTCAGGAGGGCGCTTATGCCAGCAAAGACGGAGTTCAGGCTATTAAGCCTGGTTCGGTCAAAGAGAGTAGCCTCATTCAGCGCATCCTTAGTTCTGACGAAGATGAGGTTATGCCGCCCCCAGAGTCGCATAAAAAGATCTCGCCACAGCAGATAGAGACACTGAAGCTTTGGGTTAATCAAGGGGCGGCGTATAAGAAACATTGGGCTTTTGAAAAGCCCGTTAAAGCTCCCTTGCCAATGATTGCTCTGCGCTCAGGCCGCAATGCCATCGACAATTTCATTCAGGAGCGACTTGCGGTAGAGGGCCTGGAGCCCAGTGTCGAAGCCTCCAAAGAAACGTTGATCCGCCGTGTGACCTTGGATCTCACAGGGTTGCCGCCTTCGACGCATGAAGTCGATGCTTTTCTGGCTGATTCCAACCCTGATGCCTATGACAAACTGGTGAACCGCCTCCTGCAAACAAAGCGCTATGGTGAGCACATGGCCCGCTATTGGTTGGATGTCGCTAGGTATGCCGATACCCATGGACTGCATTTGGATAATGAACGCAGTATGTGGCCTTATCGTGACTGGGTGGTGGGGGCTTTTAATGACAATCTATCCTATGATCAGTTCACTCGCTGGCAACTCGCTGGCGATTTATTGCCTAATGCCACGGTCGATCAACAGATCGCATCAGGGTTTAATCGCTGCAATGTCACCACCAGTGAAGGGGGGTCGATCAACGAAGAGTTCATCTTCCGCTATGCAGTGGACCGCACCGATACAACGGTGGCTGTCTGGATGGGGCTGACCGCAGGCTGTGCTGTCTGCCATGATCATAAATATGATCCCATCAGCCAAAAAGAGTTTTATTCTTTGTATGCCTTCTTCAACAGCACGGCTGATCCAGCCATGGACGGGAATATTCTGCTGACGCCACCGATTCTGCGGCTTTCGACAACCGAACAAAAAGCACAACTTGCCAGTTATGATAAGCAGATTGTTGCCACACAAGCTCGAATCCGTGAGACCATCGCTAAAATTCAATACACTGATCCGGCTACACTTACACCACCGCCGCCCATTCAATCAAGTGAAGTGCTGTGGTTTGAAGATGGCTTCCCCCAAGGAGCAAATACCCAATTTGCCGGCGAACCGACAAAGCTCATCACCAAGCTTCAAGGGCCTGTATCTAGTGGCACTCATGCTTTGCAACGTAAGGCTAAAGGAGTGGCGCAGGATTTTTTTACTGAAGGAGCTCGTTTTGAAATACCTGCCAATGGCAAGTTAAGTGTGCAGTGTTTTATCGATCCCAAAGACGAACCCAAAGCCATCATGCTGCAGTTCCATGCTGGAGGTTGGAACCACCGTGCGGTCTGGGGGCAAGAAGGGGCCATTCCCTTTGGTAAAGTGCGAACACCAGAGCGAGTGATGATGGGTGCCTTGCCAAAAGCAGGGGAGTGGGTGAAACTGGAGTTTGCGGTTGAGAAACTGGGTCTGAAGCCGGGCATGAAAGTCACTGGTTATGCTTTCACTCAGTTCGGTGGAACGGTGACTTGGGATCGGTTGGCTATGAGTTCACGCGTTGATCCCGCCAAGGACACCCAATGGTCTTGGAAGCTTTGGATGGAAAAGAAGGCGGGAACTCGAGTGGAAGGTTTGCCTGCTGATCTGCAAACACTTGTCCGTGGTAAGAAAGCTGTCGAATGGACGCCTGAGGAGCTTAAACGCATCAAAGACTGGTGGTTTGAAAATGATTATCAAGGAGCCCGTGAGATTGTGGATGGTGCCCGGGCTGAAAAGTTAGCGCTGGAAGCCAAGAAGAAGTCACTGGAAGAGGTGATTCCAGCTTCACTGGTCATGGCAGATCTTCCGCAACCACGAGAGAGCTTTATCATGAAACGCGGGCAATACGATCAACCTGGAGAAAGAGTAACTCGAGCAACACCTGCCATTTTCCCACCTTTGGAGCGAACGGCACAAGCAACCCGTTTAGATCTGGCTAACTGGCTGGTTTCTGCTGAGCACCCGCTGACCGCACGCGTTCAGGTAAACCGTCTTTGGCAGCAGTTCTTTGGCGTCGGCTTGGTGAAGACAAGCAACGATTTTGGTTCCCAGGGAGAGCCGCCATCGCACCCTGAACTCTTGGATTGGTTGGCGGTGACTTTCCGTGAGAGCGGCTGGGATATGAAGGCTTTTGTGAGAATGATCGTCACTTCACATGCCTACCGTCAAAGTTCACAGTTCACGGAGCTAAGTCAGCAAAAAGACCCTGAAAATCGGCTGCTCTCTCATGGGCCCCGCTTCCGCATGGATGCCGAGGTTGTTCGTGATTCGGCGCTCTTTGTGAGTGGCTTATTGAAGCTCAAGTTGGGAGGGAAAGGCGTGAAGCCTTATCAGCCGGAGAACATCTGGGAGCCAATCGGCTTTGGCGGCAGTGATACTCGGAACTACTTGCAGGATAAGGGAGAATCTCTTTATCGCCGCAGTCTATACACCTTTTGGAAGCGCACAGCACCGCCACCGAACATGACTAATTTTGATGCGCCAAATCGTGAGTCCTACTGCCTCCGTCGTGAGCGTAGCAATACTCCACTGCAGGCTCTGAATTTGATGAACGATGTTCAATTTGTCGAGGCTGCACGCAACTTTGCCCAAGGTCTTTTGGCCTCGCCCGCTAGCACCGACAGTCGGATTACCAGTGCTTTCCGTGCCGTAACCAGCCGCTATCCCAGTGCTAAGGAAGCTGCAATTATTCGTGCTGCCTTAGACCAGCACCTTGCTGCTTATCGCGCTAGACCCCAAGAAGCAAAGTTGGCATTGTCATTTGGTGAATCTATAGTGGATGAAGCACTCGACCCTGTCGAACTTGCCGCTTGGACCATGATTGCCAATCTACTCTTGAATCTCGATGAGTTGGTGACCAAGGGATAGGCTAGGGTGCAGATAAGTGGAAGACTATGCTGGTGAAGTGTCTTCTTGCTGCTGCAGTTGCTCAGCGGATTCTTCAGACTCTGATTCATCTTGTCCGGCACCGACTTTAAGGCTGATTTTTAGCCCATATTTTTCTGCGGCGGTGTTCATGAGAGAACGGATAGAGCTGATGGTGAGTCCGTTTTTG
>CAMBPS010000041.1 GCA_945869675.1 Prosthecobacter debontii | reverse complement strand
CAGATGACCTTTACGCATCGGTTCTGAGCTTGCCCTGCAGTGTTGGCTTGACGGTATCTCAACAAGACTATGTGATTGAAAGTCTTTTATCAATATTGCCTGATCACTAACTCGATTAAATAGAGGCGCCTGATTTTCTTTTCTGTTTGAATCGTAACGTCTTTATTCATGTTTTTTGCTCGCACTCATTCCAGAGATAGCAGCTTTGAAGGGTAAAAACATCTTGCCGCACTGGCTAAAGCGTGTTCTCTGGAGGGCCAAACTTTATCCAATCAACTGAACACATGAGCGAGCGACGCGTTGTCATCTCCGGCATCGGAGTCATCTCCCCAATTGGCAACAATAAGGAGGACTTCTGGAAAAATCTTGTCGCCGGCAAGAGCGGCATTCGTCGTCTCCAAAACATGGACACGACGGGTTACGATTGCAAAATTGGCGGCGAAGTTGTCGATTTTGATCCCACGCCTTGGTTTAATAATCATAAAGAAGCCCGTCGCGCGGACCGCTTTTTCCAGCTCGCTATGGCTGCCTCCAAAATGGCTGTGAAGGACAGCGGACTGAATCCCGATAGCCTTGATCCCTACCGCATCGGCGTTATGGTCGGCAGCGGTATCGGTGGACTCAGCACCATCGAGACTCAGTATGAGATCCTTTTAAACAAAGGCCCAAGTCGCGTTTCACCGTTTCTGATCCCCATGATGATCACGAATATCGCCACAGGGATGATCGCCACGGAGTTTGGCTTCATGGGGCCAAACATGTGCATCACCACGGCCTGTGCCACTTCAAACAACAACATCGGCGAAGCTTGGCGCATCATTAAATTTGGGGATGCTGACGCCATCGTTTGTGGTGGCTCGGAGGCCTCAATCCGCCCTTGCGGCCTTTCTGGGTTCACAAACATGAAGGCTTTGTCCCTCCGCAATGATGAACCTGAGCGTGCCTCCCGCCCATGGGACAAGGACCGCGATGGCTTTGTCATGGGAGAAGGCGCTGGCGTGGTCGTCATCGAAGAACTGGAGCACGCTAAAAAACGCGGAGCCACCATCTATGCAGAACTTGCTGGTTACGGTGTCACCGCAGATGCCTATCACCTCACCTCGCCACATCCAGAGGGACTGGGAGCCATGAAGTGCATGGAAATGGCCCTGCGCCATGCCAAACTGAACCCTGAGGACGTGAGCTATGTGAATGCCCACGCTACTTCCACTCCTGTGGGAGATCTCTGTGAGCTACGCGCTATCAAGCGCACCTTTGGGGCCTACGCTCAAAAAGGCCTGCTCGTCTCTGGAACCAAATCCATGACCGGTCACCTTCTTGGTGCTGCCGGTGGCGTTGAACTGGCTGCCAGCATCTTTGCCCTGCGTGATCAGGTCGTCCCGCCAACCATCAATGTCGAAAACCTCGATCCAGAAGTGGATGTGGACATCGTGCCAAACACCGCGCGCCCAGCCAAGCTCAAATCCGCACTGAGCAATAGCTTCGGCTTTGGTGGTCATAACTCTGCGCTTCTCATCAAGAAGTTCGAAGACTGATCGAGTCAGTATCCTTGAAAATCCCAATGCCCGTCATCATCATGACGGGCATTTTTTTAGATTCTCTTATCTTTAGTTCCAGTATCATGATCCCGCGCCTTTTCTGTCTTTTCACCTTCTCCTGCTTATCAGCCCTGGCTGCCGATCCATTGACGTTGAAGCTTTGGCCTGAAGGTGCGCCGGGTAAAATGCTGCCGCCTTCGCCGGCGACCCAGGAGTTTGTCCGCACAAAGGCAGGTAAGAGCACTGTCACCAACATCGCTGATCCCACGATCACGGTGTATCGCCCAGAAAAGCCCAATGGAACGACTGTCATTGTAGCTCCCGGTGGTGGTTATGTTTTCTTGTCAGCCGTGCATGAAGGAACCCAGGTCTGTGAGTGGCTCAACAGCATTGGCGTCACTGGTGTCTTGCTCAAATACCGCACACCCACTCGTGACGAGCCTGCCCCTCACGAAAAGCCTGTGCAGGATGCCTTTAAGGCCATGACCATTGTTCGTGAGCACGCTCAGGAATGGAATATCGATCCTAATCGAATTGGCCTGCTCGGCTTTAGTGCCGGTGGCAATCTACTGGCTCACGTCGCTTGTGATCGCCCCGCAGTTAGCGGGTTGCCTAACTTCGGCATCATGATTTATGGCGGTGGTTTTGTGGATTTAAAAGAGCCGACCAAACTCAAAGCAGGATTCACCGTTCCTGCAGATGCTCCGCCTCTGTTCATGGCCTGCGCAGGTGACGACGGGCAGAATCCGCTAGCTGCCACGGCTCTCTATCTCGAATACAAAAAGCAGAACCTTCCCGCCGAACTTCACCTTTTCAGCAAGGGTGGTCATGGCTTCGGTATGAGAGACAATAAACAACCCATCAATGCCTGGCCCAAACGCTGCGCTGAATGGATAGACGCCATGGGTTGGTAGCCAGCACTTGGAAAGGCCTCGGTTATGATTGCCAATCATGCAACTCGCATCGGATGAGCTAATCCACCTGAACGAGCTAGAGAGAATTTGCAGTAGTAACCACCTGAGCCATTTTGGTTTGATCAAAATGAGAAGAAATCGTCATGAAAGTTGGGCAACGTTCGTTTGTCTCTTTCTATGAATAAGCAGATTTCTCGTCGCCATCTGATCAAGGCCTTGCCGCTCGCTGCTTTAGCAGGTGGGTTTAACATTCAGGTGCGTTCCCAAGAGGCGAAGAAGCATTGGGTGACAGGTAATCGGGTAATTGATCAAGCGCGGGAGATCGCGCTGAGTCTCTTGAAGCCGACGCAGGCCCAGATAGAGCATGCTTGGGAACTGCATTTCGGTTCCGTGGTGTTTGAGAGTTATGGCTTTGCTCCACGCTGCGCGATCGATGCGGAGGTGATGAATAATGCGGTCAAGTCAGGCGCTTCTGCCGCTGAACTCAGCGATTTACGAGAGTCGATAACCATGAATCGGAATGCGACGAATGAGCGTGAGAGGAAGGAGTTTCTGGAGGCTTTTCATGCGACGGGTGTGACCTGCATTTTTCAAAACACGGGTGAGGAAGGCAGTGATCCGATGCGACTCATCAAGCGGCTGGCGCATTTCACAAAGGCCACGGATTTATTAAAGCCTGCAGTTTCTAAAGTGGTCACGGCAGAGGAGATCTTGGCTTTAAAAAAGTCGGGTCATGTGGGTCTGTGTTTCACGACGAATGGTGTGCCGCTGATGATGGACTGGGAAAGCGTGCGGGATGAGCTGCGTTATGTGAGGATCTTTCAGGAGCTAGGCGTGCGCATGATGCATCTCACTTACAATCGCCGGAACTCAATCGGCGATGGTGCAGGGGAACCTCATGATGGTGGATTGAGCGATTTTGGTCATGCGGCGGTGGCGGAGATGAATCGACTTGGTGTGATTGTGGATGTGGCACATAGTGGCTGGAAGACGGCCTACGATGCGGCCAAAGCTTCAGCCAAACCGATGGTGGCCAGTCACACGAGCTGCTGTGGCGTGTATGAGCATTTTCGTGGTAAGCCAGACAACACCATCAAGGCGATCTGTGATACGGATGGGTTGGTGGGTATCTGCTGCATCCCGCGCTTCCTGGGTGGCAGAGGCGATATCACGGCCATGATGGATCATCTGGATCATCTGATTAAAAAGTTTGGAGCTAGCCATGCCGCTATCGGTTGTGATGTGGCCTATACCTCCAGATATGACAAAGAAGAACGTGCGAAGCTACTGAAAGCCCCCAGTGGCAACGCCGATAAGTGGGAACATCTCTGGCCAAAGGATGACTACCTGACGACGATCGAAGCTGAGCAAAGTGTGGCCTGGACGAACTGGCCGCTTTTCACGCTTGGCATGATCATGCGTGGCCATAGTGATGAGGTGATCCGGCAGGTGATTGGTGGCAATATGTTGCGTGTGTTAGAGGCGAATGCGGTTTAACCTTCGCCTTCAGACTCGAGCCTGTAGCCAATGCCAGGCTCATTAATGATTTGTGGACCTGATGCGCCTATTTTTTTCCGCAGGTGGTTGATGTGGACGCGTAGGCCTTCGCTCTGGTCCGTTTGCTGTCCAGGCCAGACTAGGCGGACGATCTGATTTTGGGTCACGATGCGTCCTGCGTGCTCGGCGAGGACTTTGATTAGCGCAAATTCCGTGGGAGTCAGTTTGACCTGTTCGGCATTTAGGGATGCTTCGTGATGCAGTAGATCTAGCCTGAGTTTGCCGACAATGATTTCGGGGTTTTGACGAGTAAAACGTCGCCTTTGAATGACCGTTAGCCGGGCAAGCAATTCGGCTGTACCAAAGGGTTTCGTGACGTAATCGTCAGCACCGCACTCCAGCGCCTCGACCTTGACGTTTTCTTGATCGCGCACGCTGAGAATCAGCACAGGAACATCACTCCACTCACGCAGACGCTTTAATACCTCAATGCCGCTCATGCTAGGCAGGCCTAGATCGAGGAGGATCACATCGGGTCGATGGAAGGCGGCCTCCTGAAGCCCTAAAGGACCATCTGCTGCCTCGTAAATTTCGTAACCGCGTGATTCTAACACCATGCGCAGCAGGCGGCGCATTTGTTGTTCGTCGTCGATGATGAGGGCTTTACTCATGGCTCATGCTTGGCGGAATTGGACGGGTAGATGGAGTGTGAACTCAGCCCCGCCTTCAGGATGATTTTGTGCTTCGATGTCTCCTTTCATGGCCCGCATTAATCCTCGTGAAATGGCGAGACCAAGCCCAGTGCCCCCGGCAGGTGAGTCTGGAGCTCGATAGAATTTATCAAACAACTGATCCACACTTTCCAATGGGAAACCATGGCCGTGATCACGGACGCGGATCTGAAGAAGATTGTTTTCAAGTGCCACGTGAATTTCGACGGGCGTGGCCGCTGGAGTGTATAGGATGGCATTGTGCAGCACATTACGCAGAGCTTGGGCTAACAAACGACTGTCGAGCATGAACAGGGGAAGTGGATCGGCACCGGTGATGACCAGAGGATGTTGGGCAATATCGCGCTGGAGTGGTGTGGTGGCGGCGTGCAGCACATCGCCAATCTCACACCATTCGAGATTGGGTTTGAGCGCGTCGGATTCTACGCGTGTCATTTCCAGAAAGTTTTCGACGATGCGTTGAAGTCTGCGATTGGCAGTATCGATCTCAGCGGCAAATGGATTGCCTTCGTCGAGACCATCCAATGCGGTGCGGATGATGGCGATGGGCGTTTTTAGCTCATGCGAGATGCTGTCTAAAAGTGTGCGGTGTAAGCGCTCCGATTCGGCCAGTAATTCAGCGCGGTGTTTGGCTGCGAGCAGTTGTTCCCTTTCGCGATGATGTTGTGCCAAGGATTCTTCACGCTTCCGCAGTCGGGTGATAAGGTGGCCCATGCTCATTGCCACAATGAAAAATAGGGCAAACATGATCACATCTTGCGGCTTGTCGATGTGCAGCGTGAATTGAGGCGGGATGAAAATAAAATTCCAGACCAAAGCGCTCATCACCGCCATCGTCAGAACTGGACCACGATTCCAGCTCACCCCAGCAAGCACGATAGCGAGAAGGAACACTAGCGCGGCAAACATGTAGCCTGTGTAGGGCAAGAGCACCCAGCACGTTGAGGCCAGTGCAAAGATAAGGGTGATTCCCCAGCTAAACTGGCCAACCACCTCAGCCGATACCGGCTTTTTTTCCGTGGATGTTGGTTGGGTGAACGTGCTCATGATTCAGATTTCAACCTGCTGCCCCAGCTCGATCACCCGGCCAATGGGGATCTGGAAATAGGTCGCAGGCTGTTGAGCGAGCTTGCTGGTGAAAGCAAAAAGGTGCTCGCGCCATCTTGCCATGCCTGGGTTGGCGCTGGGGATGATGATTTCGCGACCCAAGAAGAAGGTGGCCTTATTGGGATCGACTTCGAGTTCATGATTGGCGCATTGGCGCAGGAGTCGCGGCACGTCGGGTTTTTGCATGAAACCGAAACGTCCTGTCACGCGCCAGAAGCCTTCGCCCAGACTTTCCACATCGACTCGGCGGCTCGGTGGCACCCAGGGTTCGTCTTCGGTGATGAGTGTCATGAAAATAACGCGTTGGTGAATGGCTTGGTAGTGCTTCAAGCTGTGAAGCAGGGCGATGGGCGCACGTCCGCTGCTACTTGTCATGAAAATAGCGGTGCCTGGCACGCTGATGGGCGGACGGCGTTTGAGGCTCTCACAAAGCGTCTCTTGTGTGAGAGAGCTCTTTTCCATCGAGGCACGCACAAGTCGGCGTCCAGTGGCCCAAGTGGTCATGACGGTGAAGATCACAGCGCCGACGGCCAGAGGAAACCAGCCGCCATCAAAGAATTTCACAAGATTAGCACTGAGGAAAGCTAGCTCAATGCTGCCGAAGACAAGACATAGCGGCAGCGTCTTGAGCATGGACCACCCCCATAGATGTCGTGCCGCAAAGTAAAACAGGATGGTGGTAACGAGCATGGTCATCGTCACGGCTACACCATAAGCCGCAGCGAGATTTGACGAGGTCCGAAACGCGAGAACTATTGCCAGGCAGGCTAGCATGAGCAGCCAGTTCACCATCGGGATATAGATCTGGCCGCGTGCATATTCCGAGGTGTGACGAATGCTGAGGCGTGGAAGGTATCCGAGTTGCACAGCGCTGAGTGTGAGTGAGTAGGTGCCGGTGATCAATGCCTGGGAGGCGATGACTGTGGCTGCGGTGGCCAGCAACACGAGCGGGAGCATGGCCCAAGCCGGAGCCATTTGGAAAAAAGGTGAATGCGCCACTTCTGGCTGGTGCATCAATAGGGCACCCTGACCGAGGTAATTGAGACCGAGCGCTGGAAATACGAGGGAGAACCAGCCGCGGCGAATCGGTCCAGCACCAAAGTGGCCCATGTCAGCATACAAGGCCTCACCACCCGTCACGGCAAGGAAGACGCTGCCAAGGATGACGAAGCCTGCATGGCCACCCGTCATTAAAAAATGCCATCCATGCCAAGGATTGAATGCAGCTAGGATTTCCGGACCTTTGATCAGATGCGCTGCACCGAGAGCGCCGAGGCTGACGAACCACAAACCGGTGATCGGGCCGAAAAAGCGGCCCATTTTGGCGGTGCCAAGGAACTGCACCGAAAACAAAATGATGAGAATCACCATCGTGATGCCCATGATGAGCCACTGCATTTGATGATTCCATGCATCGGCCTCCAGCGTATTCAAAGGTGCAGTGCCGAGCAATCCGCCATCTTTAAGGCCCTCTATCGCACTGAGCACCGAAATAGCTGGCGTGATGATGCCGTCACCAAACAGAAGCGCTGCACCGAAAAGGCCTAAGAGCACGATCACCGCACGACGCTTCAGCATTTCACTCATACCATGGGAGGCGAGCGCCATGAGCGATAGCACGCCGCCTTCGCCTTTGTTGTCAGCTCGTAGTATGAAGATAAGATACTTCACACAGACTAGCAGGAGCAGCGACCATAGAACCAATGAGACAACGCCGAGGATGTGACCATGCGTCGGATCGATATGATGCGGGCTGTGCGGGCTAAAGCACTCCTTCAGTGTGTAGATGGGGCTGGTGCCGATGTCACCGAAGACAACGCCCAGTGCTGCAATGACGAGAGTCGTGGTGGAAATTTTATGGAGACCGTGCTGCTCAGATTGAGTGCTCATGCTTATAGGTGTCAGAGGTGTTTCAGGAGCGCCAGTGAACAGAAGGGGTAAGGGTGTTAAGAAAGTGTGAAGAAAGGTTGAATTTGATTCACTCGGTCTCATTCGTTTGAGAGAATGAGGTTGTTGCCAGCGTGAAACACAGTGCATGAAATCTCTTCTAGCCGCCTTTTTCGCCCTCACACTCGCAGCCTCTGCCCGCGATAAGACACTCGATTTTTATTGGATCGACTCGGAAGGCGGTGGCTCGACGCTGATTGTGACGCCTGAGGGTGAGTCGGTGCTCATTGATACGGGTAATCCTGGGGGCCGAGATCCGCAGCGTATCCTGAAAGTGGCGACTGAGATCGCGGGGCTGAAGCGGATTGATCATGTGGTAATCACGCATTTTCACATGGATCACTTTGGTGGGTTGGCTGAGTTGGCAGAGTTGCTGCCGATTGGGACACTCTATGATAAAGGCATCCCCGATGGAAGCCCAGACGGTAAGGCTCAGGATTTGCGGTGGACTCTGGCCAGTAGGCCTTATCGCGAGGCAAAGGTGGAAAAGAGAGTCGTGCTCGCGGCGGGGGACGTTGTGCCTCTGAAGCAGGCTGAAGGCAGTTCAAAGCTCACGCTGCGTTGCTTTGGGGCTAACCAGAAGTTTATCCCAGCCTCCCCAAATCAGTCGGAGAATCCGCTGAAAGGCAGTGTGCCACCAAAAGCACCTGATACCACAGATAATGCTAACAGCGTGGTGCTTGTTCTGGAGTTCGGTGGTTTCCGCTTCTTTGATGGCGGTGATTTAACCTGGAACGCCGAGGAGAAGTTGGTCTCGCCCTACAATCTTGCGGGTGTGGTGGATCTGTATCAGGTGAATCATCACGGACTGGATGTGAGCAATAATCCAATGCTGATTCAGAGTCTTCAACCGACGGTTTCGGTGATGAATAACGGCCCCAAGAAAGGCACGAGCAAGTCGGCCATGGACGCGCTAAAATCCACGTCATCCATTCAGGCGATGTATCAAGTGCATGAGAACGTCCGCCCAGATGCTGAGAATACAGCAGACAAGACGATGATCGCCAATCACGCGGATTTAGCTGAAGGCTGTGCGGCAAATTACCTTCACTGCACAGTTAGTGTGGATGCTCAGACTTACACGGTCAGGGTGCCGTCTCAAAAGCACTCACGCACGTTTCAGACACGAGTGAAGTGAGTGAAATCGATTTACTTGGCTTGGGAGCGAATCACGGTCCCTAGCCACTTGGCGGTTTCGTCAGCGATGACGTTGTAGCCGGCGAGATTTGGGTGGCGGTCGCCTGTCCAGCCGGTCAAGTGGCCAAAGATTCCGTCGAGTTGGTTGTCGAGCACGATGACTTCTGGATTGGCTCCAGGGTGAATATAGGGCGTGGCAAAGGCGCGTAGATTCTCTGGGATCTTGGATAGAGGAAAGCGGCGGTAGTTGAGCATGTCGGGGCCTTTTTTGAGTTCCTCCAGATAACGTGGGGCGATGTCAAAAAGTGTGAGCTGTTCCTCCTTTGCGATCTGCTTGATCACGGCATTGATGTCTTCGTGCAAATTGTCCAACGCATACGGAATGACGGTCATGGGTATGAGCATGGCTTTGGGGTGATCGTGGCGCAGGCGGGCGAGCAGTTCACGGAAGTCTTTCGGGAATTGAGTCTTCGAGTCTTTGAGTCTTGCCATGTCATTGAGCCCATACCGGATGATGATGTAATCAGCTTGCGGTTTCCTCTTCACGGCCTTGTCATAGCGTGTGTCGAGCAGGCGGCGGATGTATTCACCACTTTGGCCTTCGTTATAAACATCGCAGAAAGGAAGTTTGGGTTGAGCGGCGAGGAGGATGCGCAGCATATCTTCAAATTGTGGCGCCTCAGGTGCGCTCATTCTGGGGATTTTGGCTTCAGTGGTGCTGTCTCCCAGCAATAAAATTTGCAGGCGATTCTTGGCTGTCGCATCGCTAAAGGTGAAGGGTTTTCCGCCAATGAATTGATCAGATGTGATGGTGGGACAGAGGTGCTTTTCAACATGCTGAATGAAAAGTGCCGTGCCGCGTGTGTGGCTGACAAAAGGCCAGCAGGCGGGATTGTACATCGTATCAGTCATGTCACGCATGAGCACGACGTGTTTGCCGTTTTTGGCCATCTGTCGCAGGCCAAACGGGCGACCCGCTACGCACATGTTGGTGTGCACACCCATGAGGATGACGTTGTCGATGTTTCGTGATTCTAGAAGATTCCAAATTTCGACACCACTGTCACTGATGGCGTCTAGGGTTTGATCTATAGTTAAAACATCGATCTCCTTCAGCCACGGGCCTTTGGGATTACGGCCTAGGCTCTCAAGCTCTTTGACCCAGGCAGCATGCGTTTCAGGTTCGTCATCATTGCCGCCATCGGTTTGATCCAAGGGGTAGATGGCTCTTTCTTCGCTAGGTATTTGTTTGCACCACTCACCAATTTTGTCCGGCAAGCGGGCTGCATTCGGAGCGGACTTTGCGCGCGCACGGGCTGGTGTGCCTTCATAAGCCGCCATGCAACTACTCGGTGCATGAATGATGAGGATGCCGTCCTGACGTGCCTTGGTCAGGACTTTATTCATGCGGGGTGCCATCTCACCTTCTCGGGTCACGGCGTTCTTGCAGGTGTGCAGATCCCACATGTCACAGACGATGATAGCCGTGCGTGCCGGCAGCCATGATTCTTTGACCAGAATCGCTTTGCCTGAAGGCGCGCGGGATTGCAGTATGAGGTCTGAGGAGAAAGCAGACCAAGAGAAGGCGAGTAAAAGTATCAGTGCGCGCATGGGTATGAAACGTTGCTGCCACTGCCATTTCATCATGCTGGATTCAAACGCCAGAGGGTGAAGTTTAAATAGGTGGCAAAGCTGACCCAGGCCAGATAGGGCAAGAAAAGCCATCCGGCGGTCGGATTGACACGACGGAAACTTAGCAATGTGAACAAAATCATGATCCACATGACGAGGATCTCGATGAGCGCCCAGCCAAGCTGATGAGCTCCAAAGAAGATGGGTGTCCAGGCGGCATTCAGCGCTAGTTGCACAAAGTAGAGTCCTAGAGGTCGTGAAAAGCCGACACGCTTCCAAACCAACCACGCGGCTACTGCCATGAGGGTGAACAGCAGGGTCCACGCGGGACCAAAGAGTCAGGAGGGCGGATTCCAGACTGGTTTATTAAGAGCGGCATACCAAGCGCCGGGCATGGCGCCTAGACTGAGCAGCGGAGCGCAGAAGGTGATGAGGATGAAACCTGCGAGGGCCAGGCTTGCTCTGAATTGGTTGGTAGATGCATTCATGAGTAGGTTTTGGGGACGGCGCGGCGTATAAGCAAGAACACGATCTCATCCCCGCAAAGCTCAGCTCAATGAATCTATATAAGCACTTCTATTGTTTTATGCCCCTGGTTTATTTATCATTGGCATCTTGTTCCTCTCTGAAATCACCCCTGCTGCCAGGGTCAATGCTCAAAGATTATGGCTTGATCGGAGCAGGTGAGGGACCTGCTTGGAAGGACGGCTCTCTTTATTTTACCGATGGTAGTCAGATCAATCGCATGGATGCGAATGGCAAGACGAGCGTGTTCCGCAGCAACGCTTCAAACGGTCTGCTGTTTGATCGCGAAGGACGCTTAATCGCTTGTGAATCGGGTTTGCGTCGCGTGACTCGCACGGAGAAAGATGGGCGCATCATCGTGCTTGCTGATCGGTTTGAAGGTAAACGCTTCAATACGCCAAACGACCTATGTATGGATTCGAAGGGGCAGATTTACTTTACTGATCCGCGCTATGGCCCTCGCGAAAGCATGGAGCTTAGCTTTGAAGGTGTCTATCGTATCAATTCAGCTGGTCGTGTGACGCGTATTGATTGTGAGGGAGCTGAGCGGCCTAATGGCATTTTTATTTCACCGGACGATCAGTATCTCTACATCGCTGATAACAATAACAACACTCATGGGGGTTCGCGCAAATTACTGCGCTATTCGCTCGACAAAAAGGGCGATGTAAAGCCGGGCAGTCGCAAGGTTATCTTTGATTGGAAAAACGGACGCGGTCCCGATGGCATGAAGATGGATTCGGCCGGCCGCATTTATGTCGCTGCAGGCACAAATAAAGTGACCGAATGGGAAGCCAACCACTTCAAAGCTGGTTGTTATATTTTATCACCAAACGGACATCTCATCGACTTCATTCCTACGGCTCCTGATGAAGCTTGTAATTGTGCTTTGGGTGGTGCGGACAAGCGCACCCTCTTCATCACTTCAGGCAATCATTTATGGAGTGTGCGACTCGAGCCGTAACGCGGATTGACCACATGCGAATGGAGTTCTCCGGGGGAGGTCAATGATTTGAGATGCTTTGGTTCCAATAAACCCAGATCCGGGAATGGAAGATCGTCGAGTTGCGCCAGTGCTTGGTTTCACAAGGCTTCTTCGACTCGAAGCGGCTGTGTCTTGGCTGACACCGCCCGAGAGGCGAAAAGCCTTGTGGAATCAATGACGGATGCAAATCGGCGGTCAGCCATTCCTGAATCTAGGATAAACCTCCCGACTAACTTGACTGGAGTTACGCAGTCGAAGCAAGAGTGAGGCCCAGAGCGGCCCTGCCCCTTGGAGTCTTATTTGCCCTCGTAAGGACGTGCGCGTGGGATGTCGCCTGAGGGGATTCCGAAGCGGATGGTTTCGTCGAGAATGGTCGAGCGGCTGGCTTCGATGTGATTGGGGCTGTCGAGGGATTCGTTGGAGTTGATGATCCGCGGTTGGATGAAGATGAGCAGTTCTTCACGCTTTGTGGTCTTGGCTGTGGTGCTGAAGAGGTGCTTGATGACAGGAACCTTACGCAGAAAGATGGCGCCGTTTTGACCGTCGCTGGTGCGTTCTGTAACTAGGCCGCCGAGAACGACGGTGGCGCCGTTTTTGACGGTGACTGTGGTGAGGAGTTCCTGTGTGCCAATGGTGGGCACCGTGTTTCCTGAGATGGTTTGTTCGCCGACGATGTTGTCATTGACCTGAGCGATTCGGAGGGTGACCTCGTTGTCTGAATTGATCAAAGGCACGACTTCGAGTTTTAAGACGACATCTCGGTAATCAATGCTGGCGCTGGTGGAGGCGACATTATTCACGCCTGCATTGGAAAGGATATTCACTGGCACAGCGATGCGCTGACCGCTGGAAATGACGGCTTTGCCATTGTTTGTGGTGAACATGCTGGGACTGGAAAGGACTTTGAAGTTGTTGTTTCCGTCCATGAGATTGATGTAGCGGCTCAGGGAGCCGAGTTGGCCATAGAGACTCATGGACCCTGTGGATAAGCCTTCGCCATTGAAGGGAATATTGAGGGCCCCAGCAACATCGCTGGTGGTGCCAGTTCCTGAGGTGGAGTTCTGCTGACGAAGGGTGAAATTATCCAGCATCTTCAGGAAATCGAAGCCATATTTGTACTCTCCGCCAAGGCTTAACTGGCCGATGATAGTGCTGATGTACACTTGCTGCGGGCGCACATCCATTTCCTCAATTAAATTATCAATGATCTCGATGTGCTCAGGTGAGCCACTGACGACGAGACTGTTGGATTGCGGATCGGCGATAAGAAGCGTTTTACCCACGATGATGGATTCTGGTGCTGAGATTGCCTCTGGATCATCGAGCAGGCTGCGGTTCGCATTACTAGTCTGCGATCCCGATCCGAAGCCACCACCGAATTCGCCTTGTTGTTCGGAAAAACCACCACCGCTATTGGCATTTTGCCGTGCATCTGTGGAGGGTGTGTTGGAACTGCCGCTAGCTCGGCGGCGACTGCTACTGCTACTGCCACCACCTTGACCTGCGGAGCCACCTTCATTCTGGATGTCAGTGTCTTTGGCCAGTGCATTGTATGCTACGGAGAGGAAATCTCCTACATCAAGATAGTTCAGTTTCTTCTTCAGGAAGGTCACATTGTCAGACTGCATGTCCAACTTGGTGACGAGTCCACGGATGTATGCGATCTCCACTGGCCGTGCGATGACGAGTAAGCTATTGGTTCGGCGGTGAGGGATCACTTTGACCTTGGCCACGCTAGGATTGGTGTTAGACGAATTGGCTACCTCGGAGGCCGGGGGGGAGGCTGTTCGGGTGGCATTGGGCGCAGCTGGCGCTGCCGCAGTTTGTGCGGCTGGTTGGCTGCCAGACTCGGCCTTTTCCTGTTCCTCATAAATTTCGTTGATGATCTCGGCGATACTCTCGGCGTCACTGCGCTGAAGCTGGATCATCTCATTGGCAATCTCCGCTGGAGGCACGTCGATGACTTGAGCCATCTCATAGATGCTGCGGATGGTGACGCTGTTCTCGGTGATGACGAGCGCAGCGGCATTTTTCATTGGCATGATGGCGCCATAGGTGTGCAGTTTGATGACTTCCTGAAAAGCTTTGGCGGCCTCTTCAGGTGAGATGTGCTCTAATGGCATGACGTAGTGGCAGAGCTCTTCAGTCTGTGGCAGATCTTCGATGGAGTGATAAACTTTCAATCCCTCAGGAGTCGGGCTTTTGCCACCGCTGTGGTGAATGAGCTTCACAGTTTTGGCATCGACTGGAATGATCGCGTATCCGTTGAGGATAAGAGTGGCTTCAATAAAGGCTACTGCCTCTGTGCGTGTTAGCGGATCAGGCGCGACGATTCTTAGCGGCTCCCCGGCCAGAGAAGAGTCGAGGATGAATTTTTTCCCGGTAATCTGAGTGTAAAAGGGGATGATGGCCTGAACGGGCGTATTCGGGAAGTTAACTTTGATCGTCGCACTTTCGTCGAAGCCCTTTGGCTCATCGGCTTGCAGAGAGATCGTGAAAATAGCCCCCAAAATCCAAGCGCTAAATCTCGAAAAAGAGAGGCTGAGGAGGCGAAAGTTAGAAGAAAAGAGAGTCATAAGACACTCTTATTATAATTATCATATCAACAATGGCAAATAGAATATTTAGATATATTAACATTTAATAAGGCGTGGTGTTCGCTAGGAAGCTGCGCTGTCACGGCGGCTGGTCTCCCGTCTCCGTTGCTGAGGCCACGGCGTGCTGATTTTCCTCACCAGCCGACTGGCTGAGTCCAGGCTTGCTGTTTTTGGCCTGGAGCATAGGGATTGACCATGACCTGATCAGAAACGATGATGGCGCGGACATAGAGCTCATTTCCAGTCAGTTGAAAGTGGGGCTCTAGACTGTCGCTACTGGCTAGAAGGATGCCGATATCTTCACCATGCTGGAGGCGGATCGACTGTGGATCTCCGGCAGGTGAGCGGACTTTTTTGACGGCACGATCATAATTTTTTAGTGTACCCCGGAACTCAGTGCGGTATTTCACATTGGGTTCTGGGCGGATTTTCAGTTGCAGACGGCGGCTGGATTGATCGAAATGGATGTCGTCCAAACTGACGCCTGTGGAAGCATAGAAAGCACCGTTTTGCATCGCGGTGACAAGTGCGTCTGGCTCGAGTTTAGTCGCGTGGACCATCACCCACCCTCGCCCAGGTGTGACGGTGCCGCCGTGATAATTGTGGCTGTCATCCGTGGCTAGGCCAAAGAGCGGCGCCTGCTTCAGTTCGCTGATACGGATGGTATTGGCGATGTCCCAAAGACGCTCATGGGTGGAGTCAACTCGGTCTGGATGGCCTTCATTCAGCGTTCCGGGGTGGCCATTGAAGACCTCAAAGAAGCGGTCCTCAATTACATGCGCTAAATCATCCGCCGTGAGCGCCCATTTGAAGTTCGGGTGATTGATGTGGGCCATGATGGGTTTGCCTGTTTTGCTCGCCTGCTCAGCCACGGCTTGGAGATTGGCACGAATGGTTTCCCGAATGGAAACGAGATCTTTGATGGGTTGGATCGCCGTGCTGACATTGATCGCGTTGATGTGAATGGGGGCTTTATCAAACCCCGCGCTGATTTCCTCTGCCTGAACGAGCAGGAATTTCTCAGGTTCTTCAAATCGAGTTCGGTATTCCTCCAGAGTTTTCAGACGGACTTCGGTATCGCCAGGGGAGATTTCGCGCGCCTCGACCCACGCATTCCCAAAACGTGCCCTGTATTTATCCAATACCTTCGGTCCCAGGGTGATTTTCTTTTTTTCGATCACAGATTCCTTCACCCAGCGCTCGCCAGTGCCGAGAGTGTTATGATCCGACATGGCTAGGAAATGATATCCCTGATCTTTATACCAAGCTGAGATCATGTCTGGGAAGTCATTGCCATCACTCCAGAGAGAATGGGCATGAGTATTGCCTTTGAACCAACGCAACTCCTCCGCAGTTAAAAGCATCGGCAAAGTGAGGGTAGCAAGAAGGATGAATCTCATAGCAGTTCCTCTTGAACGCAGCTGAACTTACCGAACAATCATCTTCCATGCTGGATCGCCTCGAAATTGCCCTGAATCAAACACGCTGTCACTTATTGTCTCTGAGAAACCTGGATGGTTATTGGGAAGGTGAGCTTTCCAGCAGTGCGTTGAGCACGGCAACAGCGGTCGTGGCACTGCATGCGGTGGATGCGGTGCGTCATGCGCCTCTCATTAATGCTGGGGCGAATTGGTTGATGGCGAATCAAAATGTGGATGGCGGCTGGGGAGATACGACAATCAGTAAGAGCAATCTTTCCACCACGCTGCTATGCTGGAGTGCTATGCGCTTAGCAGGAACGCACTGCGCCGCAGCTGAAGCTTGGATTGTATCGCAGGTCGGCTCGCTTGAGCCTGACGCGATCGCTAGCGCTGTGGTTAGTCGGTATGGGAAAGACAAGACGTTCTCGGTTCCAATCCTGATGCTCTGCTGCATTGGCGGCACGCTCGGGGAGAATGCTTGGCGGCGAGTTTTGCCACTGCCTTTTGAGTTGGCAGCTTTGCCACGAAGTTGGTTTGGCGCAGTGGGAATGCCGGTGGTGAGCTATGCTTTACCAGCTTTGATTGCCATTGGTTACACTCGCTTTAAAAACGCAGCGCCTGCATGGTGGAATCCTATGCGCTGGATCCGTGCGATGCTGTGGGTGCGCATTTCCCCCATGCTGAAAGAGTTGCAGCCCAGCAGTGGCGGTTATTTGGAAGCTACACCGCTCACCAGTTTCGTCACGATGGCTCTGGCCTCGGCGGGTGAAAAAGATCATTCCTGCATCCCTGGAGCCGTGGCTTTCTTGCTACGATCCATGCGTGCCGATGGTAGCTGGCCCATTGATACAAATTTAGCCACCTGGGGCACCACTTTGGCCGTGAAGGCTCTGGGAGAAACGCCGCCTGAAACGTGCGACTGGTTGTTAGGACAACAATACCAAGATGTGCATCCCTTTACTTCCGCTGCCCCAGGTGGCTGGGCCTGGACCGATCTACCCGGTGGTGTGCCTGATGCCGATGATACGGCAGGAGCGTTGATCGCGTTAAAGTTAGGGCGGGCTCTCCCTAGCCCGCTGGGATTTGCCCAGGCCGGAATCAAATGGCTTCTAGATCTGCAAAATCGGGATGGCGGGATGCCGACGTTTTGTCGTGGCTGGGGCACGCTGCCTTTTGACCGCAGCACACCAGAGCTGACGGCTCATGCCCTGCTCGCCTGGTGGCTTTGGGAAAAGGAGATGCCCTCTGAATGCCAAGACAGCATTTGTGCTAGCACGCAAAAAGCACTGGCATACCTGCGGAAAACGCAGCGCTCTGACGGCTCATGGGTGCCGCTGTGGTTTGGCAATGAAGAGGCCGCAGGAGATGATAACCCCGTCTATGGAACGGCCATGGTCGTGGCCTATTTGAGCAGTGATCCTCGTCTGGCCGAGCAGGCAATCACGGCCATCCGTTCTGGCGTGAGCTATTTACTCACCCAACAGCAAACTTCAGGTGCTTGGGGGGGCGATTTAACCGCGTCTGGAAGTCTTGAGGAAACGGCAGTGACTTTGCACGCTCTCTGCCAAGCTTCTCCTTATGGGATCGTGCCAAAAGAAAATCTAATGGCGGGTGCTGAATGGCTACTAGCGAGCACACAAGAAGGCACTGTCTTTCCGTCCGCTCCTATCGGTCTTTATTTTGCGCGTCTCTGGTATCACGAGAAACTCTATCCCATCATTTGGACCGCTCAGGCTTTGTCGAGTATTTTAAAGCTGCGTTAGGAAGCTCTATTAAAATGAGTTGTTTAGGGTGCTGGGTCCCAGGTTTCCATGGCTAAACTGGCGGCCCCAAGGGCGCCAGCGTCGTCTCCGAGGGTGGAGGGGACGATCTTGATCTGCATGTTGGGCAGTTTCGGATCGAGATTTTCCACATTGCTCTGGATGTCCTCACAGAAGGCTGGCCCCAGAGCGGTTAGGGGACCGTGAAGGAAGAAAATCTCTGGATCGACGATGAGCTGCACGGTGCGAATGACTCGCGCAAAGTCGAGCACGGTTCTTTGCCATTCGGGGGATCCGGGCTGGGCCAGTTCCTTCAGGGCAGAGCCGAGATCGGATGGGAGTGGGGCTTCCGGTGAGATGTTGGCAACGCGGCGGTAGATGGCCGTGGCTGAAAGGGTGTCGTGTAGAGCGTGTTCGCCCCCTGGCTGGGGCCAAGACCAAGACCAAAGTCCGACTTCACCGGCTATTTCATGGGCTCCGTGCATGAGCTGGCCGTTGTGCATGATGCTCAGTCCAAATCCGCTGCGGGGGCCGAGGATGACGTAGTCTTTTAAATCGCGTCCGCCGCCGAACCAACGCTCGGCTAGAGCGATGCCGCGAAGGTTGTTTTCGAGAGTCACGCTTATTTTGAAGTGCTTTTTGAGCAGCTCTACGATGGGGATTTCCTTCCAGTTTTTGATGAAGGAAAAGTAGCGCCCTATTCCGCGCTTTCTATCCACTAGTCCGGGGGCACCCACGCCGATGCCAAGCAGACGAGACGGTTGATTGGCGACGAATGTCTCTAGCTCGGCGACTAGGGTTTTGAGAACGTCTGAGGCCTCTGGCTCGCTGCTTAGCAAGCAGACTTTGCTGGTGATCACTTTTCCAGCGAAGTCGATGGCGACGATCTGGATGCGCTGAGCATTGAGCTCGATTCCAGCAAACCAACCGACTTCAGGGACTAGGCCGAGCAGTCTTTGTGGGCGGCCTTTGCTGGCTTTTTCAATGCCGGTTTCCTTGATATAGCCTTCTGCGATAAGCTGTTCGGCATATAGGCAGAGCGTGGAGGCGGATGCACCTAAGAGGCGGGCAAGAGAGGAGCGCGAAACTGCGTGTCCACTGCGCAGGTTGAGGATGGTCGCACCGAGCATAGCGCGATGATCTAATGGTTTTTTCCGCATAAAGGCGGTAACATCCTGCTCTGGAATAGAAGGCAATGCCAGTCTATTTCTTAACAGGCGGTGAAATTACTTGGCAGAGATGACCTGAATGGCATCGAGGTGGACATTTCCTTGCGAACCGTCGGTGCGGAAGATGACAGCAGATTCTTCTCCGGCTTTGAATGTGAACGTTCCAAGTGTCTGGTACCCTTCTTTTCCAGCAGGTTTACTTTGATTGGCAGTGACGGTTTTTTCTCCATCAGTGCTGAGGATGCTGACAGGCACGCTTTTCCCACGGTTTTCATGCGGCTGCCAGTAGGCGCGGACTTCGTAGCGGCCGGATTCTTTGACGGCAAAAGCAAAGCGGGCGCTGGCACCTTTGGCGCTGCTAAAGCTGTAGTGACTGCCGACATAGGGCTTTAATCCTTCGCCTTTTTTCCAGTCGCCAGTGAGTTCGGCGTCTTCGTCATCGATGATGATTCCCGGCATCTTTTTAGGGTCGAGTCCATCGCTGGCGACTTCTGGCAGCTTTTTGGCATTGGCGGGGAGGTAGAGTGCACCTTCCAGGGTGTCCCGACGCATGGCACCAGGTTGGTTCATAAGGTCTTTGAGAATGTCTAGATACTGCTCATACACCCCACGCGGGCTAGTGTGGTGGCGGACACAGATCCAGGCAGCTTTTCCCACGACTTCTCCCATCATACCGCAAGTGCGCATGACGCGCGTGCTGCCCAGAGCTTGGCGCTCGACGCTGATGGTGCGTCCAGCCATGAAGAGGTTGCCGATGTCCTTCGAGTAAAAGCAGCGGTAGGGGACAGGGTAACCATTTTTACGATCCGTGTGCTTACCAAATTCAGCGCGGCTGATGAAGGGGTTATTCGGGAATTTGACGGCGTATTGCTCTTTCGGATAATGCAGGTCCTGATCCCAAGTGGTTGGCACACAACCGTCGGGATGGATGAGGCCTTTGACCATGTCCTCCCCATTAAGAATCATGTCGCCGACGATGCGGCGGCTTTCCCGGGGGCCACCGATGTAGGCCAGCCATTGCATGTCGTAATTCGTGTATTTCTCCCCACCCTTGCTCTTTAGAGCAGAGAAAGCACCATAAACAGCACGGAAATTGTGGTCGCGGACGAGCTCCAGATCTTTGAGGGGTTGTTTATCAAAGCCGCTTTCCCAGAACCATTCGCCATGTAGATACTCTTCCATGTTCGGCGTGGGCGTGTAGCCAAGATCAAAGCCCGTCATGTTTAATTTATTTTTCACGCCGACAGGTTCCATGGCCCGAGGGGCAGGGAAGTCTTCCAGTTCCAATGGCAGTGCCCATGGGGTGGTAGGCCAGGTGACGGCCTGATCAGTTTTTTTCAATACCCACATGTTACTCATGCCCATGTGGCCTTTTTCTTCCATCATGAACTCAGCACCTGCTAGGGCACCGACGCTGCCGTGGCCCGTGCAATCGACGAAAAATTGGCCTACAAAGCGTGTTTCTTTTCCCGTTTTGGTATCCAGTCCGATGACGCTTCTGATTTTTTTGGCGTCCTTAGCCATCTCGACCCCATAGACATGGGTGTTTAAAAAGAGATCCATGCTCTTTTCGCCCTTCACTGCCTCTTCTTTGAGTTTGTCGTTAAACTCGGCGGGGTCCGCGGCCGGACTGTTGCTGGATCGGTCGGCAAATTCTTCGACGATCTCTCCTAAGTGTGGGTAGAGGCCTCGGCGAGTGCCGCCCATGGCCCAGACTTGGACTTCGCTGCTACCGTTGCCGCCGAGCACGGGGCGGTTCTGGATGAAGGCCACGCTTAGTCCTTGGCGTGCCCCAGAGATGGCCGCGCCCATGCCGGAGTAGCCGCCGCCAACGACCACTAAGTCATAGCTTTTGGTCTCAGGAGCTTTTTCCGGCAGGCCGAGAAGTCGGCGGCGTAGTGTGTTGGTCGCCGCCAGTTCATTCGGTGGGTTGAAGCTGGCGTCGCGGGTTAGTAAAACAGCATCCACTCGGCCATCAAAGCCAGTCTGATCGACGAGGGCGAGTTTGGCGCTGCCGTTGAGTTCGGCGTGGCCTGCTTTTTCCCAAAGCCAATCTTTCCCCTCAGTGCCGAGCACTTTTTCCAGAGGTTGACCATTCACACTGAGTTGAAATTTCCCCGGAGCGCCTTCGGCATCGAAGGGAGCCACCCAGTTCTTCGTTCTCACCCAGACTGTGTAGGTTCCCGGTTCAGTGATGGTGATCTCTGTTTCAGCATTTTTGACCTGCTTGCCCATGCCGTGAGCCATGAGGTAGGGGGAGCCCATGACTTCGATGAACTGCGTATCTAGGACCCAGCCGCCTAAATTAGTGAAGGATTCGGCTTCGATCCAGACTTGCTGTGCGTGAGTGGGAAAGACGCAGGTTAGAAAAGTGGCGAGAAGGAATCGTGAAAGCTTCATAGTCGGTTGGTATGGATTTCTATAAACGGTAAAAAGGTGGCACTGCAATCAACTCTCTGCAGTTACAGTAACCTTAGGCTCTTTCATCAATGGATTTTTGGAAAGTAAAACTTTGAATTGACCATCATTACTGCACTTGATCATTATACCGCCCGAATTATGAACAGTCTCCTTCTTTCCCTTCTTGTCACGATTTCTCTGAGCACTGCTCTGGCGCAGGAAGATTACTTGAGCTACGAGCCGAAAGGCGAGTCCAAAGGCAAGCATGTGGTTTTGCTGGCTGGCGATGAAGAGTATCGCAGCGAGGAGGCCATGCCCATGCTGGCCAAGATTCTAAGTGAGCGTCATGGCTTTAAAACCACGGTGCTTTTTTCGGTCAATAAGGATGGCTTTATTGATGCCAACAATCAGGCCAGTCTCACGCACTCGGAAGCTCTGGATAGTGCCGATGCGGTGATTATGCTGATTCGTTTCCGCCACTGGCCAGAGGAGGTGATGAAACATTTTCACGATGCTGTGCAGCGTGGGGTGCCGATCATCGGTCTGCGCACCTCGACTCACGCCTTCAATATGGACAAGGATAGCACTTACGGTGCCTGGGCCTGGAATAACGCAGAGGGTGGTTTTGGCCGACTTGTGCTGGGTGAGACTTGGGTAAGTCACTGGGGCAAACACCGCGCCGAGGCCACCAAAGGCGTTCTGGAGACCTCTGCAAAGGATCATCCGGTTCTCCGCGGTGTGACAGAACTTTTCGGCACTACGGATGTCTATGAGGCCGCGCCTCCCGCTGATTCGATGATTCTGGCTCGTGGTCAGGTTTTATCAGGCATGGAGCCAACCAGTGCTCCAGCAGACTACCGAAAAGCGACTCAAGCTGGGGTCGAACAAGCGGTGAATGAGCCTATGATGCCGATCGCTTGGACGCGTGAAGTTAAAAATGCGTCCGGCAAGACCAACAAAATCCTCTGCACCACCATGGGGGCTGCTTCTGATTTGACGAATGAAAGCCTGCGCCGTCTGGTGATCAATGGCCTCCACTGGGGCCTGGGCCTAGAGGTGCCTGCTGCTGCCAATGTGAACTATGTCGGAGGCTACAAACCCCTGATGTATGGGACCAAGGACAGCGCTGATTTGACCGATCCGTATGGTTTTCGGGCTTTCAGGCGCGGAGTTAAGCCAACTGATCTCAAATAGGCTCTGAGTTGCCTTTGCTGTTTGTGAAAGGGCACACTCTAGCCTAGCCTGAGGATCACATGGCAGATCTCGGCAGATACAATCAACTCAAGGTGCTCTATAGCACCCCGCATGGCATTTACTTAGATGGGGGCTACCACGGCGAGATCCTCTTGCCCACCCGCTACATTCCGAGAGGAACGCAATTGGACGACGTGATCGAGGTCTTCGTCTATCGGGATTCGGAGGATCGTGTCATTGCCACCACGGAGAAGCCATTGGCTCAAGCAGGAGAATTTGCTTCGCTAGAAGTCGTAGGTGTGCATCGGCAAGTGGGCGTTTTTTTAAACTGGGGCCTGCCAAAAGACCTGCTTTTGCCTTATCGCGAGCTCACGGAAAAGGTGGAAGTCGGTCAAAAAGTCGCTGTTTATGTCATTCTTGATGAGCGCTCGGATCGAATCATTGCCACCACACGACTCAATCGGCATCTAAGTCGCCAGCCCGCTCCTTACAAGAAAGGCCAGGAGGTTGGGTTGCTTATCACCAATCGTACGCCGTTGGGGTATAACGTTTTGGTAGAAAAAACGCACATTGCGCTGCTGCATGCTACGGCTGGAGCCGTGGCGCTACAGCCAGGGCAGGAAATGCGCGGATTTATCAGCGCCGTGCACCCTGACGGGAAGCTGGATGTGAGCTTAGATGCCTCTGGTTATCAGCGCGTGGCACCTCTAACTGAGCGGATTTTAGAGGCGCTGAAAGCCAATGGCGGCAGTCTTCCGTTTGATGATGATAGTCCCGCAGAGCGAGTCCGAGAAAATTTTGGCAGCAGTAAAACCGCCTTCAAGCAAGCTCTCGGGGCGCTTTTCAGGCAGCGAAAAATACGGTTTACACGCCCAGGGATTCAGTGGGTGGATGTCAGTGAGCCAACCAGCAGTGATTGGCGACCAAGTTGATCGGCAATACTCTGTACATAATTGGAAATCAAAGAATGAGCCGTCTTTCAATTATTTTAGGCTAACTGAATTTTGTGCTTGGTGTCTGACATGACTTTGTGATTACAATATTTCTGTGTCAAAAATCGCTAAAAATGTTTCCTCCAACCGTGTTGCACAGCAGTTAGTCATGCTGGGAATGGGCCTGTTTATCGATGATTAAAGGTATTTGAATAGGTGTTTTACGTTCTGAAAATTAAATTTGAGAGTTAGGCCCTTGTGGCTGTCTCACCCATTAGCTGAAAAGTCCCAACCGTCTGCCGCCATGAAAAGCTCAACCAAACCAAGCGATTTTTCGCAGAAAGTCATGATTGCCATGCGCACACGTCTGCGTATGCCCGTGACGATAGTTATGCTGATTTCCAGCCTGACTTTTCCTTTGCAGTCTTATGGGATTACTTTGTTTCAAAGCAATTCGGTGACGAATTCATTTTTGGTCCCGGTCAATGGTCTGTTGAATACCCCAAATTTTCAAAATGCGTTGCCAACGATCAATGACACTCTTTTGATTAACAACAACGTCACAGGTGCGGTGAATTACCGCATTTCCAATGCTTCGAATGGGAACTTAGCGCTTGGGGGCCTGCGTGTCGATAATCCAGGCGGGGCTATCACACTCCAAAATGCAGACAATGTGAACCAGACTTTATCGATTGGTTCTCAGGGTATTGACATGAGGAGAGCGACACAGAATTTAACGATCAGTAACACATCAGGGACGAATAATGTCACATTGAACTTGCTGGGTGCTGGTTCCGGAACTTGGGGAGTGAATGCGGGTAGGACACTGACGATTAACTCTATCATCACTGGAACAGGCGGCCTTGCGATTGGTCCTGGGTTTAGCAACAACGGGGGGACGGTTCTTCTTGGCGGGACCAATAGTGGCACGAATACCTTCACGGGTGCCACGAGCGTGACCGGATCGACGCTTCAGCTTGATTATGCAACGGCAGGTAATCGTATCGATAGCACGGCAGGACTGACGTTGAATCGTTCAACGCTAACAGTCCAAGGAGGCTCAACCTTTACTCAGGTGGCCGCTGGACTGACTTTAGACGCGGGTGCAAATCAGATCACCTTTGGTGGAACGACGGCGAATCTAAGCGTCGGAGCGATTACCCGTACCAGCTCCAATGCCTTGTTGAATGTCGGCACTGCTAGTCTAGCAACGACGACGACTGCAAATACGAATGGAATTCTTGGTGGCTGGGCCGTGCTCAATAAGACTGATTGGGCTGTGGGCGGGGGCTCAATTACAGCTCTGAGCACCTACACCGATCGCACAGGCGCATGGACAAGCCCAGGTGCTACTTCGAATGTCCGTATTACGGGGTCGGTGACAGCTCTGGGGAGCGATACGATTCATTCGCTTAAATTCAATTCAGGTGCTTTCAATCTAACACAGACTGCGGCAACAAGGTTAAACATCACTTCGGGTGGTATTCTGAAAAACGACAACAATGTCACAACGATATCAGGAGGAACAATCACGGCGGGTGGAGCTGCAGATACGGTCGCCGATACGCTCTATTTTTGGCAAAATCAAAACACCATGGCTGTCTCATCGATCCTCGATAACAATGGAGCCGATGTCGTCAATTTAGTAAAGGCAGGAGATGGCACTCTGCGCTTTGATAACGCAGCAGCGCATACAATGACAGGAACACTCACGATTACAGGTGGCCGTGTCTTGATTGGTAACGGTAACACGGTGGGTTCTGTGCCCGGAGCTAACATTGTTTTCGCGCAGACACCAGGATCGGCTAACGGCACAGCGGCTAATGATGGCTTGTTGACCTTGAACCGCACAGATGCGGTCACCTTAACTCAAAACATCTCAGGAGTCGGCGGCGATTCAGTCGATCGAGTTGCCATTCGTAAAGCTGCCGGCACCACACTCACGCTTACACCAACGACAGCTAACACATTCTTTGGCATAACGCGTATCGAGGTCGGCTCGCTCTTGGCAGGGAATAGCACAGCCTTATCACCCAACTCCGTGATTCAGCTGGCCAATACCGCAGGAGTCCTGCTCAATCTGCAAAATTTCAACAGCACCGTGCGTGGACTAAGCACTGGCGGAGCGACGGGCGGCAATCTGACTCTGGGAACAGCCAACCTTACCTTAGCTCCGGTAGAGACAGACAACCTAACTTATGCTGGCGTCATCACTGGTAGTGGCGGTTTGGTGAAGAATGGATTAGGCACGCAAATATTCACTGCTGGTCAGACGTTTACAGGACCGTTGACGGTAAATGCCGGATCATTGCAGGCGACAACTTTAACGCCTAGTTCCGTGGCAGTGACCGATGGTTCTCTTCAAGCCACAACTGTAACCACAGCCGGAGCCTTGAATGTCTCCAACGGCTCTTTCCGTGCTTCCCTTGTGACAACCAATCCTAACATCATGGTGAGTGGAACTGGACTAGTCGCCCTGGGTGCCGGCAGTTCCCTTGCTGCTAACAGCTCCATAGCGCTTACTAGTGAGCGTGCTACGCTGCAATTGACTAATGGTTCCAGCGTAAGCATCGGCAGTTTTGTTTCTGCTGCAGGTAGCCAATTGGCGCTGGGAAATGGCGCTAGTGCCACAAACCTTACATTCAATGACAGTGGAACGTTGAATCTTAATGGTGTGATCACCATGTCTGGCTTGGCTGGTGCTGGGCTGGGTAATGTAGTGAAGGCTGGCAGCTCCAGTTGGGTGGTGTCTGGTGGTAATGCTTACAGTGGCGCTACGACCATCAATTCGGGTTCTGTTCAAATAGCTTCTGGCGCGGTGGTGGAAGTTTTGCCTGATCGCACGGATTTAACGCTGAGCAATGCTGCAGGCGTGCAACTAGATCTCAATGGTAAAAACGAAACCATCGGTTCACTGGCTGGTGGTGGCGTGAATGGCGGGAATGTGCTGCTCGGTTCGGGCACGCTGACGACAGGACTTAGCAGCGTCAATACAACCTTTGCGGGTGTGATCAGCGGCAGTGGTGGTGTCAATAAGATTGGCCCTGGCACTTTAACTCTCACCGGAGTCAATACGTTTACTGGAACTCTGAATATTGCCGGCGGTGCTGTTACTCTTAATGGTGGATTGCTGGACAATGCAGCGAATGTCTCGCTTTCAAATGCAAGTCTGAATGTCAATACATCGGATACCATTAATAGACTCACAGCCACTCAAAATTCAGTCCTCACGATTGCCTCAGGTGCTACGCTAACTTCCAATCACAATACTGAAGCAGACGTCACCGCTACTGTATCAACGGGCAATGATTTTCCGATTATCAATGTGGCTGGAGGAACTCAAAACCTGACAGTGGGTATGAGTATTCGTGATGTGAATTCATCCAATGATATTCCCGGGGCTTACATCGTTCAGATTTTAAATTCGAATCAAGTGCTGATGAGCAATAGCACGGCGTCTAGCGGTGCGTCACCAGCCAAAACGTTTGCCTTTGGATCTGTGAATCAAGTGGCTGCATCCTTGAAAGGCAGTGGTGATTGGGTCAAAAACGGCAATGGCAATCTTTTGTTAGGATCAAGCAGTAGCGATCTTTCTGGAACAATGACCTTCAATGGTGGCAATATCATTGCTGGTGGCTTTAACCTTGGCGGACGTAATCAAATCCAGGACGCGATTAGCAACAGCGCTCAATTATCGTTTGGTTCGGCCAACTCAGTGACTTTCAATTTGGCCGTGAGTACAGTGAACTTATTGCCGTTTGAGCGTATCGGAAGCCTAAGTGGCGGCGGGAGTGGCACAGTCTTGAATCTTGTGGGTCTCAGTTCAAGCGGAGCTCTGGCACTAGGTGGTAACAATCAGTCGACGACATTCAATGGATCGATTCGAGGTACCATTTCCAATACAGCTTTCACTGGGTCGCCAAACACGAACCTTGCCACGGTTGTCTCTGGCAATTTTCCTTGGCTAATTAAGGAGGGAACCGGAACGTTGAACTGGACCAATGATGACCTAAATTCCATTCGCGGCACGGTGAGAGTGGACCGTGGCGTGCTGAATGTGGGAGGAGCGGTAGGTTTGGATGCTGGATCCAATGCGGTTCTTAGCAATGCGCCGGGTGCTAAATTGAGCCTGCAAACCTCTGATTCGACAGGCGAAGAGTTGGGCTTTATTTCGGGTGGCGGACGTGGTGCCGCTCGTTCCTTTAGCAACGGGGTTTCTGGAGCTTTATTGGGTAATTATTTGGCTGGAGGAACCACTGAAATTCAGATTGGTACAGCGACTGGCACTGCTTCAAACGCTAAACTGCTACTCTCCAATAATTTAGTGGGGCAGACTTACTCCTTTGCCGGTAATATCATGGGGGATGGCTCTCTTGAGAAGAATGGAAATAACAGATTGGAGATTCTCGGAACCAATACCTATGCGGGTAACACCGTCATTAGTAATACGGCAACTGCCGGTGTTAGCACCAGCACCATAGCCATCGGTGCTTACAGCGGCAGTGCTGGCGTTGGGGCAACTGGTTCGGGTGGTTATGGTCAGCTTCCTAGCACAACAAGTTTATCGATGATCGCTGGAACCAGCTTAGTTTCCGGGGTTCGTGCGAATGTTCAATTCGACCTGAATGGTGCCACTCAAACGTTGAGTGCGTTATCTGTCCAAAATATTGGCGGGAATCAGATCATCAATCTTGGCGGCGGCACCATCAATATTAACACCCCTCCAACGGGTGTATCCAATGGCTTTTTTGCGGGTCTATTTAATGGACGCGGCACCATTAACGTGAACTCAACTTCATCGAGTGGTAATGGTTGGTTTATTGAGTCGAGTTCAGTGCCAAATACCTCCCCAGAGGTCTCAAGTAATTCGAGTCACATTGGCAGTTTTAATGTCAATGGCGGAAGAGTGGTTTTGAATGGTCCCGACGGAAGCTTGGGGGACACGGTTCATGTCAGCGTCGGTAATGGCGGAACGCTGGCTTTGCAGCAGTCAGATACGACAGGCTCTCTTTATGGAGTGGGTGCTCTGCAGTTTATCGGTGTTCTCAATCCGAGCTTAACACTGACGTCGGCTCCCAAGGGACCGATCACTAGCAATGGTTGGTCAGGAACTAGCACAGGGAATGGCAATTTGAATTTGACGCAAACAGCTCGCCTGAGTGTTTCCAGCAACCAAGCTTTCAATGGCCGTATGACCGTGAGAGGGGCTTCAGAACTGATGCTCAATTATTCGACGGGCGCGAATGATATCATCCCCGGAAATCTCACTTTGGCGGGTGGTCGAATCCAGATGCAGGGCGGAGCCTCTAGTGTGACCGATTCTGCCTCAAGTACCAGCTTAGAATCAGGTGCGATGGTTATTTCGGGCTCGTCTAACGGCACACGACTTGGATTGGGAGCGGTGACAAGGCAAGCGGGTGGGATTCTTGAAGTTCGTGGTGCGTCGGTCGTGATGGATGCCTCTCCAGGTATTCTCGGTGGCTATGCAACCTTCGCAACGCCTGAGCTTGGCACGAATGTGCTCAATGTGACGACCTGGGGCACGCTGGATGCCAATGGCTTGATGAATGGTCTGCTGGATGGTGATTATGAAACAGATGCAGCCAACATGGCTGGTAGCAATTTTGATGTGACGACTGCATCAGACATTATTGGTAATGTTAGTTTCAATTGGGACTCTTCTAGTGATGTGAACTCATTGCGTTTCAACACACCGAATGATCAGAGTTCAATTTTTGTTACTTTGTTCGACACAGATAAAACCATCAATGACGGCGGGATACTCGTCACCAAAAACATTGGACCACGTGATGTCAGAATCGTCGATGAATTTGGGTCTTTCAGTCTCACAGGTGGCGGAGGGTTGCTTGGTGATGAGTTGATGGTTCATCAGCATAATACTTTGGGAAGTCTGAAGATCGAAGTGCCGATCGTCGATAATCCCCTATCATCTCCAAACGCACTTACCTTTTCGAAGACTGGACAGGGTAAGGTCATCGTCACAGGCAACAATAGTTACACGGGTAGCACGAATATCTTTGCTGGCTCCCTACAGTTGGGAGAAGGCAGTGCTGGTGGCAATATCGGGAGTGGCTTGATAACTAACAACGGTTATCTTATCCTTAACCGCAGCTCTGGAGGAACGATTGCTCCAGACATCTATGGAACTGGCGGAGTGATCAAACGTGGCAGTGGAACTGAGACTTTGGGAGGCACCTCGAGTACCTACACGGGCACAGTTGGCATTTTGGGTGGCACACTGATTGCTGGATCTAGCACGCTGGATGCCGCTTTTGGCTCGCTTGGATCTCCGAAAGGGTTAACTTCGGTTGCATCCGGGGGGACTTTAGAGATTCAAAATTCTTTTGTGACCAATGAAACGATTTTCCTGCGTGGAGGAAACTTAAATAGTGGGAGTGTTGGTGGCACTCTTCGTGGTTCGGTTCTATTGGGAGAAAATGGAACCATTTTCTCTAAAGCAGCTTCGGTGCTTTCTCTTTCAGGTCCGGTCATTAGCCGTCCAGGAACCACTTTAGCCTTAACGGGCCCGGGTGATATTGTGCTAGCTAACACCAGCAACCAAATGGGTGCCATCTCTTTGGGTGGAGCCTCAGGGAATCCAAGTTTAACTCGATTGTTCATTGGTGCTGGATTCGGGCTCAATGGTGCTCCTGGATCTGTGGGGCGGACCGCGATCAATAACCGTGGTTCTCTCATCGTGAATG
>CAMBPS010000040.1 GCA_945869675.1 Prosthecobacter debontii | reverse complement strand
AGACCTTCCTTAGATCCTGACGCAATTTGCATAGCGTATGTTTTCAATTGGTCTGTTCCCGCATCGGCAGGACCATTATAGACGAATTGATTGGTGGTCCAACCGGGGGTGCCACTTACTGTAATTGTGTTACCGGAAATAGAACTGATCGTCCCTTTGAACTCTGATATTCGATTCAATGGGACGGCTAAGATAGCATCAGAGTTAGCCGGCACCGTCACACTCACAAACCCAACGGGATCTGTCTCAACGGCTTGTGAAGCGGCGATGGAAAAGGCGAGGGCTGCAACAGTGCAGATGATTTTTGGCGCTTTCATAAATTTAGAAGTTTACGTAACCATTGAGTAATAACCCGAATTTCGAACATAGTAACTCAAATTGTGTGACATTGTCGATATTTTATCAGAAAAAGCAAAAAACTTTGGACCTGCGTATTCGAATGGAGGGCTTCTACGCCCTGCTAGATCGGACGTTTTCTAGAAAGTCGACGGTCACTCCTTCTTTTTCAGGCGACTTTGGAGGTTAGCAGACCGTCTCTTTGATCGGTTCTGGCGGTCTTCGACACGCTGCACTTAGCGGACCTAGTCTCGTTATCTGAGGAGCTGCTCCTGCTTAACTTGCCTCTGGTTACCTCCCGACCCACAATCCGGCAGGCCGTGGCGCAGCTCAACGATCTTGCATTTCTGAAACTAGGTTCACCGCTTTTCATCCACCGCCTTAGCGGCCAGACCAAAGCGTAGCACGTAGCCTAGAAGGGCTTTCATTCGGCCTGCTTGGGTAAATCGGCCAGTGATACGCCATTTATCACTTAGGTCATAGGTGGCCTGAACGGCATCACTACTTCGGTCTCCACCAGAGGGATTGACGCTCATGTGCAGACGTGGCGGTTCTTCGCGAACGATTTTCTTTTGGTTAAACGTCTTGCGATACAGTTCAGTGATGAAAAGCAGGGCAGCACGGCTCGCAGCTTCTGAGGCGAGATCACTAGCACTGCCGTTTAACGTGGTGCCAGTGGCGATTAAAGTAACGATGTCGGGCTCGCTCATGGGGGGAGAGCTAACGAAGCGGGTCTTCGGATTGGTTGAGCGCCCATAGACATAGAGGGTGATGTCGTTGCTGCCGATGCGGGACTCTCCTCGGATGTCCAGAGATGGGTCAAAAGGCGTCTGCGGCTTCATTGTGACGACGCCCTTGGTGATTTTGACGAGGCTAAAGGGCAGCTTTAAAAGCAGCCGATCCACGTTGGCTTTACCGGTCAATTGCGGAGAGGCGCCTGTTCCGTTGAGGAGAATGTCTGCGGAGATGGCTCCGTTTGCCAAATTTCCAGAAATAAGCAAAGGGTCAATGGTCTTTAAACGCAGATCAAAGGTCCAGTCCTTCATGGTTGTTGGAAGAACTAGCTTAGCCTCACTGCGCTGAGTGTTTTCTGGCACGGGAGGCACATCGGCAGGCAACTTCAACACAGGCATGAGATCGATCTCTTTAAAGATGCGACCGCGAACGGCCTCGACCAAACCAGCCACACGCGCAGCGGCAAGAGAACCGATGCAGGTAAGGTCAGCATTGGCACGCAAAGAGGTCGTAGGATCACGAAAGACGAGCGCTTCACGGGCCTGAATGTTAAGATTTAAAGCGGGGTTTCTTGTGTCAGCCGCATCGACACTGCCATCGATTTTCACGCGTCCGCCAGCCATGAGGAACGAAAGATCTTCGATGTTGAGTCTGCGGTCACTGACCCGCAACCGAACGCGCACATCGCGAATGGAAGGCATGTCGGCTATGGCCCAAGAGACTTCTTTGGCATCCAGATCAACAGCCGCCTGAATGAGCGGCTTGGAAACGGTCCCACTCACATCAGCATTGAGCTTCAATTTGGCAGGCAAATTTTGGATCGTGTCCGGTGCGTATTCGCGGAGAAAGCCCAAATCACTCTCGGCCATGCGGACAGCGATCTTCAGGGCGGTGTCGTTGATCAAGGCAGGCTTTTTCACCACGGCCTCGACGTCGAGAGGCATGGAGACATCAACGATCAGCGGCTGCAAAGGTGGCTGCGTCAATTTGATGAGGGACCTCATCTGATTACCGCTCAGGGTGGCATCGAGATCGAACTTAGCAGGTGTAAAAGCCTTTGGCCCCTTGGGCACTTTCACGTCTCGCAAGTTGACTTTGACCACGCCGTCTAGCGTTTCCAATCTCCCTTTGATGGCAATGTCGGCATTGAAGATTCCAGGCGGCATGTCCTTGATGCCTGCGACAGCCAGCACTTCATTCAGGCGGAGATCCTTGGCTTTGATGACAACATCGACCGGGGCGCTATCCGCCTTAGACGTCTGCATGACATCAAAGGGCACACTGGCATGACCTTCTATCAGCAGAATGTCTTTTTGCCACACTCGCACTTGGGAAAGATTGGCCGATTTATCATCGACGACTCCTTTGATCGCGAGCTTCCAAGGGCCGAGCTTGGCCTCGATAGATTTCAACTCGGCGCGAGTTCCAGCAAAGTCTGCCTCGAGCTTTAAGTCAGCAGACTCTGGCAGATTGACGGGATGGACCTTAGCCGCAGTCACCGTGGCTTTACCTTCACACTGCCAGGGTTGGATCTGACCTGCAGCATTGAGGTTGCTGAAAAGGCTGCCGGATTTCAACTCAGGGGCAGCAAAGCTGGCCAAGAGCGCATTTAACTTCACTAAAGCGGGCATGGAGATGCTGCCCTGAGTCGAAAAGCCAAAGGGCGGCTTCATGGCCACCTTAGCGGTGAGTTCCAGATGATTTTCATCATCAAAGCGGATGACACAGGGCTTTACCTGAGCCTTGCCATCCTGCGTGTGCGCTTCTAGAGAAAGACTGGGGAGCTGACTTTCACCGAACTGGCCTTTTTGCACCTGCAAATGGAGATCGGCAAGCAGACCTTCATAATGGCCTGCGCTGAGATCCTTCATTTTGAAATCAGCCTTGCCGGCTAAGTCGACAATGCCGGAGATCGTCTTATCTGGAGCTTTGAGGCCTATGGTTTTAAAAAGCTCCGTGGGCTCACTAAGGCCGAATTTCCACTCGACTTTCACGGGCATGGCATCATCGATTAGCAGGCTTGCTTTGACGGCAAGCTGGTTGCCAGTGCCGAGCTCTAAGCCTGGAATTTCAAAGCGAGCTTCTTTGCCATTGAGCGAAAATTCAGTGGCCCACTTCGGCAGGCGATATTCTTGAAAGCTCAGTGTCTCGCCATTCAGCCTGCCTGAGAGCTCGCTTGGTGTAGAACCCACACCTTTAGCTTTGGCTTGCAATAAGATGTTGCCGCTTGCTGGTGGTGGAGTTTCGAGCAATTGCGTGAGATCACAGATGCTGGCTTTCATGACAGCGCTCCAGGCCGTTTTCTGCCATTCTTCGATCTTCTGCGGCAACTTTGCGTCTGCTGTGAACTCGATCACATTACGGCCACTGATAAAGCGCAGCATGTGGACTTTAGCGGCGGAATCAGCGATGTTGGCATCGAACTCCACTTTGTCGATCTTAGCACCTGCGGCACGGATATTGGCGGCAGCGAACTGCGTTTGCACTTTCATGAGAGGTGGTGTGAGTGGATCGCCTTCGAGGTGGAGATTCAGAGTGCCGTGTTCAAAAAGCACCTCTTCGGGCAAGCCAAGCGCCTGTAACTCAAGCGAACGCAGTTCGCTGATTTGAGTCTTTACTTTCACTTTTAAATTAGACCCAAAAGCATCTGCGATAGAGCTACTGATTGCGACTTTGGCCGCCCCTAAATGCGCTAAAATGTTGGTCCCAAAGGTTCCGGATTCGAAGTCTTTTAGATCTAGGAGCAGCTCATCTAAGATGATGTCTTTTGGCAATGAGAAACCTTTAATCACCAGCGACCGCGACTTCCACTCCACCTGAGCTTTGAGGTTTTCTAGCCTTAATCCATCCGGCTGCACGCTCAGCGAGCGACATTCAAAGACACCGGGCATCCCCTCTCCCACTTGCAAGGTGAGACCTTGAAGCATGACCTTTTTGCCGTCGGCCAGTGTCACATTGGCGTTGATGTTTTTAAGATCGATAAAACCAGGCCAAATCAAGGGTGGTGCTTTGCCTGTGGCAGCGCTTTTGACCACTTCTTTTGCTGGGCTATCTGAAGCGGGTAAATGCCGCAGATCCACATCGGCCTCGAGGTCATGAATGGTGACGCCTTTGACGATGTGCTCCAGCAATGCGCTAGGATCGTAGCTGAGAGCCAACTTCCCGATTGTGGCCTTGGGCAACCAATGGGCTAAACCGCCACCCGCTTTGAGGTCGGTGATTTCCAGATCTTCCCAGAGCGAGCCATTAACCACCCAGGTCAACGACAATCCCTGAGTGGCTGCCCCCTGTGGACCTACCCAACGGACGAGCGCCAGGATCAGGGGCCGATGAAACACGACCAGTCCAATCAAGAGTAAAAGAGAGCCCATGAAGAGCCTTTTCAGCCAAATGCGAAAATGGCTCTGTGGCTTCACGGATTTTAATTCTTCGGTCACAGGTCCTTCCATGCGCGCAAACTGGGCAGCTGGCAAGCAGCGACAGGATTGGCTACAATTTACCAAGACAAGCCAGAACTCACAGGATAGCCTACCAATCATGAGTGCCACCCTCACCCTCATCGCTGCCGTATCCGCGGATGGCTATATTTCTAGAGGCAGCGGTGTGCCTTGGTGTCTGCCTGCGGATCGCGCGCACTTCCGCCAATACACTCGGGAAAAGTGGCTGCTTTTGGGACGGCGCACTTATGAGGAAATGCTTGGATGGTTTCAGCCGGGCCATCATCCACTGGTGCTGACGCATGAGCCGAAGTTAATCGTGCCAAATGGAAAGGCTGTCTCATCCGTGCCTGAGGCGCTGCGATTGGCTGAATACCAACGAGAACTTGTCTGCTGCGGCGGGGCTGAGATTTATCAAGCAGCTATAAGCCATGCGCATCGACTCATCATCACTGAAGTGCATGAGATTCTAGGCCATGGGCTAGCGTTCCCTAAAATCTCCAAAAGCGAATGGGAGCCTGTTTCTCGGCGATCCCAGGCCGTGGATGATGATCATGCCTTCTCTTTTGAAATCGTGATATATCAGCGTGTCCAGCGGCTGGATTTGGCCGCTTAGGCTGCCTCAATGGCTTAACTAGCTGCAGCTTCAGCGCGTATAGCGGTGATAAAATTGTCTTCTGTGCTCACTCTGACTAAGGCGATGAACTCCGAGTTCCCATCCCATGTGGGTAAGGACTCCTGCAGCACAAAGAGGAAAAACGATCTGGAAAATCACGGAGAGGCGTCAGGGCGTTCGTCATGCAGGAGACTATGAATGCGCTAACAATCGGGTGAGTAGCAATGCATTTCTCAGGTTGAAACCTGATTCTTCAAGGTTCACCTATGGGGTCATGAAGCAACCTGGCTTCCAAGCCTCTGAACCCAAGCCCCTCGAAGCACCCCGGATCCGCAGTGCACGTGGCTACCATCGCCTAGGAAGATTGCTACAAGTGGTGCTCTTGCTAACTCTAGCTTTTTTTGGCTCACTTGCCTTTCTCATCGGCGCCGCAGGACTGATGCTGACGGAGAAACCCCTCTGGGGCTGGCTGGCTCTAGGCGGCCTAGGGACTTTCACAGTTTGCCGAGTGTCGGTCTTTGTTTTATCCAAAACTCTCACCTGCCCACTCTGCCATGGCACGGTCATGCATGAGAAGCGCTGCCGTAAACATGCCAATGCTTTCCGTATCTGGCCGCTCAGCTATCGAGCCTCAGCCGTGATCTCGATCCTTTTTACAGCTAGCTTCCGCTGCATGTATTGCGGCACTCCCTGGAGATTGCAAAGAACTTCACGCCACTGATAAGCAGACTTGCCATGGGGGCAGGCGTAGCGTTTCTTGGACTCACTTCATGAGCTTACAGCAGTTTCTCTTCCTCGCCGCCGCCGTCGTCTTCGCGGTAGCGTGCCGCACTTTCGAGAACCGCTATGTTCACAAACTAGGCTGGTTATCCCTGTTGGGCGCTTCTTATCTAGGCGGTTACTTCCTCACCGGCAGTCATGCCGCAGGAGCTGGCAGCATCGCCCTGTGGTTCATGCTGCCCTGGGTTGAGATCGTAGGCCGTGTGCGAAAGCTACGCTTTCCGATGAAGAGCGAGGTCAAACACCGCTTCCCCCCCTCGCGCGAGCTTTTTCCTGATCTAGAAGAACTCAGCAGCGAAATCGAAATGGAAGGTTTTGAAAAAACGGACGATACCGGCTGGAAGTGGAGTGAGACCCAGCACTTCATGCGTCTATTTTATCATCCAGAGCTACGCACCCAGGCCGCAATCGCCTTAGCGCAGCAGGAAGAGTATGCCTTTAGCTACGTTAGCCTGACCTCACGCATCGATCGTGGCATCATCTATACAACGACAAATTATCCCTTTCCTCCGACGATGCAATTCTCACCGGGCCATCGCATGAACCGCTACACCTATGCAGACAGTATGGAAGATCTCATGGTAGAGCACGCCGATTTTCTGAAAAGCCACGACTTAGAAGTCACCGACCTGAGCGCTCTCGAAGCCGAGCAACTATCGACTTTTATTGAGCAGGACATGAATGACCAGATCCATTACAACATCAGCGTCGGACTCATCGAGATGGCTGGGAATAGCGAGTTTCGTTACTCTTGGCGCGGTTGCTTTTACCTATGGTTCGAGGTGGTGAAGGATATGGTGAAAGTGTGAGCTTTCCTTGACCTGCGCGGAAGCCTTGCCACATCGGATAGATGCCCCGCATTGATGGCCGTAGTGCCGACCAACTTCGTCCGGTCGAGTTTGTTCTCGACGTCGCCCCCCACGCCACCGCTTCCGTACTGATCGCTTTTGGCAATACGCGCGTGATTTGTGCTGCCACCATTCAAGAAGAAGTGCCGCGCTGGATGAAAGCCCAAGGCGTGCAGGGCGGTTGGCTCACCGCTGAGTATTCCATGCTGCCCTATTCCACCCTAGACCGTAAAGAACGCGACAGCAACCGCGGCAGACCCGATGGCCGCAGCATCGAGATCCAGCGTCTCATTGGTCGCAGCTTGCGCGCCGTTGTGGACCTCAAAAAGCTCGGCTCACGTACCTTGAACATCGACTGCGATGTCCTTCAGGCGGATGGGGGCACCCGTACCGCTTCCATCACAGGTGCCTGTGTTGCCGCCGCAATAGCGTTTAATCGCCTCCTGGAAAAAGGCAAGATCACGCAACAACCGCTGAAAAAGAAAGTCGGAGCGATCAGCGTCGGTCTCTGGAAGGACGAAGCCCTGCTCGACCTCTGCTATGAAGAAGACGCCAAAGCCGATGTCGATTGCAACATCGTCCTCACCGAAGATGGCGACTTTGTCGAAATCCAGGGTAGCGGCGAAGAGGCCACCTTTACCCAGCCCCAGCTAGAGGCCATGCTCCTCCACGGCCGCAAAGGCGTGAAGGAACTCTGCGCTCTCCAGCAGCAAATCATCGACAGCGCCATGAAACCCGCAGGCGAGACAGATTTGAAGAAACTGGCTGATTTCTTTGGGAAGAAATAGCCAAGAGTTGAAAATCACGTTGCGATACCAGTCCGAACCTTTCAACTCACCTATGCGATAGCTGCGTTCCTTGGCCATCCGCAGACCACGCTAGGCGACGATAAAGTCGCCGAGCTTTATCGACTCCACGAAAGTCGTTTCGTAGCTTAAACCAGAAGCCGCACTTCCTGGAAGCTCCCGCTCACATCCTCTTTGATCTCATGCACGAAAATACCAGCCTCCTTGAGACAGGAGACATCTCAACGCAAGAAATCCACGGTTTATGGGTTAAATCTCTCCACTCATGTTGACCGACTCTACACGCCTCCGCGACTTTCCTTCTCTTTCTGCCATCGCGTATCTGAACACAGCTGCGGAAAGCATTCCGCCTTTAGCTGTGAAAGAGGCTCTAGAGAGTTATTGGGCAGATAAGTCTCTTGGAATGCGTGGACGTGAGGGGCATTTCGCTGCAGTGGAAAATTGCCGTGAAATTAGCGCGAAGATGCTGGGGCTGACTACGGATGAGATATCGTTTTGCTCATGCAGTTCAGAGGCCTATAACCTTCTCGCCTCGGCATTGCATCTCGGCGAAAAAGATGAAGTCGTGGTCACGGATCTCGACTTTCCGGCGGGAGTCACGGCATGGATGCGTGCCATGACTCCACCAATATCACAACTTTGGAGATCCGTGTGTGGCGAGCTGAATGTGGCCGACCTCATCCCGCTGCTAAATGAGAAAACCAAGCTCGTGCAACTATCGCTCATCAGCTTTTACAATGGGCATCGCATCGACTGGCAGCCGATCCATGATGCCGTGCGGCAACATGCGCCGAATGCACTCATCTCCGTGGACATCACGCAGGCTTTTGGTCGGGTGGTCTTGAATTGTGAAGGTGCAGACATCCTCATCAGCAGCACGCACAAATGGACGCTCGGCGTGCATGGCGGCTGTGTCATCGGTATTCCAAAACGAAATGCACAGCGCCTAACGACTCACGCGGGCGGCTGGTATCACCTGAGCAATGCCTTTGACACCGACCGCTTTGAGCGCGCGGTGACAAAGACAGGTGCAATGAGTTTCTCAGTCGGCATGCCCAGCTTTGCCGCCCTCTATGCCTTAAATGCGGCGCTACGCTATGTCGATGGCGTCGGCGTGGCGGCCGTCTCAGCTCATGCTGACCCTCTAGTCAAAGAATTGTATGAGAGCCTGATAGCCCTGAATTTTGAGCCACTGTGTCCGCTTCATCATGATCGTCCTACGGGCATCCTTTCCTTTAAACATCAGCGAAGTGCAGAAATTCATGCTGCCCTGGAAAAGGCTGAGATTCACGTCATGCACAATGCTGGCAGGATCCGCTTAGCCGTTCATGGCTACAATACTATGAGTGACCTTCATCGAGCTTTGGCAGCATTAAAGTCGACTATTTTTTGAACACTACCGCAGATTTCGGTTTCCTAAACGGCCCGACTGAATGAGTGGCCGAAATCGTTCAGACGAACAGTCCACGCGTGACAATTTAAAATTGCCAGATAGCATTGAAGACTGGTAGATTGCGCACCCCTCTTTTGGCATGCCTCTCCCCCGCACCAGTTCTCTACAAATGCTCTTGCTTGGACTTTTCCTTGCAATGGTCGGACTGGTTATGGGGCAATCTTTGCCTAAAGTCAGTGCGACGGGAGCCGCCGCCAGCAGTCAAGGCAGCTCTGGATTAGTCATCCCACGAGTCAACTCGCCCACCATGCCGCGGCTTGGATACGCGAGGTATCCTTGGAAGACAGATATCGTCGCCACTGTCTTTTGGGTCGGCGAGCAGCCAACCGAAAACAATCCCACGCCAAATAGCAAGAGCTCCTGGGATACCGAGTGGGAAAAAAACTTTGGCGGCTATGACGATCCTGATCCAAACAAACGTGGCCCGAGTTACTGCCCACGCGGATTCACACCCGGGCTCAATCCTTTCTACATCGCCCTACCGTATAACGACTGCCTCGACTACAATTCACACAAGTCAGAGGCCTCAAAGGTCATCCCTTGGTTCAAAGAAAAGTATGTTCGTGGCGGCAAAAGTGTGGTCCATGGCACTTGGCTAGCCATCCGGTATGGCAACCGCGTCTGCTATGCCCAGTGGGAAGACTGTGGCCCCTTTGTCACCGACGATCATGAATATGTGTTTGGCAATGCACGCCCCAAAAACACGAGTAATAAAGGTGCCGGTTTAGATATCTCCCCAGCTGTGCGTGACTACCTAGGCATGTCCAGTAGCGGCAAATGTGACTGGCGTTTTGTGGACGTCAGTGAAGTGCCCCAAGGACCCTGGCGCAGTCTGGGTGCCAATAACCACTTTGTCCGCAGTCAGCAGCAGCAAAAAGCGAATGATGCCACTTCGACTGCCGCACGTATCGCCGAACTGAAGCGCATGAGGGATGAATACTTCAAGCAGAACGGCAACGCAGCATATCAGAACCGCTAGCACTCTGAATGCAATCAATGCACGGTTCCGCCGCGCACATGAATCATCTCCCGCGCCTGCTCCACCGGCACATGTCGCGGTTTCACCGTCACTCGTGATTGTGGCTGCACCCAACGGATGCCGTTCGCGATCACCCGCTGCACTTCGGGGTGTTGGTAAATCGGATAAACTTCATGCCCAGGGCTGAAGTAGAAGATGCGACCGCTACCACGAGTCCACGTCGCCCCGCTGCGAAAGACCTCGCCGCCCTGGAACCAAGACACAAAGATCAGCTCCTCAGGCGTCGGAATGCCAAAAGGCTCGCCATACATCTCCGATTGCTCGATCTCGATGCAGTCGCCGATGCCCGCGGCGATTGGATGGCCCGGATTCACTACCCAAACGCGTTCCCGCTCGCCCGCCTCACGCCAGCTCAGCGCACAGCTCGTGCCCATGAGCCTCTTGAAGACCTTTGAAAAATGGCCTGAATGCAACACGATCAGCCCCATGCCCGCCAACACCTGCTGCTGCACTCGCGTCACGGTTTCATCCAGCACCTGATCATGCGCCGCATGGCCCCACCACAGCAACACGTCCGTTTCATCGAGAACGACCTGTGACACGCCCTGCTCAGGTTCATCCAGCGTCGCCGTACGAATGACGAAATCCGCATTCACTCCCAAAGCCTCCGCCAACGCTCCGTGGATGCCGTTGGCATAAATAGCAGCAACAGCAGGGTTCTGACGCTCATGAACAAATTCGTTCCAGATGGTGACGCGGATAGGTGTGGGCATGGAGAAGAGATTTAGGCCGAACGTAGCACGCTAGGCAAAGTTTCGGCGAGTTGGCCGAGCATCTCTGAGCCCGTCATGTTTGGCGAGCAGCCAAGCCGCGAGGCGATTCCCGCTTCAGCCAGTTGGGGTGTCAGTGTATCCAGCACCCGACGCACTTGCATGGCGGGCAGAAGAGAAGTTGAGGCGGAATCGGCCACCAGTGCGATATCGGTGGCTTGCGCGAGAGATAGGAGTGCAAACCATGGCTGCCACCGCACTTCAGCCGCCGCGGGTATCAGGTGAAGCCAGTCCGCCTGTTTGAGCGAATAACGCAACGATCTCCCACGGCCCTTTTTTTTCCATGAGTCAACAGTGCGGCCACCATCCGTGTAGATCGTGCCAGAAAGCGCCATTTCATCCAGGACGTTCAAAATCGCCTGGGCCGAGTAACCGGTGAGATTCACCATGTCAGCCACTTTGCCGAATGGGTGAGTCAGCAGGTACAAGATGACCTCACATCGAGCGGAGACGCCGATAAGTGCCCGCAGAGTGAGCAGGACATTGCTGCTTTTTGCTGGTGACGGCGGCATGGTGAGATCCCGTTGCCGCGCAGGTGTCTTTACCCATCCACGGGAGAGGAAATCGGCATCCGCCTCGCCCCAATGCGCGGGCCTGGAGCTGTCTGTGATTAAAAAGGGTTCCGGCTCATGCTCCACTGTGACTTGGGAAGTGTTGGCGAGCGTTTCCCACTTGGTCAGACCACCCTCCCTCTTCACGTGGGCGGCCATCGCAGCGAAGATGCTCTTCTCACCGAGCATTCCCTCACGTTGCAGGTTTTTCAGACGCTGTACGTTGATCATCCCACCATAACGGGCCATCCACCCCAGTGATTCATCAAAGAGCCGTGGCTCCCGGCGGCCGAAGTGAGACGTCGCCAGCAGCAGCGCCTCGGGGTCGATTACCTGCGTTGCAGGCATGGATGCGGCATCATCCACGCCTGCTCCCAGGCTGGCCCATTGCAGCCAGAGCAGGTCATGCACGGCTGAGAGCAGCTCGTCTCTAAAGTTGGTCAGCGATTTCGGCATAGTCGTGGAATCTCAGAGCATCTCTCACCACGCTGGGGAAGACATCCCCAGCGTCCTGGCCCAACACCCATCGGGCGGCACCCAGCATCTCGTCAGTTGTCGGGTTCAAAGCCTTCAGGTCCGACCAGTGTCGTCCTGGTCCCTGGTCCACTCCGGCGAAGAGTTTCAGATGGATCAAATCGTAACGATCAGGCAAAAACACCGTCAGGTGGCTCCCATACTCACGACGTTGAAGGCGGGAGAGAAAGCCCACTGGCAGCCCCGCCATCACTTGATCCGCTGGTCCGGCATTGAACCAGTTCGATGGCAGCCCCAGTGCCTTCGCCACATCCTCCACCGCCCGCGTCAAAGCTGGTGAAAAGGGCCGTGGATCGACCAGTCCTTCCACCGGATTCACCCCGGCCAGCACATCCACGTCCTTCGTACGTCGGGTGATGAATCCCAAGCTCAGCAACGCTGCCCCTCCACAGATCACCACAGCCTCCGGTTCCGCTCCATCTTGAGCAAGAACTGCCGACACCGTCTGAAGAGCATTTTCAAGAGTTGAGACGTCAAAGACTTTCATAATTCAATATTATCTTAGTATTAAACCAAGATCAACTTACTTTTAAGCCAATATTATCTCAAATAAAGACACGAAAGCCTTTTTGACACGCAAAGCCGAAAAGCCGCGAGTTCCGCGTGAATGCAGCGTGTGGACTCGCTCTTCACCTCCCGCATCACATCCGCGAGGCAATGCGTCGCCCGCAAACCGGCGGCGATGTGAATGTGATCACCAGTTGCGCCCACCGCATGCGCCACGCCGTCCATATTTCGGAGGATGCCGCCGATGGATGAGTGAACGCGTTGCCGATGCGTTGGCGAGACCCAGGTTCCCGGTTCTTCGTGCTGAACACAAGATGGAAGTGCAACGAGAGATGCGTCGAAGCCATGCAGGATCATTTCAGATCGGGCGAAGAATGGTAATCGCGAATTCGACACCTGTGCACGAGAGAAATTAGCCGGTGGTGAAACCACCGGACAACGCCGACGAAACACGAACCGCGCCCTGAAAGGGCGCGAGAAGGCCACGCGGGGTCTGGCGGGCAACATTGCCGAGGAACATTCGAACGCTTCTCGCGCCCCTGCCGGGGCGCATCCCGTATCGGGGGTTTTGGGGCGGCCCGGAGCCGGTGATTCCCGGTCGCTTCGGCGTTGCTTCGCTCGACTCACCACCGGCTAATCTCTTCCGAGCCTCCGGCTCGAAAGTTGAATTTCAACTGGACGTGCGTTGCGAGAAACCTCTATGCTCTGTTCATGAACTTGGCCACCATGAAACCTTTTTCCGAGTCATTGCCGTCATGGCGTTACTCGCGATCGCGGCTCTGATTGGACTTGCTTCATGGCGCGTCGCCACAAGACCAACCGCAATTGGATTGTCCGAAAAACAACTTCGGTCACAGATAACAAAAAAAAATGCCCCGCCGTGCGGTACTGGAATTACTGGGACCACCCCATAGTGAATCGAAGCTAGATGGCTGGTATTACATTAACTCCTACCTCTCACGCGAGGCCAGACATCATTCGAAGACGCCCTCTACTTTCCACATTTTCTTCAAAAAAGAGAAAGTCGATTCTGTCTTGTCCGCCTACGACTACTGAGCCTTAATGCTTCACCGAGCATCCCGGACCCACCGTCTGGAAAAAGTCATTCCCCTTGTCATCAATCAAGATGAACGCTGGGAAGTCCTCCACCTCGATCTTCCAGATGGCTTCCATGCCGAGTTCGGGGAACTCGACGACTTCGACCTTTTTGATGTTTTCCTTGGCGAGAATGGCAGCGGGGCCGCCGATGCTGCCGAGGTAGAAGCCGCCGTGCTTCTTGCAGGCGTCGGTGACCTGCTGGCCGCGATTTCCCTTGGCGATCATGATCATGCTACCGCCGTGGCTTTGAAAGAGATCGACATAGCTGTCCATGCGGCCGGCGGTGGTGGGACCGAAGCTGCCACTGGGCATGCCGGCGGGTGTTTTGGCGGGGCCGGCGTAATAAACGGGGTGGTTTTTGAAGTAGTCAGGCAGCGGCTTGCCGGCATCGAGCATCTCCTTCAGCTTCGCATGCGCGATGTCGCGAGCGACGATGATGGGGCCGTTGATGAGGAGGCGCGTGGTGGTGGGATACTTGCTAAGCTCGGCACGAATCTCGGCCATGGGGCGATTTGTGTCGATGCGCACGGCGTTGGTGTCTTTGCGGTGGCGCAGTTCCTCGGGGATGTATTGCAGCGGGTTGGTCTCGAGCTTCTCGATGAAGACGCCGTCACGCGTGATCTTACCCTTGGCCTGGCGATCGGCGGAGCACGAGACGCCGATGCCGATGGGCAGTGACGCGCCGTGACGAGGTAGACGGATGATGCGCACATCGAGCGCGAAGTATTTTCCACCAAACTGAGCGCCGATGCCGCAAGTGCGCGCTTCTTCGAGCATCTGCGCTTCGAGCTCGACATCGCGAAAGGCGCGACCGTGTTCGTTGCCGGTGGTGGGCAATCCGTCGTAATACTTCGTGGAGGCAAGTTTGACGTGTTTCATCGTCGATTCGGCCGAGGTGCCGCCGATGACGAAGGTGAGGTGGTAAGGCGGGCACGCAGCCGTGCCGAGCGAGGTCATTTTTTCGCTGAGAAACTTTACGATGCTCTTCGGATTGAGCACAGCGCGGGTCTCTTGATAGAGGAAGGCTTTATTCGCGGAGCCGCCACCTTTAGCGATGAAGAGAAACTTATATGCGTCGCCGTCGGTGGCATACAAATCAAGCTGCGCGGGCAGGTTGGTGCCGGTGTTCTTCTCATCGAACATGTTCAGCGCAGCGTTTTGCGAATAGCGCAGGTTATTCTCGGTGTAGGCGAGATAGACGCCCTTCGACAGCGCGGCCTCGTCACCACCGCCAGTCCAGACCTGCTGGCCTTTTTTGCCCATGATGATGGCGGTGCCGGTGTCCTGACAAAATGGCAGGAGGCCTGCGGAGGCCACGTCGGCGTTTTTCAGCATCGTGAGCGCTACCATGCGGTCGTTCTCGCTCGCTTCAGGATCATCGAGGATGGCGGCGACCTGCTTGAGGTGTTTTGGGCGCAGGAAGAAATTGATGTCATGAAACGCCTGGTTAGCCAGCAACGTGAGCGCCTCGGGATCGACGACGAGCAACTCCTTATCACTGATCTTTTCGACGCGGACATGTTCCTTCGTCAGTTGGCGATATTCCGTGTCATCGGTGCCGAGTTCGAGGAGTTCTTGATAGTGGAAAGCGGGCGTGGGCATAGAGATGGCCTAGTTTGAAACGAATACGACGCTGGGCAATGAGGGAAAAACTGATTTTAAGCGCAAGCACAAGCAGTGCATGACAAGGAGCTCATTCACGACGAATGACCCATCATTCCATGCAAAAATTCACCTGTGACAGTGACTGCGGCAATGTGCTCTTCTTTGGCAGTTCGCGGTGCCTGAGGTGCTTAGGCAATGTCGGCTATGATCCGCAACAGCGGGCGATGGTCAAACTGCGACAACCTGGTCCGATGAAACGATGTGCCAACGGCTTGAAGCATGGCGTCTGCAATTGGGTCGTGCCGACTGACTCAAAGCAGACTCTATGCATGGCCTGCCAAATGAACCGTATCATCCCAGACCTGAGTTCTGGACGAAATCTAGTGCTATGGGGCCGTATGGAGATGGCGAAAAGGAGACTTATTTACACTCTTTTAAAGTTGGGCATCACACTTCCCTCCAAGGCCAGCAATCCAAAATATGGACTGGCTTTTGACATTGTCAGCACGTTATCCAATCCATCCGTGACCATGGGACATCTGAATGGCATCATCACTGTGAATTTGGAAGAAGCTGACGATACCTACCGGCAATTCAATCGCCAGCAATTAGGAGAAAACAGCCGCACCTTGCTCGGCCATTTCCGTCATGAAAGCGCGCATTATTTGTGGCAACGGCATTTATCTGAGCTGAGCTGGGATCATCCCATGCGGCTAGCTTTTCGCGAGCGCTTTGGAGACGAGTGGCAGGACTATTCAGCGGCTCTGGACAAGCACTACAAGAACGGCGCACCGGCAGGCTGGGAGCAGCATTACATCACAGCCTACGCAGCATCGCATCCCTGGGAAGACTGGGCGGAGACTTGGGCTCATTATCTGCAAATCGAAGATGGCCTAGAGACCTGTGAAGGCATGGGGATTGATGTCAAACACTTGGCATTACCCCTGGTAATTTTACCAGTTGAAGTAGGCTTCCTGCCAACCATGCTTGGCTCGACGTTAAAGGAAGAAGAGGCCTTTCTCGCCTGGCTTCAGCGCTGGATGTGCGTGTCCACAGTGCTCAATGAGATTTCTCACAGCCTTGGCGAACCGGCACTCTATCCCTTTGTCATCAATGTCCGTGTGGCGCAGAAGCTCCGACTGGCGCACTACTATGCCAAGGTCTGGGGTGATCCGTTGGTGAAGTGAGGCCGGGCTTGCATCCAAAGGAGAATGCTACTATTGAAAACTGCGCAACAAACAAGCGCTCTCCATTATGGCCAAAGGCAACAACGCTCACAAAAAAGAAGTTAAAAAGCCGAAGAAGGAAAAGCCGAAACCAGCTCCTGCAGGTCGTAAGATCTAAGCTGCTAAAAAGCATCCCTTACTCGTCTCAAAGACTCAGGATCGCTAGTTGTGATCCTGAGTCTTTGTTTATTTCAGGGTTGAACAGCTTATTGCGCCTCTTCAGAGCCCTATTTATTTCTTCAAGGTGATAAAGTTGCTATTTTAACTTCATTTTCTTGAGGGAGGTCAGGGCTTTTTTGGGGTCCCACCCTTTAGGTTTTTTGATGCCTGTGCTGCTCCATTCCATGCCTCGCTCTAACCAGTCTTCACGCCACTCGTCGTAGCTGATGCCGTCGTCATCGTCACTGACGCCGAACTGAAATCCGCAGGCTGGGCAGATCTCCAGGGATCCGCCATCAGAGGAACTTCGTGGGGCCTCTTTAAGATTGGCGTAGGCGCAGACTGGGCAGGAGTGAGAGGTGTTTTTCATGATTTAAAGGGGTGTAATGCTGCATGATTCGGACTCGCTGCTGATCCTAGTATCTTCTAGCATACGTTCACTGAGGATTATGTATTAGTGACAAGGCGTGGAGATAGCAAGCCTACTGCTTTAGCAGCCACCACCGAAAGGCTGAAAAAGCAATAAATCAGAAATCTGCACACAAACACACCGTAGCGGATTTCATTAAAGATGCCAAATAGCTTCCTTCGTGAAAATAGTCGGTTTCATTTTGCTAACGAATGCATTTCCCAGCCGTTAACAGTTGCCTATTTAACGCCTATTGGCAGTCTCGTTCCTAAACTTTGCCTATGAACCGCTTTTCGATTTTCACTCTCCTTCTATCACTGGGATTCAACCCATGGTCCTTTGGTCAGGAAACAGAGGTCAAGCCTGCATCTACTCAAGCCTCCGCTGAAGAATTCATCTTTCCTGAAGCCGTGAACATTGGCGGTTTTGGCAGCGATGAGCCTGTCGAACGGGAAGACATGCCCATGCGTGGCATCATCACCTTTGGCGAAGGAGACTATTCTCACTCCAATGGTGCGCATTGGGAAACCTTCTCTTGGAGCAAGTTCAAGGCAAAGCGCTGGGGGCGATATCAGGTGCGCCTGACCTACACACTGAAACGTGCCTCATTAGGCATGAACTTCCGCTTGGGAGATCTATCGGTAAAAAAATCACTGGTTACAGCTTATCGCCCGTCAAAGACCTACCTTGGTACCGTTTACATTGCCAAACCCGGACACATTCCTTTTTCTCTGCTCACACCTCCCACTGATGACGGAACATTCACCGTTGAAGAGATCGCCCTGATACCAGCGCCAGAGGGTGACAAAATCATGCCTAGTGCCGAAGGGCACATCACGCTGCTGGCTAAAGACGCGACAACTTGGTCTGAGAGCATGCGTTATGAACCTAAGTCTGAAAAGAATTGCCTGGGTTACTGGACAGAGCCTGATGACATGGCGGAATGGGAATTTGAAGTGACCAAGCCAGGCCGATACAAGGTGGCTATCTTCCATGGCTGTGGTGGCGGCAATCACGGCAGCGAAGTAGCCATCAAACACGGCGAGCAGAAGCTAAAGTTCACCACCCAAGACACAGGTGGTTTTCAAAAATGGAAGGAAGTCCCCGTTGGTGAAATCGAGATCAAGACACCCGGCGTTCAGCGCCTCATCATTGATCCTGAAAACAAAGTGAAATCAGCTGTGCTAGACGTTCAAAAGGTCGTCCTGACGCCTGTAGGCTGAGATGATTCGGCTGCTCCACATGCTCGGCTGGCTGACGCTGCTGCTGGGACTGCTGCTTCAGATCTGGCTCAAAGATCATGATGCACGCTGGGCGGTGTTCTTCTATGCCATGCCAAAGCCCTGTTTGCTGGGATTGAGTGTGTGGCTCACTTGTTGGCCAAAGCTTAGTCGCAGCCAAAGAATACCCGCCTGCCTAGCCTCTCTTTGTCTCGCACTTTGGTGGCTTTCCACCTCTTGGTGCATGTCTGAGCGGGCTAGCGTGCCGACTAAAAATGCACTAAACGACGAACCTCTAACCATTCTCTACTGGAATCTCTGCCGTCCAAACGGGATTGATCAGGAAATGGTCGATTTAGTCAAGCAGACTCAGCCTGACTTGGCTGTGTTTGTCGAAGCAGGAAACGCTGGCTCCTATCTGGCCAAGTATTCAGAAAGCTTACCTGACTACCGCCCAGAGTTGATGCAGAGTGGCATTTTGCGCCTGTCTCGACTCAAGACTGCCAGTAACCGCAGCGTTTTATTTCCATGCATGGCAACCTACGCACAATTTGATCTCGCTGGCCGCGGACCAGACTTTCCGGTCATCGTTGCAGACATCTTTCCGCATATGTTTCACTCGCGTAAACCGCAGATCGACACTGTCTTTGCACAAACGCTCAGGCGTCCAGACGCCATTGTCATCGGAGATTTCAATACGCCACTGGAGTCTGTGCATTTGGCCCAGTTCCGAAAACACTTCACTGAGGCCTTTGAAGCCGCAGGCTTCGGATTAAAAGAGACGTGGCCATGTGGCATGCCATTACTCAGCATCGACCACATCTGGGTCGGATCAGACTGGGAGGTGCTGGCGGCCGATAAATTCTGGCGTCTGACCGGCAGCGACCATGCCGCACTCCTGGTGACTTTGCAGCGGAAGTCCAAAACACGGTGACGGCAACCGGCCCCACCGACTCTGCAATCAAATGCGGATTCTTCTTGCCGCGAGGCGCAGGCTGGGAATCATCCAGACTCCCTTATAAACCATGAGTAAAGCCCCCATCACAGTCGCAGTCACCGGTGCCGCCGGTCAGATCGGTTATTCCCTCCTCTTCCGCATCGCCTCCGGTGCGCTCTTTGGCCCTGACCAGCCAGTGAATCTCCGCCTCATCGAAATCGAACCCGCCCTTGGTGCCCTCGGCGGCGTCTGCATGGAGCTAGATGACTGTGCTTTCCCACTCCTCAACAGCATCACTCCGACCGCAGATCTCAATGAAGGATTCAAAGGCGTGAACTGGGGTATCCTCGTCGGTTCCGTGCCGCGCAAAGCCGGTATGGAGCGCAAAGATCTCCTCAACATCAATGGCAAAATATTTACGGGCCAAGGTCAGGCAATTGAGAAAAACGCTGCCAGCGACGTGCGTGTCCTCGTCGTCGGCAATCCCTGCAACACGAACTGCCTGATCGCCATGAACAATGCCAAAGGCGTGCCCGCAGACCGCTGGTTTGCCATGACTCGCTTGGATGAAAACCGTGCCAAAAGCCAACTCGCAGCCAAGGCCGGCGTGCATCACAGTACGATTTCAAATCTGGCAATCTGGGGCAATCATAGCGCTACGCAGTATCCCGATTTCTACAATACTCTGATCAGTGGCAAACCTGCAACAGATGTGATCAGTGACCACGACTGGCTCAAGGGTGACTTCATCAGCACGGTGCAGCAGCGTGGTGCAGCTATCATCAAAGCGCGCGGACTTTCCTCCGCCGCCTCCGCCGCCAATGCAGCCTGTGATACCGTGCGCAGCCTGACAAGCCCAACGCCTGCTGGCGACTGGACCAGCGTCGCGGTGTGCAGCGACGGTAGTTACGGCATTGACAAAGGCCTCATGTTCTCTTTCCCCATCCGCACAGACGGCAGCAAATGGGAGATCGTCCAAGGCGTACCAGTCAATGAATTCAGCCAAGCACGCATCAAGGCCACAGAAGACGAGCTCAAGGAAGAGCGCGCCGCCGTGACAGAACTAGGCCTCATTTAATCTTCATCTTTTGAGCCGCCTGTGATTCTTTCATGGGCGGCTTTTTCATGTCCGGATTTCAACAGCCCGCGGTTGTCATCTCATCAGCCCCCGCCATAGTCGCGACGCCTGCGCGCCCTTATGAGCACATCTCAAATGCCGAGACCCCAGATCAATCGCAAGCCGGAAATCTCCGGCGCAGTGGCATCGGCACGCAGTTGGTGGCAGACATTCATAGGAAAACCTCAAGAAGGTCTTCAACTCGGTGCCACTCGAAATGCCATGCTGCCCGTTCTGATCGAGGTCTTTGCGGGCTTCTCCAAACTGGATGGTGATGTAGAGGAGGAGGAAATCGAATCCTCCCTAGGCTACCTGCGTTATGACTACTCCGGCACTATTTATGCCGACATGCGGCGGCTCTATTTTGAAGCCCTCCAGCAACCCCAAGATCTAGGTCAGCGTGCTAAGGAGCTGAGCGATGAACTGTCCCTTGAGCAAAAAATCCTGCTGGCTGTGCAGCTCTACCTGCTGATCTCACGCTCCACGTCGAATCAGCGTCAAATGGTGGAATTTTATCTTTTCATGACGAATCTCGGCATCGCTGCTCAAGCGATCGACATCGTCTATCAGCTCAATGCCGGCGACCGCTCAGAGGATGAAGAATTCACGCCAAAAACAGGTCAGCCACTTGAAACTCTGCGTGTCGGCTCAGCAGCGACTTGTGATGTTTTACTGCGCTCGTTATCCGCCGAGTGTGAAGTCGTAGCCTTTCGTTATCAGAATCTAGTCCTACTCAAGAACACCGGCAATGTGCCCATTCTCGTGCGCAGCCGCCGCCAGCCACCCGGTGACTTTTCACGTCTCTATCCAGGTGAGCGTGTAGTGCTGGAGGATGTGACGCTGGATTATAACGACCTCATCGCCTACTTCAATTCAAAGAAGACCGTCACGGGTGCTCAGCTCTATCTGACGCTGACTGAGGCAGGCGACGCTGAAATCTCCCAGCAACGCGGACGCGGCACCAATCTGCGCGTTAGCTTCGGCCTCGGCGTCACCGTGGAGGCATTGCGCAATACGGAGGCGACCTTGACCGAGATTCCCCTGAAAGAAGGTGTGCGCATTGAGGCCAGCATCGAAGACAGCATCGTGGCTCATGGCGAGATCGAAATCTCACTGCGTGATCTACGCGTGAGGGCTCAAGAGTTCGGCGGCCAATTCCGCCTAGAAGGCAGCCGGAACACTTACCTCGTCTCCAACAAACCCGAACTTCTAGACGAAGGCGACATTCTTTTATCTGAGGATACCGAAGGTGAAATCCTCCTCCGAATCGAGTGTAACTACGCTCAGAAAAATGGCAGGCTTGAAGTGCTGCGATCCTCCCGCCCTATCTTCATTGGTGAGGTGCCCGTGCGTGAGCATATCTCCCTGAGTGATGGCGACACCATCACTCTAGGTGAAGGCCAGTTCTTACGCTGTCATTTCAACGACCGCATCATTGAGGAAGAAAAAAACACCATCCGCCAGATGGAGATTCGCGAACTGGCACATCGCTTCGACAATAAAGACACTGCATTGGACGGCATCAGCTTCATCGCCCGGCGTGGTGAGATGATCTGCGTCATGGGGCCCAGTGGCTGCGGCAAAAGCACACTTCTCCGCGTGCTCGGCGGTCAGCTGAAAACCAAGGGCGGCGAGGTGCTGATGAACGGCCTCTCCCTTTACCATAACCTGCCTAACCTCACGCCCTACATCGCCTATATCCCTCAGGATGACGCCTTTGATCCGCTCCTCAAAGTGCAGGAAAATCTCGACTTCTCCGTGGCGGTACGCTGCCCGCATCTGAAGACAGAAGAGCGCCGAAAGCGGGTAGAGGCCAAGCTGGCTGAACTTGGACTGGCCGACATGCGCCAGAGGCTCGCAGGGACACCGCAGCAGAAATTCCTCAGCGGTGGTGAGCGCAAAAGGCTGAATGCAGGCCTGGACATGATCGGTATTTCGGACGTGTATTTGTTTGATGAGCCGACCTCTGGCCTATCCTCTAAAGACAGTGAACATGTGCTGGAAATCATTCGCAGTCTGGCACGGCATAAGATCGTTCTGACCTCCATCCATCAGCCCAGCATGAGGCTGTTACAGATGTTTGATAAAGCACTGCTGCTCGATAAAGGCGGCAAGATGGCCTACTTCGGCCCGCCCCAAGGACTGCTGGATTATTTCTGGAAAGCCTACAATGATGAGACAGGTCAGCGTGATGCTGAGATGCCAACAAATATGACGCCGGACTTCGTCTTCGATGTTTTGGAGACACCCCTGCGCGACATCAGTGGCGACATCATTCAGGAGCGCAGCGCCGATGGTCACATGGTGGCAGCACGCCGTTTCCCGCCCAATTTCTGGCGGGATCGCTACCAGAGCCATCTTCTTTTAGAAAGCATGGCCAAGGCGCAAGCCTTCCCCGGCAGCACCAATCTGATTGCCCGCCCACGTGAAGACAGCAATGCCAGCAAGCGATCACGGGCCGTGCCAAAGCCGCCCAAACATACGCTGCGGGAAGAAAGCATTCTCTTTTACACGATGCTCAAGCGCGCCTTTCTTTCGAAGCTGCGTAATCGCACCAATCTGCTGACAACTCTGCTTGAGGCACCTCTTCTAGCCTTTCTAATTTCCAGTGTCTTGAAATACAGCGAGGAAGAGAACTACACCTTTGCCACAGCCTTTCACATCCCCACCTACCTCTTCATGAGCTTAGTGGTTGCCATGTTTCTAGGTTTAACTAACAGTGCAGACGAAATCATCCGTGATCGACATCTGCTCAGCCGAGAGCGCAATCACAACCTGCGCACCTTTTATTATCTCCTGGGAAAGATCATCTCCCTCAGCACCTTTGCCCTCATCCAATGTGTCATCTATCTCCTGATCGGAAACTGGGTGTTGGAGATCCAGGACATGTTCTTCCCGCATCTCTGGTGGATGTTTATTACCGCGCTAACAGGTGCTTGTATGGGCTTACTCATCTCCAGCTTGGTCACAGACAATCGCACAGCCATCAATGCCATACCACTGCTGCTCATCCCTCAGATCATCCTCGGTGGTGCACTCATCAAGTATGAGGAGATGAATAAGAACCTCGACTTCGTTTACTCCGTCACTCGTTGGCTAGAGAAAGCGGGCGTCACGGAGGAAGACGAAGCCAGCAAACTCAAAGTGCCTTTTATCTGCCAATTCATGCCACTGCGCTGGAGCTATGAGGCCATATTGATCTCTCAGGCCAAGCTGAATCCACTCACTGCCGCCCAAGATCAGCTGGAACAACGCATTCAGGAACTGGTGAATTTGCCACCTGAAATCAAGATGACACCCACTCAGCAGCGCGAGTTAGATACCGCCAAACAAGGGCTAGCCGTAGTCTCAGGTCTGTATGCCAAGGATAAAGCCGAAGCAGCGCGCAAACTCATTGAAATCCGCGATGCCGCCATCCGTGGCAAAGTCACACCGCAACTACTGAAGTCCGCCTTAGACCAGCAAGACGGGGTCAGCGCAGAAGAAGTCTATGTGAATCGCAAAGTCCTGGACCTCGTCACCAAAGCTGAAATGGAGCGTGAAGACTACCGTCGTAAACGCAGCCCGAACGTCTTCTTTGGGACCACAAAACGCTACTTTGGCACCGAGTTCAGCACGCTATGGATCAATGGACTGGTGATATTTTTCTCCATAGCCCTAATCATTGCAGCAGTGGAGCTCTCCCTGCGCCGTCAATTGACTCGGGTTTGAGTTTTTTCCAAAGAGCTTGCTGCAGAGACTATGAGTCGCAAGTGGCGCCACGACCTGACTCCCTTGCAAGGCTTGAAACATCGAACTTCATGGACGTAGCTCCCGTTCGATCTCATGCCACGCCGAAAGTCATCTAAAGTCACAACTCACTCGCCGGAAACCGATGAAGTGCTGGCCCTGCATCCGCGACTATTGAAGTGGATCAAGAAAACCTTTGGAAAACTAACAGAGGCGCAGGAACTAACAATACCTCACATTCTGACTGGGAAGTCAGTGCTACTATCTTCACCAACGGGGAGCGGTAAAACTCTGGCAGGTTTTCTTAGTGTGCTGAATCATTTGCTGCGCGCACACGAGGCTGGAACACTCAAAGATCGGATTCAGTGCATCTATGTCTCGCCTCTGCGGGCGCTGACCTATGATATCCAAAAAAATCTGCTGCCAGCCCTGACTGGACTTGGGTTAGAAGAGGTAATCCGCATCGGTGTTCGCACTGGCGATACAACCGCAGCTGAACGGGCGAAGTTAAAGCGCAAACCACCACATATTCTGTTAACGACTCCTGAGAGTTTGGCTATCCTTTTGCCTCAGATAGGCTGGGTTGAATCGCTGAGCGGGGTGCGCTTTGTCATCGTCGATGAACTTCATGCATTGGCTGAAAACAAGCGCGGCGCACATCTAATGCTTAGCTTAGAGCGGCTGCAAAATCGCGTGACAACTGAACTAACGAGGATCGGTCTGTCGGCCACTGCGGCTCCGTTACCGCTACTCGCAGAATTTCTCGTGGGACAAGGACGAACCTGTGAAATTGTGGAAGCAAGGATGGAGCGGAGGCGGCGGGTGGAGGTTCTATCGCCATTGCGACGTGATCCCTATCCGCCTGCGGGCTATACTGCAGGACGACTGATGCAAGACATCGCCCAAATCGTGGAAAAAAGACGTAGTGTCATTGTCTTCTGCAACACACGCAGCAGCACGGAAAGCATCGCACTCCGATTAAAGCAGGCACTGCCAAAGCTGGCGGGAAAAATCGAAGCCCATCATGCGTCTCTAGATCGTGATCTTCGATTGGATGTGGAGGACCGGTTGAAAAATGGCCAGCTCAGGGCTGTGGTATGCAGTTCAAGTTTAGAGCTGGGCGTGGATATTGGCAGCGTGGACTGTGTAGTCATGATCTCGACGCCCAAAGGCATCAACCGAGCTTTGCAAAGGATGGGCCGTAGTGGACACAGCATCCATGCTGAGAGTCATGGCATTTTGGTAGCGACGAATGTCAATGATCTGATGGAATGCCTCGTCTGTGCCGAGATGACGCGCATGGTGCAGTTGGATGCTGTTCGTCCATTGGAAAAGCCGCTAGATGTGCTAGCTCAACATCTCGTCGGTATGGCGATGGAAGGCGGTTACACGCGCGGGCTTGCTTTGGATGTAACCCGCTCGGCGCACGCTTTCCGCCAAGTGACAGACATGGAATTTGATCGCTTAATCCAATATCTGGAAGGCGGCGGCAGATCGCTCGAGAAACAGTATCGAGCCAATTTTGGCAAGGTCATCTGGGTGGACGATTGCCTAGCGTTGCCGAACAAAAAGGTGGAGCGCGATTATCTAGCCAATATTGGCGTAATCCATACCGAGGGCATGGTCAGTGTGATTCTCAAAAAGCGCCGACTCGGGCAGATTGAAGAGAGCTTTTTAAAGCGACTGAAAATCGGCGACATCTTTGTTTTAGCTGGGCGCATTGTGAAGCTGATCGAGACCGGCGTGGCTGAAGTCAAGGTGGAAGATGCCACTGGTAGACTACCCACCGTACCCGCCTGGAATGCGAATAAGATGCCCCTTGCCTCAGGCCTAGCACGTGAGGTGGCTCGTTTGCGGACTGAGCTGAATCGACGACTGAATCAAGAGACATTTGAGGAGACCCAGGACTGGTTAGTGGAGCGCTATGTGATCTCACAAACCAATGCAGAGGCGGTACTGAATCACTGTCAGAATCAGCGGCGGGTTTCAAAAATTCCAACAGAGGATAGTTTTCTCATCGAGCGTTTTGTCGATGATCGTGAGGGCAGCGACGTGGACCTGGTGCACTTCTTTTTCCATAGCCTGATCGGACGCAGTGCCAATGATGCGTTGAGCCGAATCATTGCTCACAGGGTCAAAGAAGCCGTGGGTGGCAATGCCATGGTGACCATTGATGATTATGGCTTTCTACTCACACTGCGTAGCTTTCAGGATCTGGACATCGCTGCATGGAAGGAGCTATTTCAAACAGGCAACCCTGAGGCCGACATGCACGCGGCATTGGAGCATAGCGAACTAGTAAAGTGGAACTTCCGTGGTGTGGCGCAAACGGGACTGATGGTGCCTCGAAATCGCCCAGGCCATGAGCGAAAGATCAAAGACCTGCGCTGGAGCAGCGAGATTCTCTTTCGCGTGCTCAGTGAGCATGAACCAGATCACCCCATTTTGATACAGTCGTATCGTGAATCGACCCACTCGTTTCTGGATCTGCCACGAGCCATAACCTTCTTGGAACAAACCCGCAGCTTAACCTGGCATCTCGTGCAGGTACCTGTAGTCACACCTTTTTCCTTTGGTATCTTTGCCAGCAAGATCAAAGAAGGCATGATGCTTGAAGATCCCGAAGAAGCCATCGAGCGGCTATGGCGCGAGTTTGAGCGGAGGACGGCATGATTTTTCTGCGTCTTTGCAAAGGCTCTACACTTTCACTGCAAGTCAGCACGGAACCCAAACGTTCAACGAGACGTCATGCGTCCCTTTTTTTATCTAGTCACTGCAGCCACTTTCGCTCATTCCCTATCCTATGCCGACTGGCCACAGTGGCGTGGACCAAATAGAGATGGAATCTCCGTCGACACCACGCCGATTGCAGAGAGCTTTCCTGAGGCCGGTTTGAAAAAAGTCTGGGAAAGTGACTTCATTCCCAGCGATCACTATGGAGGCCATGGCAGTCCGGTCATCTCGGGCGAGCAGATGATTCTCTCCGTGGTCTGGCATGAGCGCATTCCTTCACAGCAAAGAGAGATCGACAGTGAAACGATGCAGCAGATGAATTACCGCGGTGTGTCGCCTGAACTCATGAAAAAGATGGAGGAAACACGCCTCAATCTGCCCGCCATGCGTGGCTCTAAATTTGATGAATGGATGCTAGCTTGGCGAGAAGAAAATCTGACTCCTAAAGAAGATGTCAGCTTAGGCAAATGGGCAGAATCTCGATTCAAAGCAGGCAAGACAGCACTGCCGCTCGAAGAGTTAGCGAAAGTGGCCAAGAAAGAAGGCAAACCCTTTGCCACAGCAGAAGCCTTCAAAGCCTGGATGGAACAGGAAGAATTCTCTGCAGCCGTGAAGGAAAAGCTACTGAGCGCAGTACCAAACACCATCAAGGTCGCCAAGGATGTCATCATCTGCTTGGACATGAACACCGGCAAACAAGTCTGGAAGTTTGAAACCGAAGGTAAGCCAAGCGGGCGCAGCTCCAGCAGCACAGCCGCTGTGGTGGATGGACGAGTTTTTGCCGCATGCAGCACTCATCTGTATTGCGTTAACCAAAAGGATGGCAAGCTAATCTGGAAAGCTGCCCTAACCTCGCAGGGGCCTGCTGCATCACCTCTCGTCGTCGGGGAGACACTTTATCTGGCAGCCGGCACGGCCCAAGCTTACTCAGTGAAAGATGGCAAGCTGCTTTGGGATCAAAAAACCGCCCGCAGCAACACCGGTAGCCCGACATGGTGGACGCCTAGCTCAGGAGAGCCTGTCCTACTCATTACGGGGAACAATAGCATTCAAGGCCTTTCCCCAAAAGACGGCGGCGTTCTTTGGGAAGTAGACGGCGGTGGCCAATCGACTCCAGTAACTCAAGGAGACTGGCTGGTGATTTACAGTGGTGCCAAGGATGTCGGACTGCGCGCCTACCAATGGCAAAACAATGAGAAACCCAAAGCTGCCTGGTCACACTTCTGGGTTACCATGCGCTATAGCGGCAGTCCGATCATCCATGAAGATCATGTCTATCTGACCTGCGGAGGAAAAAACCAATGCGTAGAATTAGCCTCTGGTAAAGTATCCTGGATCGAGAATGAGGTGAACAGCACGATCACCTCCCCCATTTTAGCCGATGGAAAAATCATGGTCTTCGAAAGCAACGGCACCCATTTACGCATGGTTAAAGCCACACCCGATGCCTGCACACAAGTCGCCCGACCCAAAATCGAAGGCATGGGCTGTACCTCCCCTGCCTTAAGCAATGGCAAGCTGGTGGTTCGTCAGCGAGAGAAAGTGGTGTGCTTTGATCTACGACCTGAGAAGTAACCAAAATGACTGCAATTCGTAGATGCATCCCTGGCATGCAGGTTTATTTTCCATGCCATGACACTGCCTGATTGCATCACACTTGAAGAATCCATCCCCGGTTATCCGATCTACGTCATCAACCATCCGGCAGCGACCGCGCGTATTGCTATGAATGGTGCGCATGTCATGGAATGGAAGCCCACCGGACAGGAAGCTCCCGTGTTGTATATGAGCCCCGATGCCGTCCTTGCTCCCGGTAAAGCCATCCGTGGTGGCATCCCCATCTGCTGGCCGTGGTTTGGAGGTCATCCAACTGATGTTACGCAGCCAATGCATGGATTTGCACGCATACGCTCATGGGAATTGCTGCGTGCGGACACCCAAGAAGGTCATGTCGCGCTACTCTTTAAACTAGAGAGCAATGAAGAAACCAGAACACTCTGGCCGTACGATTTCACCTGCCATCTCGGCATCAGCATTGGTGCATCTCTGGAAGTATCCCTGATGACCCAAAACACGGGAGACAACGCCTTCCTATTGGGTGAAGCACTGCACACTTATTTGACTGTCGGCGACATCAAGCAAGTCACCGTCAAAGGTCTGGATGAAACCAAGTATCTCGACACAGTCGGCGAACGGGTCGTGCGCGATCAAGTAGGTGATATCGTTTTTGAAGGCGAAGTGGATCGCCAATACGCAAGCACTGGCGGTGTAATCGTCGAGGACCGGGCTTTAAAACGAAACCTCGTCGTCAATAAGCTCGGCAGTGGCACCACGGTCATCTGGAATCCATGGATCGAAAAATCCAAGCGTCTCGCCGATCTGCCAGACGAGGCCTATCACGGCTTCTTGTGTGTGGAAGCCGCCAATGCAGGAGATTCCTGCGTCACCGTCGCCCCCGGGAGTCAACATGTCTTGCTTACCCAGGTCTCACTGCCGTCCATAGTTTGATGCCGAATCCTTCCCGCAAAAATGCCTCATCCTAGCTTTATTTTCCAATGCACCAAAGATGCGCATGAGTGCGGACGAAGACTTGGCCATCGCTGATGGCCATTGAAGCATTCGTCAGTCCGTCATTGAGAGGGTTGTGAGCCAAGACCTCAAAGCTGGGTGAAGCCCGTAAGACAAAACAGTCGCTCCCTTGATTCATCAGATAAAGTCGGTCACCTGCAAGCACCACGGAAGACCAAGACTCGGAGCGGCTGCTGCTGCCTTTGAGACGCTCTTTCCACAAGCTTTTACCCGTGTTGAGTTCCACACATTCAACGATGCCGTTCATATTGTGAATGAAAATGTGACCCTGCTTGATCACACCCGAACCAATGTGACCTCGGTCACGCGGTTCATGCCAAAGTCGATGGCTTGCAGTGACATCACCCTCACCCCCAGGCCGAACGGCCACCGTGCTGCCACTATACCCCCCCATGGCAATGAGGATACCCTCACCAAACAGGGTGCTACTATAAACCAACGGATTCAGTCCACCACAATGCCAGAGAGGCTTGCCTGTCTTGGGGTCATAACTGCGCACCTGCTCAGGCCAGGACATGACGAGTTCTTCCCGCTGCTCAGTCTTGATCAGAAGTGGCACACTCCAGGAGCCAACCACGCCTTCCTTGGAAGCAAAACCATCATTTCGTGGCAACTTGACCTCCACCTGTCCCAACTCCTGCCTCCAGACGTCGCTGCCAGTAAGCTTATTGACCGCCAGAAGGAACGTGCGCGGTCCAGGTCCAAAATTTAGATAACAAAAATCACCGTGAAGAACAGGGCCAGATGAGTAGCCCCATTCATGGCGATGCTCCCCGAGGTCCCGCTGCCAGAGCAGCTTGCCATTCATGTCAAAACAGTAAAGACCCGCTGAACCAAACCACGCATAAACACGCTCCCCATCGGTCGTAGGTGAGGCAGAGCAATAGGGATTAGTCTGGTGCGTGAGTTCATCTGCCACATCCTTGGCACCGGCACGCCAGAGCTCCTTGCCGTCCTGACGGGAGAAGCAAAGAACCAGACGCTCCTTACCGACTGCTTGGGTAATAAAAACGCGATCGCCCCAGATAATCGGAGTTGAATTGCCACGCTCTGGGAGCGCCACTTTCCATTTTACATTTTCCGTCGCACTCCATCTCAGCGGTAGGTCCGTTTCAATGCAAACCCCATTCCCTTCAGCGCCACGCCATGCCGGCCATGGGGCCGCCAAAACAACTGAACTTGTCAGCAGGAAAACCAAAAAGAGAGGCAATGATGAAGGGATCATGAAGTAATGATGGGCTGTTTAACGCAGCTAACTTACGCGTGAACTAACACGATGTTTTGCTCATTTATTAGAGTCTTGAAATCTGCTTCTTACATTGCTGCTAGCTTTTAGATAAAAACTGAGCAGGCGGCAGAGGCTTTACAAGCTTCAGAACGACTCAAAATTGCCGCTGACACTTCGCAAAAAACGACTGCATTTGGGATATTTGGATGCTATTAGGCTTACCATTCTTGCTTGTTCTCTGCAGTTCTGTCATTGCAATCAGACCATGAAGCCGCTGAGATTGATCCGCCATGAGAGAGACACGTCGAGGGCACGCAGCAGCAGCACCCCAAAGTGGAAGGGAGCCGGTGGTGGACATCCCTGACATTGCCGATGATGATTTTTATCCAGTGAATGAACCCATTAATCTTCAAGCCCCATGATGAACACGAGCCTCTTATCTGAAAATGCAGTCACAGAGATGCTCTTCGATGCGCTACCGGATGTGGTGTATTTCATGAAGGATCGCTTGGGCCGCTATGTGCGGGTGAATCAGACGCTAGCCAACCGTTGTGCAGGTGGTGATAAAACGAAGCTAATCGGCAAACGGCCAGAAGAAGTGTATCCGGTGGCACTGGCGTTGAGCTATGCACGGCAGGATGAACTGGTTCTGCGGACTGGCAAATGCATCGATCATCAACTGGAACTGCACATTTATCCGGGCGGAATCACAGGCTGGTGTCTGACAACGAAGCACCCACTGCGTGACGACCAAGGCTGTATCATAGGTGTGACAGGCATCTCGCGAGATCTCAATGCACCCAACGATAAGGCGAGCGGTTTTGCGGAACTTGCGGCAGTGCTGAAATTCATGCATCGCCATTTTGCAGAGAGTGCCCGCATTGAGGACTTGGCGAAAAAGGCAGGCCTCAGTGTGTATCAGTTCGAGCAGCGGGTTCAGCGTCTATTTCAGATGAGTCCGCTACAATTGCTCCATAAACTAAGACTGGATGAAGCCACGCGGCGATTGCGTGAGACGGATCAATCGCTAGCCGATATTGCTATCGAAACGGGTTGGTGTGATCAGAGTGCTTTCACTCGACACTTCAGCCGCTATGCAGGCATGGCACCGGGTAGGTTTCGGTCGCTTGGCCGGGCGAAGTGAGCGCTGGAATTTTTTCGCTCTTGCGCGAGCTGCCTGAATCAGGAATACCTGAGAGCTGACATTCCATGATTTTTGCAGGTCGGCCCCCGACTGGATAAACCTTTTGTATGAACGACTTCCTGACACAACTTCCCTCCTTAATTGCTGCGGCGGCTGCAGAGCCCTCGGCTTCAGCCTTGACACGGCTGCATGAATTCCTAGCCATTGGTGGCTACGTGATGTTATTCATCGTGCTTTGCTCCTTTTTAGCAGTGACGGTGATGATCTCTGCTTGGTTGCGTCTACGGGAAAATCTAGTGTTACCAGCGAGCGTGGCCAGCCAGTTACGGTCCCTGCCCAATTATGCGGCGAAGGGCGATATCAAGCCGCTGCAGGAGTTCCTTGAAAGAGATGGCTCACTATTGGCAAAACTGGGTGCTCTGGCCATTAGCGGCACGTTTTCATCCCGTCAGGAGTGCGTGGATACGTTGACGGCTCGGGCCAAAGAAGAACTGCATCACCTAGAGCGTGGCATTCCTCTGCTAGAGGTGATGGTGACCGTTGCACCTCTACTGGGACTTCTGGGCACTACGGCAGGTCTGGTCGGCATGTTCTCCGCCTTTGGCAGTG
>CAMBPS010000039.1 GCA_945869675.1 Prosthecobacter debontii | reverse complement strand
CACCGACTTCTGCGGCGAAGGTCCAGCGTGTGGCGATGAAGACGCCGATCAATCCAGCCGCGAGCATGGCTTTGGCCATGGCTTCTTCATCTTGACCCATGACCTCGCCGATGGCAATCACGGCTCCTGGCAGTGCGGCGCAAGCGCCAGCCGTCGGCGCGGCGACGATGACGCCCATGCTACTCTTCACTTCCATCAAGGCGGTGACATAGAGAACCACACGATTCAGCGCTCCACCATCGAGCAGGCGGCCTGAATTCATGAGTTCGGCGAAGCGTCCGCTTTGATGACCTAGCACACGATCTTCATAACTGGTGCCGGCAATGCCGCTGGCGATGGACTTCCGTAAGATGCGGATGATGGCGATCATCTTGTCGATGACTTGGCGTTCTGTGAAATTGCCGCGAGCCATTTCATAATCGACGGCTAGTTGCCACAGAGGCGTGTTTTTATCACCGTCACGCTGCTGCATTTCTGAACAGCTCGTAAAGGGCACGCGCGTGTCTTTGCGCGAGGGCACTGGGAGGACTGGGAAGAGGCGTTTGACTGAGATAGGACTCAATAAAGCTAATGTATCTGAGGAAACGAATGCGCTGGATTTGATCTGCCAAAGCGTGGTGTTACCCCAATGGTGTTGGATCACTTCATCTGCCTCGAATCGGACTGCTATGTCTTTAGGCAATGAGATCAAAGTTTCATGATAGCCGCCATCCATGTGCAGCGAGACGCCATCGATGCTAAGCACCTCCATCATGCCGCCGCCGGTGGAGATGGCGATGATGGAGTGTGTTTCACGTTTATTACGCAATGTAAGTCGATAGGTGTTTGGATGCGGATCACTCACATCAACGGTTTCGATACGCAGCATAATTCCAGCTGCTGTGAGTGCTTGAGTGGAGTTTGGGAGTCTTTCATCATCAGCTTCCCAGCCGAGTAAGCCTCCAAAGAGGCCCATGTCGCTGCCCTGACTATTATGAGTCGTCGGTAATGAGCCTTCACGATCAAACTCGACAAGCACCTCAGTGATCTCGCCGTCCATCAAATCACGTGCGAGTCTTCCGATGCGAAGTGCGGCAGCACAGTGAGAACTGGAAGGGCCGCGCATCACGGGTCCGATGACGTCATTGAAGATGGAGACGGGTGTCATGGGTGATTGAGGTTGGCACTACGGCCTTCGTTCGTTGATTGGTCGAGCAAAGCCTTTAGTTCTGCAACAATTTCAGGATGTTTAAAAGAGAGATTGGTTGTTTCACCAGGATCGGTTTCAAGGTTGTATAGTTGGATTGGGGGCTTGGGTGTGGTTTCGGGTAAGGAGAAGGATTTAAGCTCGCCTTTGTCGTAGTCGTTTCCACCAGAACCGCGATGATCTAGGTATTTCCACTGACCACGGCGAATGGAAAGTGTGCGTTTTCTCGCAAAGGCTTGCACGAGGAGGTAGGGGCGGATGGGCGGTGTATCTTTGTTGAGCCAGGCAGGAAGCATATTGAAGCTGTCTTCTGCGGCTTCTTTGGGAAGTTCATCTCCAATGATGCTGGCGACTGTGGCCATGACATCGGTGAGGCTGGTGAGTTGTGCACTGAGTGTGCCTGGCTTCACTTTGCCCGGCCATCGAACGATGAATGGCACACGATGTCCGCCTTCCCAAGAATCCCGCTTCACGCCTCGCCAGGGTCTTGCGCCGTCGTGAGCATGATCTGCTCGCATATGGACGACGCTTGTTGTCTCTGGGCCGTTGTCGCTGGAAAGTAGGACGATCGTGTTGTCGGCAATGCCGAGTCGTCTGAGCTCGTTCATCAACTCGCCGACGATGTGATCGAACTCATGAATAAAGTCGCCATGCGGACCGGCTTGTGTTTTGTTTTTGAACTCCGGCGCGGCAAAGGACGGGAGATGCACCGCGTGAGTGGCATGATAAAGAAAGAAAGGTTTGTTTGGCGAAGAACGCTGGTGCTGCGCCATGAACTCGCGACTTTTCTTGAGGAAGACCATGTCCACTTCTTCAATCGAAAAATTAGGCGCGATATAGCCGGAGCGGCAATCGTTTGCATAGGGATGCTTGGGTAGCTTTGACTTATCGATGAGGCCACTGGGGGGCACGGGTATGCGATCACCGTCGATAAAGGCATAAAGCCAATCAGTTCCCGGACAGCAGGCAGTGCCAAAGAAGTGATCAAAGCCATGATCCAGAGGGCCACCCTCAATCCGACGTGAGTGGTCAATGCGCAAGACATCTTCCGATTTGCCGTTGTGGATCGCTTCACCAGCCTTATTACGAAAAGTCAGTCCCACATGCCATTTGCCGATGGCGGCAGTTGCGTAGCCTTGTTTTTTTAACATAGCGGGAAGAGTCAGGCGGCCTGGTTTGATCAAAGATGGACCGCCTGCACCTTGAAAAACCGTGCCGCCATTCGGCACACGAAACGCCATTTGCCCCGTCATGAGACTGTAGCGGGAAGGTGTGCAAACGGTGGCTGGGCTGTGTGCATCTGTGAACCTCATTCCTTCACTGGCTAGACGGTCGATATTCGGTGTGGGTGCCTTCGATTGGTCGTTGTAGCAGCGCACATCGCCGTAACCTAGATCGTCGGCTAGGATCAAGACGATATTGGGTTTTACGGTAGCAGCTTGACCAACGGCGAGTGCCATTAAGGTGAGTGCGAAAACCAGAGGTTTCATAGGGTTTTGAGGCGGCTATTTTTCCATCTCTTGTCGTGTGGCGATGGGAACATAACCGATCTCAAAACCTATCGGTGGGGTCAGGATCAAAGCTGGATCAATGCTAGCAAGCTTGCCGTGATCTGGCGGAGTGAGGTAGTTGCGATCTTTGGTCCATCGACGATGGATTTTTTCGACTCGGGTTTGAACTTGCTCACGCTCCTCATCGGTGAGATCAGCATTGAGCATGGCGGGTTGATCAGCAAAGCGATACCAGTAGTAAGTGACCGTGCTGCCATCCCCGAGATTGGCTTTGAATGGGCCTGCAACAGGTCCGGGTTTTTTCCAGCAGCTTTCGGCGTCATCAGGTGTGGTACGAGGTTCCTGTGGCTTTTCTTGTGGCGTGGCAAACTGATGCTTCGTGAGCCCTAGATTGGCGGCTATTTCCTTTGGTTCTATGACTGTCCAGAGTGGCTTTTTGCCATCGGTGTCGAGCGTGTAGTATTCGGGCAGAGTTACCAGAGAATGACTGGTGCTGGTGAGTTGCTCGTTCCATTTGTAGCTGAAGGTGATTGGGTCTGGTGTGAATGAAGAGGCAAAGGACTTCCAGGCCAGAGGCACTTTTTGTTCGCGCTTGGTACCTGGGGGATAGATGCTCCAGTTTGACCCCCCTCCTTCGCGAAAGGTATGAACTGCTGAGGACTCTGCTTTGATTGCGCCATTTGTCGGAGCGCCACCAGCGAACCATTTTTCCACATCATCCCACAATGCCGCTTTTTTGTAGGCGGTCAGACGATGCAGAACCGTGGATGTGCCATCGGATCCAATAGGAAATCTCGTGGGTGCGACACGCGCGAACTCCTTGCCAGCTGCATTCTTGGTCAAAATGGCAGGCACATGCTGCGTTTCCATTTGAATGGATTTGTTAGGTCCTGCGGGACATGAATCGAGAAGCTTGCCTGCCCATTCAGGATGTTCGAGGGCGGCCTGCGACCAGAAGAAAGGGGTGAAGAAGGTGGCAGGGCCTTTGAAATTGGCCGTATGAAGAAAGAGTGTCCAACTATGGTTGCCCGTAGGCAGGTTCTTGCCTGCGGTGGTTGTCTTTGGATGGGTCAGTGGTAGTGGCAGGTAGCCGTAGCCAAAAAGCTCGCCGCTGGTGCCTTGCTTTAAGTTTAGACCATCTAAAGGAAATAAGAGCCAAGGACTGAGTTGAGCCACGCCATATTGGCCGCGCGGCTTTTCCCAAGTGCCTGCTCCATAGCCTGGGCCGTTTGCGATGAGGCCAAAGTTGGCCCCTACTCCACCCATGATGAACTTCGGCGTCGTGCTTGGGAAATGCGTGTCACGCCACCAACCGAGTCCACCTTCAATGTCGGTATAACATTTATCCTTCGGTTTTTGTCCCTCTTCATACTGCGGGTGCATCCAAGTGCCGCAGAGGCCTGTTTGAAATTTGTGTCCGGGGTATGTCTGAACGAGTGGCCAAGCCGCAGCATACAGTGAGAAGCCTCCATTAAAATCCTCCGGCACTTTTTCAGCTGGACCAAAGAGGTAGCCTGCCATTTCGCCCTCATTGATTTCGGTCGATAAAAGGACTGATGTCATTCCGAGGACAAGAAGACAGCAAAATAAGGGTTGTTTCATAGGGTGGACAGGCTGAGTCTGGGTCGTCATAGGCTGACATGGACATTGTTATAGTTAGTCATGTATCAGCCATTATCGCCAAGTTTTACAATGCCGATTGAGGCGATGACTACTTTTTCTTCAAGACCAAGACCACATCTGAGTAGCTGTCATCTAATTCACGCGGGGACAGCAGGTCATAGGTGAAGTCATAGCTGGCGACGAGTTCAAAGGCTAGCACCTTAGCCAAAAGGGCCCGCATTTGGGCGGCATTGTAGGTGCGGAACTGCCACCGAGTCTCTTGGACATGTCGGCGATTGTTGTCCTGAATCCTTAGGCGTGTGCGTAAGTCTTCGAGCCGCTTTTTCCGATCAGCAGACCATGTGTGTGTATTGCAGGTGACCTTTATACCATGGCGCTCGGCGACCCAGCGCTCGTGTTCTTCTTTTTGTGAACTGTAGTCCGTTAGATGCACGCCCAGTGCAAAGATGGCACCAGGCTTGAGCACAGCAGCAGTGCGCTGAAGACAGGCAAGAGCGTCCTGTTCTTTGAGGAGGTATTTAAAGGTGCTGACAAGGCAGTGAGCGAAGTCAAAGGTCTGGACCTTTGGCAATTCAAAGCTCTGCATCCAGTCTTCCCAGATTCGGGCTTTTAGCCCCTGTTGCTTCAACCGATCTTTGGCGAAGTCCAGCATCCGTGCATTGCCATCAAAGCCGCTGACCTTCCATCCGCGCCTAGCCATTTCCGAAACCAGCCGACCGCTGCCACAGGCAGGCTCGAGCAATTGGCGTGATTTACCTGCCCGACCATAACGCTCATGAAGAGCCTCCAGAAAGGCAGCTTCCTTGGGTGTGTCGGCATCAAAGATGATGTCGTAATAGAGTGGTGTGTCATACCAATCGAGTAGTTCGGGCATGGTCTTTAAAAGGGGCTTTAACTTGGCTTGTCAATGCTGCTTAGCTATCGAAAGCATGATCCTGTAAAGAACTTAACGTCTGCGTTCGGGGATGACTCGAACCGTCACAGGATCACGGACGGCAGTCGTTCCTGAGGGGACATGGCAGGGCTGTAAAGTGGCGTTGTGTTAGGTGGATAATTGACTTACCAAGATAGACGGGCTGATTGCTGATAATTTTTTTTCGCGTTATGCCACCGTTCTGCTGAATGACTCCATTTTCTGTTGTGCGAGCAAAGGCATCCGAGGCAGTGTTTTGATACAGCCCTTGGGCATCAGGCAGACTATCCCGTTGCTGGCGGTTCATTCGTTCTCGGTAGGCGCTCGATGTCTCGCCAGCCTTGATGGGTGGATTGGCGGCACTGGATCCTTCCATCGAATAAATACTAGCGGATCCGGTATCGCGATCCTGAGTTTTTCGGCTGCTTGTTCTCAGTGGCTTATAGGCTGAGGAGGATGGCGCTTCGCAGGCGCTGCGAACTAAAAACGCTGACGACCATAAGATGAAACTGTATTTCATTCATGGAGATTAGAAGAATCGATATACAAAAAGAAGGTTTTCTTTGGGTAAAGGCTTCAAAATTTATTTCGAACATGACTCATCATGAGGGCATCAAACTATCAGTGATGCTTTCTGGCATGACCCATGCTTGAAGACTTCATAGGTAATCCAATCCAAAACTATGATGACTCGTTTTCCTCGACCTGGTTGCTGGTATCGTTTCACGGCTTCCGATTGGCAGTTCATCCGCGACTCACTAGCACTGACTCAAAAGGATCGTGATGGCATCGTTTCATTGCTTGATGATCCGGAGGCGGTGAAGATGATCTTGGACCACCCCAAACTTTTTGAGGCTATGCTTGTGAATCGAAAGGCGGGCATGCTTTCTCCGGAACTCTTTTTCTTTGTGCTCGTCCGCCATACCCTGAAACGCGCTGGCGTGGATGATTTGGAAGTGGCTGATTACATCGCGGTCGTTTGTGCCGACTTTGGTCTTCCAGTGACGGCGGAACAAAAGCTTCCGGCTCACCGCTTGGATAGTCTTTACAGCATCGACTATATTTCGGCATTGGAACATGCAGGTCCTCATGAGCGCTTCTTTATTCATGTGCAATGCGCCAATCAGTTTCTTGTGTTGACCAGCCTGTATCCTGACTTTTTGCATCATCGTGCAGAGCGCCGTGGCGCGCCGGATGTGGAGTTTTATGAGCAAGTCGTCGTCAGTCATCTCGAAGCGGCAGGCCGTCACGCGCTAGCGGGAGAGTTTGCTTTAGATGATACGCTCACCCATGTCGCCAGTGCTTTTCCTCCTGCACGCCGCGCCATGAATCACACCGTGCGTGAGTATTTAAGTTTAGGTGCTTGAAAGCTAGCTTTTGGTAAGGTTGGGCTTTTCCGTCACGTTCTTTGCCCAACATGGAATTCGATCTTTCATTGCCTGAGCCCCTAGTTCGTCGCGACTTCATCAAGAAACTCGCTGCGGCGAGCACTGCGGCCTGGATGACGGGTGAGCCCCGTGCCATCTGGGGGAAGACGGGTGAGTCTGTCACCCATCCTCCAGCCAAAGCTGACGCCTGCATTTTACTTTGGATGGCCGGTGGTATGGCTGCACCAGATACCTTTGATCCCAAAGGTTATTTGCCTTTTGAAAAGGGGCTGGAGGTGAAGAAGATGCTCAGCACATTTCCCGCAATCCAGACTGCGGTCGATGGGATCAAGATTTGCCAAGGTCTGGACAACATCGCCCAAGTGATGGATCGCGGTACACTGATCCGCAGCGCCGTTCAGCCAGATTTAGGAAGCATTTTACACAGTCGTCATCAGTATCACTGGCATACAGGGTATGTGCCACCTCAAACAGTCGCCTGCCCGCACATCGGTGCTTGGATGGCCAAAGTCCTAGGCCCCCGTAATTCGGTGATGCCAGCTTTTGTTAATATTGGTCAGCGGCTTGAAGGCGTGGGCGAAAGTGAAGAATTGAAAGCCTTCACCACAGCGGGATTTTTTGGCAGCGAATTTGGGCCCATGAATCTGCCTTTCCCGGAAGAGGCGGCACAATCCGTGAAGCCTCCGAAAGGCATGGATGCTCAGCGCTTTGCCAATCGGGATAAGCTTTTTCGTAAGCTCGTCGATCAAAGTCCAAATCGTGAGATCATGAGCGACTACCAGCAGCAATCCATGCTTCGCAGCATGGACAATGCCTACCGCTTGCTGAGCGCCAAGGAGCGTGATGCTTTTGATATCACCCTCGAGCCTAAAGAGAGCTACGCTAAGTATGACACAAGCCGGTTTGGCCGTGGTTGCTTGTTGGCGCGGCGACTGATTGAGGCTGGCACTCGCTTTGTCGAGGTCACTACCGAATACGTGCCCTTCTTCCAATGGGACACGCACAAGGATGGTCACAGCACTGTCGATACGCTTCATCAAGAAATCGATTTACCGATCGCCCAGCTCGTCCGCGATCTTGAGGACAAAGGGCTTCTGGATCGGACGCTTATCGTCATCGCCAGCGAGTTCAGTCGTGACGCACTCATGGAGGGAAAACCGGGCTCCACGGCCAATGATCAGACCACGTTTAAAGTCGATACCTTGACCGACATCAAGCATTATGGCCTACATCGCCACTTCACTGGCGGCACCAGCGTAGTTATGTTTGGCGGTGGCGTCAAAAAAGGTCATCTTTACGGTGAAACCGCGGACGAGCGCCCCCTCATTGCTACCAAGAATCCCGTCTCGGTCATGGATCTACATGCTACGATCATGACCGCCATGGGCATCAGCCCCAAGACTGAATTCAGCATCGAAGGACGCCCCTTTTATGTCACTGAAGATGGGAAGGGAAAGGCCGTGATGGATGTGTTTGCTTAACCTCCAGTCAAGTTAGTCGGGAGGCTAAAGTATGACTGATCGCTGTTAGCAGAGGATTTCCCCTTGTTCGATTCAGTGGGCCTTACACTGTCCTGGCTAAATCATGCCAAATGCTCAAGATATTGCCCTGACCTCCGAACAGTTTTCGATGCTGGTAGATGCCATCGATGCACTCACTCCTGCCATTGTCTCTCGTGGGGCAGCGCTTATGCGAGAGCGTGCGGTTCGCAGTGTCAGCTGGATTGTTCCTTTGCAGGTCATTGGGGCAAAGGTTCAGGGAACTCGTCTATACAACACAACATTGACCTTGAATGATGAGTCAGCCGCAACAGAATGCACCTGTGACTATGGAGACGGCTGCAAGCATGGGGTAGCACTGATTCTGGAATTACGCAAACATGCCGTAGAAGTGAAGTCGGCGAAAGCTGCCGTTTCGGCAGGAGTGATGCCTTCTCGGGAATCATTGGCTGGTTTTGTATCGGCTAAACTGGCTAAGCCCTTAACAAATTTAGCGGTGAGTTTTTTAAACCGCGCTGAGGCCTTATGGAAAAGTGAGAAACGGGTTTTTGAACAGTCCATGCTTCACGATCTTTGCGGTCGCCAGCGTTACTGGGGATATGGGCAGATCGATCTTTATCCAGTGGAGTTAAAGCCAGCCTCAGCGGATGAGTTTTTGATCTTTCTAGTGATGGCCTTGCACAAGTCTCAGTTGACGATGCCCGTGCCGCTGGAGGAGGTGATTGACCAGAAGTTACAAAAGGAAATCAAAGCCAAGTGGCAGCGGCTAAAAGAGATAGCTCGGTGGCGGCAATCACTGGCGCAATGGGAGGAGACGACGGTCACTGATGCGGCAGAAGCACCAGAGCTTAGGTTGATGCTGCTACCATCGGCGGCAGTCGTGCAGGTTAGGCATCTCGGTGAAACAGAGTTTGTCAAAGTGACGCTAAAACTGCTCAAGGAGCTTTCTCCAAATACCCAGCATGATGGCCAGAAACGAGCTGTTCTAAGTGCGGGATCCAGTCTCGTCTTGGGTGCGATTTCAGACACCTACGGTGGTGTGCGTAGCACAGAGGTTGAAGCGATGTCGGAAAAGCTTGCGAAGTGCATGGCCCAACTGGCGAGTAGTGAAGAGCTTTTTCATGCTCATGTTTGTCGTCCTGATGGCGCACGATTGGAGTTTTATGAAGAATCTCTGCACTGGGAGCTGTCTCAACCGATGGGGACTTCAGCTGATTATGCTCTGAAACTCGTCAATCATCGCGGTATCATGCCACCACCGCCGATCGCAATCTTGCCAGGTAGTCCACTGCGTTATGTAACCTCGGAATGGGTTTGTAAGCTGCCTTATTGGCCTTTTGGCAAAGAACGCCAGATCTGGCCGGTTATGATCCCCGCTGATGCGATCGAATCACGCGAAGGTGTCACTGCGCTTGGTAAGCTGGGCGTAGCGGTGCCCGCACGTTTGGCAGGAAAGGTTCGCTATGTAAAGGCGGCTGTTGAGGTGCGATGTAAAGTGGTCCGATATCCTGGCAATAGCAGTGATTATTTAAATGTCTCAGGAAAGACCACCTTTGGTGGGCATCTGGAGGCGAATGACTGGAATGGAACGGCTTGGCAAGCGGCGTATTCATCCCGCTCGTACGTGAAAGAAGTATCCGACGACTTGATTCAAATGGATAAGTCCGCTATGTCTGCGGCGGTGGCCTGGCTAAGGCAGATGCCGATGAAGGTAGCCTCACATGAGGACAATCGGATTTGGATTGAGCAGCGAATTGTTGGCAAGGATTGGCCAGATCAATTTTTGGCTTGGTTGGATCGTCGGCCAATGGATGTGGCGGTGGTTCTGGATAAAGAGTTGGCCAGTCTTAAAGATGGCCGCGTGGCTGGTCAGGTTCGGCTGGACGTGGAAGAGTCTAAGACTGGCATGGACTGGTTTGACCTCAGTGTGGCTCTGCATGTGACGGATACGACTTTGAGTGCCGAGGAGATTGCCCTGCTGCTGAAGTCCAAAGGTAAGTGGGTGAAGCTCTCAAACAAAGGCTGGCGCAAGTTGGAGTTTGATCTCACGGAGGCTCAGCTGAAAGAGTTGGCCGATCTTGGACTGGCCGTGAATGATTTTGATGGCACTCGACAGAAGCTGCATGCTTTACAACTCGGCGGCCTAACGAAAGGCTCGTCCCTACTACCTGCTGAGCGCGCAGAGCAGGTTCAGCGGCGTGTGGAGGACATTCAGACTCGAATGACGCCAGATTTGCCAAAGGCGATTCAGGCCACATTGCGCCCCTATCAGTTGGCAGGCTTTCACTTTTTAGCTTACTTGACGGTAAATCAATTTGGCGGCGTCCTGGCAGATGACATGGGACTTGGCAAGACCCTACAAACGCTGGCCTGGATCGCCTGGTTGCGTGCGGAGAAAAAGGTGAAGAAGCCTATTCTTGTCGTCTGTCCGAAGTCGGTTCAGGATAACTGGCGTGCGGAGGTGCAGCGCTTTTGTCCGAGCATGAAGGTGGACGTCTGGAGCCGTGACACAGCGGGGAAAACAGGTCTAAAGGGTGATGTGGATCTGCTTGTGATTCATTATCCACAACTTCGAATTCATGAAGAAGCTCTGTGTGCGATCACTTGGGGGGCGGTGATTTTGGATGAAGCTCAAGCCATCAAAAACCCAACGGCTCAGAGCACCAAAGCAGCCTGTGCACTGAATGCCCGCCATCGTTTGGCTCTCACAGGGACTCCGATTGAAAATCGGCTGCTGGATCTTTGGTCCATCTTTGCTTTTGCCATGCCTGGAGTGCTGGGGAATCGAGCTTCATTCACACGGAATTTTGACGGTAAAGAAGATCCACTCGCAAGACGGCGCTTAGCTGCTAGAACGCGACCTTTCTTGCTGCGGCGGACCAAAAAGGAAGTGGCCAGTGATTTGCCTGACCGTGTCGAAGAAGATCTTATCATCGAGATGGAAGGCACGCAGGCCAAGCTTTACCAAGCCGAGATCAAACGTGCTAGAGCCCAGCTTTTACAGGCTGAGACGAATCAGCAGCTCGATCAATTACGCTTCAATATTTTGACCAGTCTTCTGCGTTTGCGGCAGATTTGTTGTGACCCGCGATTGCTCGGGATGGAAGCAACGGCAGTTCCGGCCAAGAGTAAAAAGAAGAAAGCTGGTGAAGATCTACTCGCGACTGAAAGTGTGAAAGTCAGTGCTCTGATGGAGCTGATCGAGCAACTCACGGAGGATGGGCAAAAGGTGCTGGTTTTCTCTCAATTCGTAGAGATGCTCGAGATCATTGAAGAAGAGATTGCCGCACGCCAATGGCATAGTTTTAAACTGACAGGACAGACGGAGGATCGAGGCGCATTGGTAAAAGAGTTCCAAGAATACGTGGGGCCTGCGACTTTCCTGATCAGCCTGAAAGCGGGCGGGTTTGGCCTCAATCTCACGGCGGCCAGTTATGTGGTGCTCTTTGATCCCTGGTGGAACCCGGCCGTGGAGGCGCAGGCGATTGATCGCACGCATCGTATCGGTCAGAAACAGACGGTGTTTGCGTATCGCTTGATCATCAAAGACAGCATTGAAGAAAAAATCCGCCAATTACAAAAGAAGAAGGGTGACATCGCCAATGACATTCTGGGTGAAGAGAACTTTGCGCAGGCGCTGACGCTGAATGATTTTAATTTTCTTTTGGGCGGCAATTAAGCTGGAGCGAATAGCCTTTTAGGAAGCCATTCATTCAGGGAATGATCGTCAATCTCAGTGCGCGTTCGACTCGAATACCGAGTGCTCTTTCCAAAGTCATGAGAGCTTCCCGGTAGGCCGAATGAGCCGAAAGTCGGCTGATCTTCATCTGCTGCGAAAAATCTTTAAACTCGTCTTGGAGGCGCCTGCTTTTAAAGAGGTTTTCCCCCCGTGGCAGCCATCTCAGCCTCATCCATAGAGTTTTTGATGTCTGATTGAATCAGTTGTAGATCTTGGATGCGTTCGTCGATTCTAGAGAGATCCTGGAGTCATGCATGCCTGGAGTCATGCATGATAGGATAGATTAGTGCCGGCATTTGGACTAGATTTATCCGAATAGCTAAGCCTTCAAGGCCCAGTCTAGTAGAGCTTGGGCGTCGCGCCAGACGCCGCCTTCGGTATCGTTTAGCACGACTACGATGCGGCGTTTTCCATTACGCTCACCGCTGGCTACGAGGCAGTAACCAGCGGCATTCGTATAGCCGGTCTTCATGCCATCGCAGTAGCTGGCGGATTTGAGCACACGATTGGTATTGGAGAGGTCCGTGACTTTACCGCTGGGAAATTTAAATTTATAGCTCTGTAGTTTCACGATCTCTCGGATCTCCGGGCGTTTATCACAGACTTTGGCGATGACGCTAAGTTCGCGCGCTGTGCTGTAGGGGTCGTCGCCAGTAGTGGAGGGCAGGCCGTGCGGGTTCACGTAATGGCTGTTTTTCAGGCCGAGTTCTGCACATTTGGCATTCATTTTGGCGACAAAGGCCTGCACGCTTCCGGCATTGTCACGCGCTAGTGCTTGGGCGATGTCGTTGGAGCTTTTTACCAGAACGGCGGTTAGTAGTTGGCGCCGAGTGTACTGTTCCCCGGCTTTCAGGCCTAGTCGAATGGGTGCACATTCAGTGTCGCTTTTCTCAACAGTGATGATTTTGTCCAAGTCTCCGGATTCAACAATAAGAAGGGCAGTGAGTAGCTTGGTGGTGCTGGCGATGGCTCCGCGCTTGTCAGGATTTTTCTCAAAGAGAACGTCTTCAGAGGCGGGGTCAATGATGATGGCGCGGTCTGCACTGATGCTAGGAAGCGGGCCGCGCAGCTTTTTGATTTCAAATTCGCGATTGAGGCGTTTGGTTTTCTCTAATTCTTCGGTGAGCTGCTTTTGTTGCAGTTCAATGCTTTTTATCTTCGCCACCAGATCCAGGCGATTGCCTTCCAAGATTTGTTGATCTTTGAGGATTTTGGTTTCTCTCTGGATGATGTTTGCTTCTTTGGCATTCACCTCTTCTTCGCGCCATTTAATCTTGGCTTCACGTTCAGGGTCTTCACATCCTGAAAGCACGGTGAGCGCTAGGAAAACGAGGTAGAGATTTTTGCAGGAGGTCACGGAGAGCTTCATGTCACAGTTCGGCTAGCATTTCCTTCAGTCGAGCAGCGGGCCACTGACCTAGGGCGTTTGATTCGCCGATGTAGCCGTAATTCAGCAGGCTGCCGCACTTTGCAAGCACCAAGCGCGAGACTCTGCCCCATGGTCCCATACCCATGCAGGAAAGGCGCAGCCGCTGCGGCTCCGAAGTCAGGGTGATCAGTCGTGTCAGATCGGCCGTGGAATTGATAAAAGTGGCCAGCTTCACGCCATCCAATCCCGCAGGCTGAGCAAAGCTGATGGCCCCACGCAGAATCTCGTCTGTGGGCGTGGCCTGAAAATCATGAAATGAACCTATGACCTGCACACTGAGGGCGTGCGCTTTGTCGATGAGCGGCTTCATTTCCATGGCGCTACGCAGCTCAATATCCATGATTGCTGCGAGGTCGAGTAGCGGCTCGATCAGCGCCATTCGACCCGCTGAGTCGGCGCTGCCCTGTCCACCCTCGGCTGGGTGGCGTGCGGTTAGTAGGATTGGCGTCGTGTTGCCGGCTAAAGCCCTGAGGATCGTGTCGGGGGGCAGATTCAGCGTATCAAGTCGGAGTTCGATGACGTCGCAGATAGGTTCACGCTCATGGGGACCCATTGCCGACCAGAGATCTAGCGTCTTTGCATCTGGAATCACTCCGACGGTCAGTGGGTGTGTGGAGGAAAGTGGGTTTTTCGTGGAAACAAGTTGTGCCATTGCCTAGGTTTGCTATAATTTTAATATAAATTAATTAATTTGAGATAATAGACCTCGATTATGCTCGGCCGTAGACAGGAAATCAATTTACAGCTTACAGAGTTGTTGGACAGCGCCCTTCTTGGGTTCTGCCTTTGGTTTGCCCATTTTCTACGTTCGACATTGGCGCTGTATTTCTGGCCGGATATGGTCACGATTCCGCCGATTGAGGAATTGTATTGGGTAATCGCAGTCATCGTGCCTTTGACTCCTTTGGTGCTGGAGTTTCGCCGATTTTACAACCATCTTTTCCATAAGTCACCCACTCAGTTCCTGCGTCAGCTCGGCGAGACGCTCTTCATCATAGGCACCTTGATTGGCGCACTGGTGGTTTTTATGAAATGGAATGTGCCGAGTCGTTCCGTCGTTATTCTGGCATTTTTCCTATCAGCCATTGCCCTGTTTCTTCGTGAGTCCGTGCAGCGAGAAAAAATGCGGCGCAGGCTTATGACAGGGAATGGCAGAGAGCGAGTGATCGTCGCTGGGGCGGCAGCAGATATGGCCGCATTCATCCAACAAATGCCAGCGGAGCAACGCATCATTTCCGAGATTAAGGCTCAGATAGACATCACTCAGCAACCGATCAGCGAGCTTGTGCAGGCTATGCATGATCACTCGGCCTCTCGTGTTTTGTTTGCTGCTCAGCATGTGCATTTCAGCAAAATCGAAGAAGCCGTGCAGGCCTGTGAAACCGAAGGTGTAGAGGCCTGGATCGCCGCCGACTTCTTTCAGACGGCCATTGCACGTCCAACCTTTGATGTCATGGGCGGCCGCCTCATGTTAGTGTTTCACAGCACTCCCCAAGTCTCCTGGGAATTGCTGTTTAAGGACATCTTGGATCGTATCGGGGCTCTGGTTTTACTTTCTCTGTCTCTGCCCCTTTGGTTGATCGCAATGATTGGCATCCGCCTAGGTTCTAAAGGACCGATCTTTTTTCGGCAGGAGCGCTCGGGGCACTATGGTAAGCCATTCCGCATGTGGAAGTTTCGTTCCATGCATGTGAACGCGGAGTCTCAGCGTGCCGAATTAGAAGCACTTAATGAGATGGATGGCCCTGTGTTTAAAATCACGGACGATCCCCGCATCTTTGCCTTTGGTCGTTGGTTGCGTAGGATGAGCATTGATGAACTCCCACAACTACTGAATGTCCTGCGTGGCGAAATGAGCCTGGTTGGCCCGCGTCCTCTGCCAGTCTATGAGATCGAAAAGATCGAAAAACATGCCCAGCGCCGCCGCCTCAGCGTGAAGCCTGGTCTCACATGCCTCTGGCAGATCGCGGGCCGAAATGGGATCAGCAACTTTGAAGAGTGGGTGGCTTTAGATCTTCAATACATTGATAACTGGTCGCTTTGGCTTGATGCCAAGATTTTAGTGCAGACACTTCCTGCGGTGATTCGTGGAGCTGGGGCTTCTTAGCCCTAAAGATCGACTATCATAAGTCGCGAGGCTTAAAACTCGAGTTATCCCGTAATTGCTCCCAAAGAGCCCGTTCGGCATCGCTTAAATCGGTGGGTAGAACGATGGTCAGTGCCACATAGAAGTCGCCACGTTCACCGGTCTTGCCTTTGGGAAGGCCGCGGCCACGGACTCGCAGTTTCTGATGGTGCTCTGCACCTGCAGGAATACGCAGTTTGATGGCTCCATCCAGTGTAGGAACCACAATCTCGGCCCCAAGTACAGCTTCCCAAGGGGCGATGTCGATTTCATGAATCACATCGGCTTCCTCTGTCCTGAAGTCAGGATGTGCGGCATGGCGCACGCGCAGAAAAAGATCGCCTGAGGGTCCACCTTGGATTCCGGGACCGCCCTGACCGGGAACGCGGATGCGACGGCCATCGGTAGCTCCGGGAGGAATGCGTACTTGAAAGTTATGGGTCTGGGCCGTTCCAGTTTGGCGATTGGCCGTTTGCAGGGTAATCGGGCGGGTCGTGCCGAGCATGGCCTCTTCGAGTGTGACGAGGATATCACCCTCAATGTCGTGTCCTTTTCTTGGGCGTCTTTGGCGGGCCGCACCGGGTGATCCATCTGGATCAAAGTCGCGAGGTGAACCGTATTGGCTGCCACCACTAAAATATTGCTCGAAGAAGTCGCTGAAGCCCGTGCCGCCAAAGCTGAAGTCTTCTCCGCTGTTGCCACGATACGGATGCTGCGCTGCATTTTCCCAATCGGCACCTAGGGTGTCGTACTTCCTGCGTTTTTCGGGATCGCCGAGCACTTCATAGGCTTCATTGATCTCTTTAAATTTTTCTTCGGCCGTCTTTTTATTCTTGGCCGTGTCGGGATGATATTGGCGGGCAAGCTTGCGAAAAGCTTTCTTGATCTCATCTGCGCTGGCTTCACGCGTGATTCCGAGAGTTTTATAGTAATCTTCAAACTTGGCTGGCATGAGCCAGTATCACTCGTCTAAGAGCCCGTGTCGTTGTGATTCGTTGTGCAATTTTTTGGTGTTTCGTTTTATGAGTCACTGATGATGCCCGCGAAATCCGTCCTTGATGCCGTTGGGGCTTCGTCCAATTTGGGCAATGGTTACTTTGAACGTCATTGCCACACTGCGGACTTGCTACACCGACAAGTTCGGTGTGCCGCGTCAGTCGGGTCTTGTTCCGAGTGCTTGGGGTATCGTTGAGTTTGAGTCGGCCTACCGAAGGGCCGAGGCGGTGCGCGGGATTGAGGCGTTTAGTCATCTTTGGCTCATCACAAGGTTCCATCTTGTCACGGAAGAACCCACTTCACTGACGGTTCGGCCACCTAGACTTGGTGGCAATGAGCGACGGGGGGTTTTTGCTACAAGATCGCCCTTTCGGCCAAATCGGCTAACTTTGAGTGTGGTGAAATTGGATCGCGTTGACTGGGAGGGGGATTTGGCACCACGTCTCTTTGTTTCTGGCGTGGATCTTGTGGATGGGACACCGATCTTTGATATCAAGCCTTACGTCCGTTTTGCGGACTCCATACCTGAAGCACACAGTGGTTTTGCCGATGAACTGCCGCCTTATTTACCCGTTAAATGGCTGGCTGAAAGTTCAGTGCCCGAAGAGGTGAAGATCATCATTGATCAGACGTTGGCCCAACAGCCACAGCCCGCTTATCATGATGATTCGGATCGTGAGTATGCCACCGAGATTGCAGGCTGGCGGGTAAAATGGAAAGCCGCGGCAGAAGGTGCTTCTGTGAAGTCTTGCGTCTTTGTCGGATGAACTCATCGGATCGATCCTCTTCTCTGACCATGACCTCCCGACCTATCCGCGCTGCCATGGAAACCGTCATGGCTTACGCTATCACACCGGACCGTTGTGAGATTTTGCAAGATAGCAGCACGCTGGTTTTACGTTTAACTGAGTCCTTGGTCGCACGAGTCATACAGGATACCGACGGACCACGTCAGGGCACTGAATGGTTCGAGCGGGAAAACGCCATCGCGCTGCATCTCACGCAGGCTGGCGCGCCCGTGATTCCTCTGCATCCGGATCTGCCGCCTGGGCCTCATCAACATTTGGGCTATCCGATGAATTTTTGGCAGTTCTTCACTCGGATCCCAGTTGATCCAGACCCGCATTGCGTAGGGCTGACGCTGCGCCGTTGTCATGAGGCCATGCGCCACTTTCCAACACCTTTGCCCAAGCTGGCCATCCTCACGGAGAGCCTTTGCATCCTCCATGACCGAGAGCTTTTTCCAAAAGCCACGCAGGCGATGCTGGTGGGGCATCTCAACAACAGCCTAGCTGTGCTCAGTGAGTATCCGTATCAGCCTCTGCATGGAGATGCTCATCTGGGAAACTTCATGAATACCACGGTTGGCCTGCTGCTCACCGATTGGGAGGATACTTTTGCTGGTCCTGTCGAGTGGGACTTAGCCTCCGCCATCTGGAATGCTCAGCTTTTGGAAAAGGATGAGGCGACTGTGAAAGCCATCCGAGATGCGTATGGTTCCGTCGATGAGCGTGCTCTGCATCATAGCCTGATTGGTCGTGCTGTTGTCATGACGGCCTGGTATCCCATTCTCTACCCCAATCCCAACCCTGAGCGTCAGTCTAGATTGCAACGTCGTATCGAGTGGTTGGAAACGATGCAGAAGTGATCTGCGGCTTCGCTGTCGAGTCTTAAGCAATCGCCGTCAGGACATCTTTCACCAGGCCTGGACCACGATAAACAAGGCCTGAATAGACTTGGACAAGTGCCGCACCTGCTTGGAGTTTTTCTTGAGCATCAGCGCCACTGAGGATGCCGCCGACACCGATGATAGGCGTTGCTTCACGGAGCAGTTCACGAAAGGCTTGGATGACTTGGGTCGAGCGTGCTTTCACTGGGGCACCGCTCAGGCCGCCGGCTTCGTTTTCCAGCCGATGCCCTGCAATAGCAGCTCGGTTGATGGTGGTATTGGTGGCGATCACGCCATCGACGGTGAGTTCATTGAAGACGCGGGCGAGGGCCTCAATCTGAGGTGCTTCGAGATCCGGGGCGATCTTGACTAGCATGGGTACTTTTTTACCAGAGTCTTTTTGCAGAATGCTTTGCTCTTTCTTGAGGGCGCCGAGCAGTTGTCGGATCGACTCCTCTGCCTGGAGGTCGCGCAGACCCTTTGTATTGGGGGAGCTGATATTCACGGCGATGTAGTCCGCTACGGGGTAGGCGGCCTTCAGGCAATCAAGGTAATCCTTCACGGCATCCTCATTTGGTGTATCGAAGTTTTTGCCAATGTTCACCCCAACGACTGCCTTGCAGCGGCGTTTTTCCAGCCGCTTCACCGCAGCATGGATGCCCACATTGTTGAATCCCATGCGATTGATCAGAGCCTCATGTTCAGGCAGACGGAAAAGTCGCGGCTTGGGATTCCCAGGCTGTGGGCGTGGGGTCAGGGTGCCGACTTCGACAAAGCCGAATCCAAGCGCGCTCCAGGCTGCGACTGCGGAGGCAGATTTATCCATGCCAGCCGCTAGGCCGAGGGCATTTGGGAAGTTCAGCCCAAGGCACTGAACAGGAGTTTGAGGCAAGCGACCCTGTCCTGCGGTGAGCAGGCCAAAGCCATTGGCGATCCGCATCATCCGAGTCGTCCACTCATGCGCCCGCTCTGCATCCATTTTAAAGAGCCAAGGTTTCAGGGCGGGATAGAGACTGGCGACGAGTGACATGCTTCTTCAAAGCCTCAGCCACGCCCAGTGTCAACGAAGAGTCCACAGAGACTCATCAGTTCACGCCTTTTCAAAGGCATCCGCCACGCGCAGCAGGGTCATTTCATCCAACGGTTTGCCGATGATCTGAAGGCCAACTGGCAGTGACTTGCCATCTTCCATGGCCGTGCCGCAGGGCACGCTGATGGCTGGAAGACCGGCTAGATTCACGGGGATGGTGAAAATATCCTCCAGATAAGCCGCCAGCGGATTGTCCTTCAGCGCGCCCAGTTTGTGAGCAGGAGTCGGGCTGGTCGGACTGACGATCACGTCCACCTTTTCAAACGCCTGCTCAAAGTCCTGCCGGATGAGCGTGCGCGCGCGCTGGGCTTTTAGATAATAGGCATCGTAATAGCCACTACTGAGCACATAAGTGCCAAGAAGAATACGGCGCTTCACTTCAGGGCCAAAGCCTTCTTCACGCGACATCATGTAATGCTCCATGAGGTCCGTAGCTGCGCTGCTGCGGTGGCCATAGCGAACGCCATCAAAGCGCGCCAGATTGGCTGAGGCCTCGGCTGGGGCGATGATGTAATAAGTGCTCACGCCGACATCGGTATGCGGCAGACTGATCTCCACAGGGATGGCTCCTAGTGCTTCGAGTTTTTTGATAGCCTCATTCACAGCGGCGCTGACGCCAGCATGAATACCAGAGATGAAATACTCCTTGGGCAGACCAATACGAAGGCCTTTGATATCTTGCCCGAGCGCCAGAGTGAAGTCTGGAACGGCCACATCCAGGGAGGTGGAGTCCCTAGCATCTTTGCCACACAGATGATTTAATAAAATGGCGGAATCCTCTACAGTCTTGGTGATCGGGCCGATCTGATCCAGCGATGAGGCAAAGGCGACCAATCCATAACGAGAAATACGTCCGTAAGTCGGCTTCAGACCCACGCAGCCGCAAAGCGCCGCTGGCTGGCGGATGGATCCACCTGTGTCTGAGCCAAGTGTAGCGATGGCCAGATTTCCAGCTACGGCAGCCGCACTTCCACCACTGCTACCACCAGGGATACGCTCCAGATCCCGAGGGTTGCGCGTCACTCCCAGGGCTGAGTTTTCGGTCGAAGAGCCCATGGCAAATTCGTCCATGTTCAGCCGACCAAAAGGCACAGCACCTGCACCGCGCAGCTTCACGATAGCGCCAGCATCATAGGGGGCTGTATAGTTCTCTGCCAGCATCCGTGAGCCGCAGGTGCAGGGCTCGCCGATGACGTTCATGTTATCTTTGATCCCAATCGGGATGCCGCCGAGCGGTTGAGAGATATCTGCCAGATCCGCTTCTTTGAGCGCCTTGTCTAAATCCCAAGATAGATACGCTCCGATACTGGCATTTTGCGAATCGATGGCCTGAGCCACATCGGTCACGATATCACGCGGGGAAATTTCTTTGGTAAGCAAACGCTGACGCAGCGTGGCAATGGTAGAGTTAGCGAGGGACATGAAGAGAAAGGGTAAAAACTGACTTAGAAATCGGTGGGCAACAGCATTGGTCCATCACTCCATCACCTTCGGAATCTGGAACTGATCCATGGCGCGTCGGGGCGCATTGGAAAGTGCTTCCTCTTGAGTCAACCCAGGCCGGGCGATGTCTGGGCGGATCACATCAAAGATGGGCATCGCGTGCGCACTCGGTTCAGCATCCAGTTGATAAGTGCTAAGTTGGTCGATGTGACCCAGGATACGATTGAGTTGGTCTTGATATTTCACCGCCTCCTCGTCAGTGAGGGCTAGGCGTGAGAGTTTGGCGATGTGGTGGATATCGATCTGCGGGGACGGCATAAGCGCTTTGTAAACCGGAGAGCACGCCGCGCAAGTGGCCCTTTCGCAAGGGGCAGACTCAGACAAGGGCACTGATGGTATCGTGAGCTTGCTTCACCTGGCCAACTTTAGCGGAGGTAAAAGAATACCCCGACTCCAATGGCCGTAAAAACAGCGCCAGCTGCAGCCATCAGAATTTGCCGTTTCATCTCAGGCGCCGATTGTCGATACATGCCCATCGTCATCAAGATACCAGATAAGATGATGCCGATGTAGATCGGCAAGGCGAAGGAGCTTTGCGGGAACAGGCTTGAGGTCAGGATAATGACGCACGAGGGCAGAAGGCTAAAGAAAAACAATGAGCGCATGGGAACAGGTAGCTCGGTTGCAGTCTGGCTAAATGGCGGGACAAGCTCAGTCGCCCTAGCAGGTTAGCTCCAGTTTCGGCAAGCTGTCCACCGCCTTCTTCATCTCTAAGTTGATGGAGTCGTAATTAATGACTCATGCCTAGGCTGATTTCTCCCTCCGACTGTGCCAATAGACCCTTTGACCGCCGATAAAAGTCCGCATGGCCTTTTGCGCGACAGGTCGTCTGTTCTAGGCAGACATTTTGACTCACCGACGGGGCTGAACCCGTTTTAGTGTTTTACTTATCTCGCAGAGTCTGTGCGATTGAGCCTTCTTGAGGTGAATTTCAACACGTGATTTAGTTCAGCTCGACGTCCTCAGGAACGTGCGCGATAATTTGGTAAACAGGACCCATTTCCTCTAATACGGCTGACCATAGAGCGGCCGGCGAGTTGGTCGTAAGGATCGTTTTTGGGGCGGGAGTTATAATCCAAGAGCGGGCTTCCACTTCCTTTTCCAATTGGCCTTCTGACCAGCCCGAGTAGCCGACAAAACCACGCACTTCATGACCTAGACTGAGCTCATCAATGGCATCCGATACGGAAAGGTGAGTGCGGCAGCGAAGGGTACTTTTTTGGCGGTTCCAATGCAGTGAGGCAAAGGCCAGCTTATCTGTGGCCACAGGACCACCCACAAAGATTGGGACATCAGCCAGAGCACCAAGCTCTTCGTCAGGCAGCAGGTCAGACACACACTGTTCCAACGGACGATTCAACACATAACCGAAAGCACCCTCATCCGCTGAGTGGGCAGCCATAAAAATGACCGTTCGGGAAAAATTTGGGTCACGCATCGACGGGGCTGCAAGCAGAAGACTGCCAGTGAAAAGCGTTGTGTCATTGGATTCTGGCATGACTGTTAGCATCATTGGATCAGCGAAGCACCTGCGTCAAGAATGCATCTGCTTTTGTTGATCCGAGATCTGCTTTGCGTATTTGTCTGGTGTTCATGTGGCCCACAGCTAGCATCTACTTCCATTCGATCATGCCCAAAGAAACCAAATCTCCGTTAGATCGCGCTCGCCGCAAAGCTTTTATCCGCCTGCTGCCTGTGCTTTTCATCAGCTACATGATTGCTTATGTGGATCGCGTGAATGTAGCCGTGGCTAAGCTGACTATGGTCAAAGACATGCCTGACTTTACGGATGCGGTGATCGGATTTGGCAGCACGCTATTTTTTATTGGCTACTTCCTGTTGGAGGTTCCAGGCACGCTGATGGTGGAGCGCTGGAGCGCACGCAAGTGGATCTGCCGCATCATGGTGACCTGGGGTTTAATGGCTGGACTAACGGCGTTTGTGACCACGCCGACGCAGTTTTACAGTGTGCGCTTTTTACTCGGTTTGGCAGAGGCGGGCTTCTTTCCAGGTGTGATCGTGTATCTGACGCATTGGTTCACTTCGCGGGATCGGGCCAAGGCGCTGTCGTACTTCCTGATCGCGACGCCCTTTGCGCAGATGCTGAGTCCGATCTCGAATTGGCTGCTGAAATTTGGCACGACGGAGATTCTCAAAAACGGTGAGACTCTGGTGCATCCGCCTTTGATGGGATTGGTAGGCTGGCAGTGGGTTTACATTTTCTGGTCCATCCCCGCCGTGGTGCTCGGCATCGGCGTGCTTTGGCTGCTGACCGATCATCCGCGCCAGGCTAAATGGCTGACTGCTGAGGAAAGTGAAGCCCTAGAAGCTGAACTGGAGCGTGAGCGGCAGATCAAGACACGCGGGAAGCGCATGTCTGTATTGGAGGCGTTTGCACATCCCAAGGTGCTTCTGCTTTGCGCGGCCTATTTCTTTATCACCACTTGCAGCCACAGCATGGAGCTGTTCATGCCGAGTGTGATCAAAGAATGGTATGCCTTGAGCCGAGATGAGTTCACTTGGCTGATCGTCTTGCCTCCGCTGCTGGCTCTGATGGGACAGCTTCTAGGTGGTTGGAGCTCAGATCGCTTTCAAGAGCGTCGCTTGCACGCTTGTTTGCCAATCCTCGTCGGTGCCATAGCGATGCTCTGTGCGCCGGCCACGATGGGAACGCTGACGCTGACCATGCTCTGCCTGATGGTCGCCTTTGCCGGCTTTAAGACTTACATGCCCGCTTTTTGGTCGTTGCCGAGTCTTTTCCTCGCTGAGGCGGCAGCCGCTGGTAGCATTGGGCTGATCAATTCGGTGGGAAATCTCGGCGGAGCCGTGGGGCCAGCCATCATTGGTAAGCTCAAGACTAGCACAGGTTCCTTCACCAGTGGTTTTTGGTTTCTCGGCGCTTCCATGTTTGTGGCTTTCCTAATCATCTTCTTTCTTGGCCTAGGTGCACGGAAATCCGAAGCTGAGCGGCTAAAAAACTGACGATGTAGAATGCTTCATGCTAGTCCATGAAGTCTGATCTCATCCTTGTCGCATGTCTCTTCCTCAAAAGCTCCCACCATGGCGCATTGCCGCTGATACGGGCGGCACGTTTACGGACTGTCATGCGCTAGACCCGCAAGGCTGCGAGAGCCGTTGCAAGGTGCTTTCCACAGGGCATTTGCGCGCGAGTTTGGTCAGTCGCATGGGCTTTTTAGCCCGTGTTGCTGGACTGCCCCCGCTTCCAGAAGGCTTTTTAGTCGGCTTCAAAGTGCAAGCCGTGGGAGATGATCAGGCCCTCACCATCACCCAGTGGCAAAGTGATAGCTCAGAAATCACGCTCAGTGACCCACCGCCAGTCTCATGGCTACCCGGCACGCTGCTAGAACTTAGCACCGGAGAAGAAGCGCCTGTGCTGGCAGCACGCGTGCTGACGAACACACCTCCCGGTCACGCTTTCCCGCCGCTGAGTCTGCGTCTAGCGACCACGCGTGCGACCAATGCGCTGCTGGAACAAAAGGGCGGCCGCCTGGCTCTGTTCATCACGCGTGGGTTTGGGGATCTACTTCAGATCGGGGATCAAAGAAGGAGCGATCTCTTTGCGCTTCAGCATGAACCGAGGACGATTTTTCATGAGCAAGTCTGTGAAGTGGTCGAGCGTGTTAGCATGCAGGGTCAGGTCGTCGAAGCCTTGGATGAGGTTGCTTTACTGGCTGCAGCTCAGCGCTGTCTTGATCTGGGGATTCAAACGGCGGCGGTCTCTTTGCTGCATGCCTATGCGCATCCTCAGCATGAGCAGCGAGTCGGCGAACTTTTGCGACAGGCAGGGTTTAAGCACATCACCCTCTCTCATGAGACGGCTGCCTTTGCCAAGCTTCTGCCGCGCACTCAAAGCACCGTGGCGGATGCTTATTTGCATGGACCTGTGCGGGCTTTTTTAGATGCGATCCATCAAGTGACGCCGGATATGCTGGTGATGACGAGTGCGGGTGGATTAAAGACAGCCGAAGAAATCCGCCCTAAAGACATGCTGCTGAGTGGTCCCGCAGGTGGTGCCATCGGTGCAGCGAATGCAGCGCGCCGATTAGGCATTCAAAAGATCATCACCTTTGACATGGGTGGCACTAGCACAGACGTGGCTCGGATCGACTCGCGCCCAGGTTATCGCTTCACCCAAGAGGTGGCTGGTATGAGGCTCCTAGCGCCCTGCATTGACATCGAGACCGTGGCGGCTGGTGGTGGGTCCATCTGTCAGTGGACACATCACGGATTGGCTGTCGGGCCTGAAAGTGCAGGCTCCAGTCCTGGGCCTGCCTGCTATGGCAAAGGTGGACCGCTGACAATCACGGACGTGAATTTACTTCTGGGCCGATTTGATCCAGCTCGTGCGCCGATTCCGCTGGATCTAGCGGCCGCGCAGAGACGGCTTAGTGAGCTGCATCAGCAGACCGATGGCAGGCTGAGCGAGCCGGAGCTATTGCAGTCTCTATTGCGACTGGCCATTCAGCATATGACGGATGCCATACGCCGGATTTCCATCGGTGAAGGTTATGATCCTACAGAACATGCGCTTTTAGCCTTTGGTGGGGCAGGTCCTCAACATGCCTGTGCCGTGGCTGCGCAGCTCGGTATCAAAACGATCTTGGTGCCGGAACATGCCGGCATCTTGAGTGCGGTCGGATTGCAGGAGGCTGTGCCGGAGGAGATTCATGAAACGGAAGTCAGAATGCCACTGATGAAGGCTCTGGAAGCTTGGCCAATCGAGGATCAAGCTACTAGCTTAAAAAAACGCATTCAAATCGCTGAACTCCGTCTGATGGGTCAGGATGCGCCGATACAGGTGGATTTTCAGCAGCCTGCGGATCTGCCCGCTGCTTACCAAAAAGCTTATCAACGTCTCTTTGGTTATCCGCCACCTGCCAATCGTCAGATTGAGCTTGTGAGCGTTCGGGTGATTCTTCGCGAAGCTGAGGAAGTCATGGAGCACTCAGCTCTCGTTGTTGAAAAGTTAGAACCGCCACCCGCTCTGATTCAAGATGCCTTTAGCACCATCGTGATCGAGCCCGGCTGGCAAGTGGAGAGAGTGATCGGTTTTGGTCATGTCTTACGGCAGCAGCAGTCAATGCAGAAAGGCAGTCATCTGGAGCGGGATCTCGTTCGTCATCGCTTTCACTCCATCGTCACGGACATGGGGGCTTTATTGTGCCGCACAGCTATTTCCACGAATATCCGTGAGCGTTTGGATTTTTCCTGCGCCTTGCTGGATCCCGCAGGGCGTCTGATTTCCAGCGCGCCACATATCCCAGTTCATCTGGGCGCACTCGGCGTTTGCGTGCGTGAAGTCGCCGCTGCGGTGAGCCTGCAACCGGGGGATACGATCATCACCAATCATCCTGCTTTTGGCGGATCGCATCTGCCTGATGTCACCCTCATCACACCTGTGCATGATCAACAGGGTGCTCTGCTGGGCTACATCGCCAATCGAGCCCATCATGCGGAGATCGGCGGCATCACGCCGGGGTCCATGCCAGCCAATGCCACCCGCTTGATTCAGGAGGGTGTCGTCATCTCACCGCGACACTTGATCCGCGCTGGCGAGTCCTGTTTTGATGAAATCAGTCAGCTGCTAACAAGTAGCCTGTACCCAACACGCAATCTGGCAGACAACTTGGCAGATCTGCACGCACAGCTGGCGGCGAACGCTCATGGCGCAGCTCGTTTGATCGAACTGGCTGCTGAGCAGCCTGAGGCTCTGCGCCGGATCATGGCAGAAATCATCGCGCACTCGGCTGGTGTGATGCGCCAGCAGATTCAGCATTTGCCAGAGACTTCTTCGGCTCAGGAATCTTTGGATGATGGCAGTGTCATCGCGGTTGCCTTGAGACGTGAGCAGGATCGACTCATCATCGACTTCGCCGGCACCTCGGCTGTGCATCCACAGAATCTGAATGCCACGCAGGCCATCGTGCGCAGCGCCTTGCTTTATGTGATGCGGCTGATGCTTCAGCAGGATCTGCCGCTGAATGAAGGCCTGTTAGAGCCGGTGCAGATTATTTGCCCAAACTCCTTTTTGAATCCGACTTTCACGGGAGATGCTGCGCAAGATCCCGCCGTCGTCGGTGGCAATGTCGAGGTCAGTCAAAGGCTTGTGGATACTCTGATCAAAGCGCTGGGACTTCAGTCCTGTAGCCAAGGAACCATGAATAACTTTCTTTTTGGTGGTGCCGGTTTTGGGTATTACGAAACCATCGCCGGCGGCGCAGGTGCTGGCCTAGGTTATCACGGTGCCTCCGCTTTGCACACGCACATGACCAATACGGCAATCACAGATCCTGAAATCATCGAACAGCGTTACCCTGTGCGTCTGCATCAATTTGCCATTCGCCGAGGATCTGGAGGAGATGGCAAGTGGCAGGGTGGAGACGGAGTCATTCGCGAGTTTGAGTTTTTGGAGCCACTCACCATCAGCCTGCTGAGCCAGCATCGGCGTGAGAGTCCTTACGGTCTGGAGGGCGGTGCTCCTGGTAGCCCAGGGAAGCAAAGCCTGCTGCGAGGGGAACAAACAACCTTATTACCCGGATGCACCAGCTTTCTTGTCGAGACACATGATCGAATTCTCATCGAGACCCCCGGAGGCGGTGGCTATGATCGTGAGTCTGCAGGAGTCTGAGTAGAAGGAACGCCAAGCTCACAGCCTTGTCTGGAATAAGGTCTTCTTTATTCGAATTCTGTTCCGCACTTGTGGCTTGTGTGAATCTGGCAATGATCTGCGTATTCTTAAGCCCATCATGTCCACGACCCGCCGTTCTGCTACTGAAGCCTACGAAAAGACGAATACACGCATTTTCCCGAGTTCCGGGGCTGCGGCTAAGGAACTAGCAGCGGAGGTGAGAAAGCTCATCGAAGAGCGTGCAAAGCAGGGAAAACATGTCGTGCTCGGAATGGCCACGGGATCAACCCCCGTGCCGTTTTATCGGGAGCTGATCCGACTGCACAAAGAGGAGAAGCTAAGCTTTAAAAACGTCATCACTTTTAATCTAGATGAATACTATGGCCTAGGTGCCGACCATCCAGAAAGTTATGCGCGTTTCATGGCGGATCAGATCTTTGATCACATCGATATCCCCAAACAGAATATCAATATCCCCAGTGGCAAAGTGGCCAGCGAACAGGTCTTTGCGCATTGCCGTGAGTATGAGGAAAAGATCGATGCGCTGGGCGGCATCGATCTTCAGATTCTGGGGATCGGACGCACAGGGCACATCGGTTTCAATGAACCGGGCTCCAGCAGAGATTCCCTGACACGTCGTATCACGCTGGATCGCGTGACCCGCCAGGACGCAGCAGCCGATTTCCGTGGGGAAGAAAATGTGCCTCACTTTGCCATCACGATGGGTGTGGGCACCATTCTAAGAGGCAAGAAATTAGTCCTCATGGCCTGGGGCGACAATAAAGCCGACATGGTAGCCAAAGCCGTGGAAGGTCCAATGACAGAGGCTATTTCGGCCTCGTTCCTTCAGGGACACCCCGACGCACATTTTTACATTGATACAGGAGCCTCACGTGAATTGACTCGCACGAAGTTGCCCTGGTTGGTTGGCCCAGTTTCTTGGACGCCTCGTGAGACACGTCGTGCCGTTTGCTGGCAGGCTTTTCAAACCAAGCGCCCCATTTTAAAGTTGGTCGATGAGCACTACAACGAACATGGTTTGAGCGATCTGCTCACTGAGCAAGGCCCAGCTTACCAGCTCAATATCCGCATCTTTAACCAGATGCAGCACACTATTACCGGTTGGCCGGGTGGGAAGCCCAATGAAGACGATACCTACCGTCCAGAGCGCGCTAGTCCTTATCCCAAGCGCTGTCTGGTGCTCAGTCCTGAGCCACAGGATGCCGTCGTCGCCATGGGTAGCACCATCGAACGACTCGGTGAGCAAGGGAATGACGTCCACATCGTGGCCATGACCTCTGGCAACCTTCGCATCTCTGATAGTGAAGCTGACAAGTTCGCGGGAACCTTGCAAGAACTCGCTGGCGTGGTGGAAAATCCGGCTGCTTGGGTGCCGCAAACAGCCTATGCCCGCGAAGCCTTGCGTTTACTCGAAGAGAAAGGTGAGTTCGGTGAAGACCCACCACTCATTCGGCAGCTTAAAGCATTGATTCTTCGCGGTGAATTACGTGATGCCGCCCATGCTTGCAGCGTGTCCACAGAGCGTGTTGTGTTCATGGATCTGCCCTTCTATGAACAGGGACGTTACCGTCGATTCAAAAGCACCGAAGCTGATGTGGAGGCACTGGTAGAACTCTTGCGCGAGCACAAACCGCATCAAATCTATGCCACAGGCGATGCCGCAGATCCGAGCAGTGTCTCAGGTCTTTGCTTCAAAGTCTTATCTGCAGCCCTGAGAGTCTGTGCCGCCGAAGAGTGGGCAGGGAATTGCAGCATTTGGTTGTATCGCGGCAAAGAAAAAGCGCTAGAGCCCCATGAAATCGACATGTCCATCCCTCTGAGTCCTATGCAGCTCGAACGTAAAGCTCGCGCACTGTCACGCTATGGTTCTTTGTCATCGCTCGAACTAGCATCTCCTGAATCGAATCGCCAAAATGCGCGCCACTATGACGCTCTAGGGCTAGCCGAATACGAAGCCATTGAGTGCTTTCAGAAATGGCGTCGGGTCTAATCGCCGACTGTCGTTTGATGCGCGCATCCTGTGATCCATGTCATAGCAGACGTAGCAGCTGCGTTTGGTGAGTCATGATTTATCGCTGGCTGATCTTCATCATCCACTTCTTGGTTTCGTTTGCCTTTGCTGACGAAGGGGCTGTCTTGTTTCAAAACGTCTGTGCTCAGTGCCATGGTCTCAAGGGAGAAGGGAAGGAGGGCGTACGTGCACCCTCGATTGCCAATTTACCGAATTCGTATGTGATCACGCAGGTGACTAATTTTCATGATGGCAAACGTGGCAGCGATATGAAGGTCGATCCTCAGGGTGCCCTGATGGCTTTGATTGCCAAAGCGCTAAAGCCCGAGCAGGTCCAAGCCGTAGCGCTGGTTGTCGAGAAGTTACCGCTCGTCATACCTGCAAAGCGGATGATTGAAGGTACCGATGTCGCCGCAGGAAAACTGCTGTTTTATGAACACTGCATGGAGTGCCACCGCTACAACGCCAGCGGCGAGATGGCCTTCGGCAGTCCACCGCTGGTAGGGCGTCAAGATTGGTATCTGTTGGCCCAACTCATGAAGTTTAAAAACCTGCATCGCGGCACCGCCAAAGGCGATGAAAAAGGCGCGAAGATGGTCCGAATGGCCACCCTGTTTATCGAAGATGAAGCCGCCATGAAAAACGTCGTCAGCTACATCCTCACCCTCAATCCCACGCCGGAAGAAGAGACCCTTTTCAAAGCAAAGGGTAAATAGCTGACAGCTGGGCGCATGGCTTAACGTTGATGTTCTTCCCCATGAAAATCTTTACGACTGCTCTTGCTGCTTTGGCCTTTGTTTCTGCAATCACCGCTGCTGATACTCCGCCTGCTAAACCCAAGTGGCAAAAGGTGCTGCCGCAAACGCCAGCGGGGTTTACTTTAAAGACGTTGGAGGTCGCCAAGTATCCTGAACATACAGTGGAACTGTTTGTTTATGTGCCTGATGCAGACGGTGTCTGGCCCTGCATACTGGACATTCATGGTGGCGGATGGAAAGCTCGTCAGATCGAGTCTGATAAGCCGATGATGGAGCGTCTTGCTGCACGTGGATTTGTCACGGCACTGGTGACGTATCGACTCTCCACTGAGGCAAAATACCCGGCGGCATTGCATGATTGCAAAGCAGCACTTCGTTGCCTGCGGGCTCATGCAAAAGAACTCAAGCTCGATCCTGAACGAATCGGCTGCATGGGTGGTTCTGCAGGCGGTCATCTGTCGGGTTTGACGGCAATGACCGCGGGTCTGCCTGAGTTTGAAGGAGCGGGTCCGTTTCAAGATCAATCCAGTGCAGTGAAAGCCTGTATCGTCATGGCTGCTACTCAGGACATGCTGGCTGCCAATAGTGCGAAGACGAATGAGGGAGCCGTGCTCTTTTTTGGAGCCAGTGCACAGGATAAACCAGAAATCTACAAAGCAGCTTCCCCCATCACCCATGTTCGTGCTGGCGTGCCGCCGACGATTTTCATCGAAGGTGAAAAAGACACATTAAAAATGGGTCGTGCCGAAATGATGGCAAAGCTCAAGGCGCTGGGGATTGAAACCTCCGTGCACACGCTCACAAATGCTCCACACCCATTCTGGATGAGTGAGCCATGGTGCGGCGAGACGGTGGAAATCGCAGCCGCCTTTTTCAAAAAGCATCTCGGTGAGCCGGTAAAGTGAAGTTGCTGCGTGTGGAGCTTGCGCCTGAGTGAGGCTCTGTCACACTCAGGGTTCATATGTCCACCATCGTTGTTGCCCAGAAAAATGGAGTCGCCTGCATTGGCGCAGATACCATGAGCTGCCTTGGCTCGCTGCGCCAAAAGGCCCATCACATCGTTAATAAAACCAAGATCACCAAGGTCGCTGATAGCTACATTGGTCTGACCGGCACCTCTGCCAGTTTGGTGGTCATGAATAGTTACTTTTCTAATCCTGAGAGGCCCCGAGACTTCTCTAGCACGGACACGATTTTCGAGACGTTTCGCCATGCGCACCATTGGATGAAGGCGGAGTACTTCATGACCACCATGGCCTCTAAAGATGAGGAATACGAGACCACTCAATTTTACGGGCTCGTCGCCAATCCACACGGCATCTTTGCTCTTTACTCTTACCGCAGTGCTCAGCAGTTCCATAAATTTTGGGCGGCTGGCTCAGGTCGTGACTATGCGCTAGGTGCCATGCAAAGCGTCTATGATCAGCATGATGACGTCGTGGACATCGATAAAGCCGGCTTGAGCGCCTCAGCAGAGTTTGATAGCGCCACAGGATCTCCCTTCGAGATTTATCAATGTGATCTGATTCAGCCTGCGGCACCGGTGAAGGCTTTCAAAGTTGCGAAAAAGACACGTAAGAAATAGCGTCAGATTTTTTTACCGCTAATTTTAAAACCATGAATGCCAATGATTTTCCCGCTCATGAAGATGATTTTCCATTTGCAGGGGAAGGTTATGAATTGATGGCTGCAGCCTTTGAAGTTTATGGGGAATTGGGCGGTGGATTAGCAGAGGAAATTTATCAAGAGGCTGTCGAGCTAGAGTTGGGTCTAAGAGGAATAGGCTTTGTTGCGAGGCAGGAACTTTCACTCCATTATAAAGGTAACGAACTCAAAAAACGATATATCCCGGATCTCTTCGTAAGCGGTGGAATTATTGTTGAAATAAAGGCTGTGACTGCAATCTCCAGCGATCATATTGCTCAGTTGTTAAACTACATGCGCATCTCATGCCAGCCCGTCGGCTACCTCATCAACTTTGGTCCTACTCGGAAAGTGGAATGGAAAAGATTTGTGCTTCGTGAATTCATTCAAAAGTGATAAGCACGGTGCATTTTGAATCAGATATTTTAACCGCTAATGGGCGCTAATGGGCGCTAATTTAAAACCCATACAGAAGCTTTGATCTTTGGTTCTGAAATTAGCGCTAATAAGCGTTTATTAGCGGTTAAAAATTCCGGTTAGAATCGTCTGAGATATCTCCCTCAATAAAGCTTTCACTTTCTTTGCGGTTGGTCATTAGATTCCGTTCCATTCCGCGTTTATTATCCTTCATGAAAGTTCAGATTCTCCCTTTCCTCTTTGTCTCCGTCGTTCTTGCTGATGGCCCTAAAGATAACCTTGCTGAAAATGTCCGTCCTATCCCGCCCCCAGG
>CAMBPS010000038.1 GCA_945869675.1 Prosthecobacter debontii | reverse complement strand
AGTCTGTTCACCCCTAAAACGGGAGTTCCCGCAATCGTTTCGAGTGATAAACCCGACACAAAGATTCGGAAGACCGATGGGGCCAGCTTGAATTGAATCATTTCACGTTCACAGACATTGGCTAGCTCGATCATTTGTTGGCGGGGAAGATCAGCCACGATCACCATATCCACTTCATGGTTAGCAACCACGCGTTGAATGTCTTCCACAAAACCAACAAAAGGAATATCCTCAGGCATTGGCTCTGAGTCTTGGTCTTTGATGCCTGCATCGACCCAGCCAATCAATTTGAATGCATGGGCAGTATCTGCACTTAGGGTGCGCCATAGGCGCCTTGCATCCTCATTCCAGCCTATAAAAAGAGTGCGTTGCTGCAGTGTTTGAATGCGGTCTGGGGAGTGCAGAAACAGATTGAACAAGTGACGCCATCCTATGAGAAGAAGCAGAGCGCAGGCACCATTCAATAGGACATAAACACGAGAAATGGAGGGCTCCAGTTTTAGCGCCAATGAAAAGGAAAGGAAGCCGATGGTCCAAGTGAGAACTGCTCGCGCAATTTTTGACGCGATCCAGCGATTTCTTAATAACACGCTACGGTGATAAACACCCTGCCAGCCAATGGCAATAAGTAGAGAGAGAGAGCCGAGGAGCATGTGATTACTGTATTGCTGCAGTTCCACATTTCCCCACGTTCCATAATAGCGGAAGGCAGTATCAAATCTCAGCCAGTAAGCGATGTACTCTGCAAGCACGATTAAAATCAGATCCACAAGAATCGAAACGAGAACCCAAAGGTGGGGTGCGTGATCCTTCTGAAGCCTCCAGATGCGCCTAGCTTCCATTTTTTCAAGCAGGTTCCCTGCGGGAGGGATGGCGGCCCGAATGGTGGCTGAGTTAGTGCTCGATTGGCTAGATGGCTGCATAGCTTTTTATTAAATATAACGATAAATATGATAAATCAAAATTAATGTTATATTATATATAATTAAAGGGAATATTTACACGATTAATAATTCCGTTCTTTTTTGAGACCAGACCTAGAGATAATCTTTTGGATGATTAGCTGTGAGAATTAGGTTCGTCCGGTTCTTCTGAGGCCCGTGAAGTGATTCCCATGAACAACCTTGGTTCTTGGCCTAGCGCGGCAATCCTAGCTTGGGTAAGTTGGATGGTCTTTGACCTTGAACAGACTCCACCTGATGTTGTCGCCGGATCGTCGATGGCTGGCATGGTGAATTCTAAGCCGACTGCTGCGGCCTCTACCAGCCTGTGGGACCTAGGAACTCTTGCCACAAAAAAGGGCATTCTCGGCAACCCTGATTTTGGCCTATCGCAACGATGAAGAAATCAGCTCCGATGTCGGCGGCATTTCAAAGCGAATGATGCTTGAAATGCTAGGGTTAGGATGGGTTGGATCAGGGGAGAGGCTCTCCTGAATCATAGATCCAGCGCACAAATTGGCCGCCTCTCGCCTGAGCGTGGCTATTCACTTCCATGGGGCCAAAGAGCGTTTTGGCTTCATAGCGCACATCAATGACCCAGGTGGGCTTGCCATCGATTGTCCTGAGCGCGGGCTCGCTCCAATGCAGGACTTTGTTGGGATCCACATCGCTGACTTTACCGGCTGAAATCACCGCTAGTAACAGATTGTAGCTTCCATCGGGATTCTGCAGAGGCTTACCCTCAGCGCCAAAGGTGACGCCCAGACCATTGGCTAAGGTGCTTTGATCTTTACCGGATGCCGTTACCTTTGTCTTTCCTGCTATCCAGGCTTGCTTTGCTTGCGAGATTCTAGCGCTTTTCCAAGCTTTAAACTTTTCGAAAATCTGTTCAGGAAAATCCGTGTCCAAAACTGCAATGGTGCCGCGGGCAGGAGATGTGGCTGTCGGAGCGATGCTCAAGATCCCATTTTCCGAGGTTAAAGCGTAGGCTGTAGCACCTGCTCGGAGAGTCGATGCGCCTACACTCATTTTGACCTGAACGTCTTTTTTCAAGACCACCAACCTAGGGAATGCCTGCTTTGGGATCATCGTCCAGTTTTTGGTCGTAGCTTCGACTGATGGAATCGTCGGAGGCACGAATTCATTGGTTGGAATGACAGGTATCGAAGGTTTCCAGTCCTCCCCAGTTGCTTTTGGCGCAGGCTTACTTTGCATCACAAGGCCATCATCTTCGACGACATGATCGGGAAGTATCGGATTGGCGGCAATGACAGGGCGAGCTGTTTTTTCAAAGATCACCCGTTCCCACGGACGCGCGAAAAAGTAATCATAGGTTAGAAAGGCGGAGCCCAAGATGACTAAGGTGAAGAAAAGAGCTTTCATGGTGTGGGGACCAATGGGACGATTCAAATGTTGTGGCTTTTGGCTTCCGTGGCAAATGAACAGTCAGAGATTCAGCCGCTGTTTAATTTCTGCCACAGCCCAAGCGGCATGTTCTGAGATCATCTCATTCGCGTCATTGCATAGCGGCTCCAGATCGGTCAGGTTGTTTGCAGTTCCAGTATTACCAAGCGCTACACACACATTCCGGATGAAGGCTGGGCGTTTGATACGCTTGATCGGACTCTTGGCAAAAAGGGCGCGGAATGATTCATCGGTTAACTTTAAGAAATCCGTTAAACTTTGTCCAAGTACCGATTCGCGAGCGTGGAAAGCGGCTTCGTGAGAGGTTTGGGCAAATTTGTTCCATGGGCAGGCGGTCAGGCAATCGTCACAGCCGTAGATGCGATTTCCCATGGCGCGACGGAATTCGATGGGGATGGAGCCTTTGCTTTCGATCGTGAGGTAGCTGACGCAACGTCTGGCATCCATGCTGTGGGGGGCGGTAATGGCCTGGGTCGGGCAGGCATCCATGCAGCGTGTGCACTTGCCGCACAGGTCTTTGGCAGCAGGATCGGGGGTCAGATCCAGAGTCGTGATCAGCTCTGCTAAAAAGAACCAAGTGCCCAGCTTGCGGTGGATTTGCATGGTGCTTTTCCCACCCCAGCCTAGCCCCGCTTCCGTGGCAAAGTCGCGCTCGAGAACGGGACCCGTGTCGACATAGTAGCGCTGTGTCCCGCCTTGTTCGCTCATCCAAGCATCCAGAGCTTTGAGCTTTTTGAGGATCAAATCATGATAATCTTCATTCCAGGCGTAACGAGCAATCCGGTAGCTGCCAATTCCAGGTTGAGAGGTCCCTTGAAAATAGTTCAAGGCCAGGACGATCACACTTTTGGCGTCAGACTGAATCAACCGTGGGTCTGTGCGACGCTCAACATTCCGCGCCATCCAGGCCATGTCGCCGTATTTCCCATCGGCTACCCATTTCTCATAAAGGGCTCGGTGCGGCGCCTCCTTGGCCTCTGCAATTCGACAGTCCGCAAACCCTAGTTCTAGGGCTTGGGCAATGAGCAGGGTTTTTAGATCAGGCATTGGCATACCGATGAACGACTCTGGATGAAATTCAACCGAGCAACTTTTGGCTGAAGAAGTAAAATGATTCTGCCTGCCTTCTTGACGGTGAGAAGGTCACTTCTATGATAGGACGCCTCTCAGGCAGCTTTTTTATTCGAATCCCCCTCCTCATCTCCACACATGGCTATCCTAGTTGATATTAATACACGCATCCTCGTCCAAGGTATCACGGGCGATTTTGGTTCACGCCACGCTAAGGCATCTCTTGATTACGGCACCCAACTCGTCGCTGGTGTCACACCAGGGAAAGGTGGCCAGCATTTTGAGCACGGTAGCCATAAGGTGCCAGTTTTTGATACGGTTTCTCAAGCTGCCAAGGAATCAGGTGCGACAGTCAGTGTAATTTTTGTTCCGCCGCCGTTTGCCGCGGATGCTATTTTGGAAGCCGTCGACGCGGGTCTCGATCTTGTCGTCGCCATTACCGAAGGTATCCCTATCAATGACATGATCCGTGTGAAGTCCGCCATGAAGGGCAGCAAGACACGCCTCATCGGCCCCAATTGCCCTGGTCTGGTGACTCCAGGTCTGGGTGAAAAATCCCATGGCGGCTGCCGTATCGGCATTGCTCCAGGATACATCCATAAACGTGGCAATGTCGGCGTCGTTAGCCGCTCTGGCACACTCACCTATGAGGCTGTTTGGCAGCTGACCACTCGTGGTTATGGTCAGAGCACCTGCGTCGGTATCGGTGGTGACCCAGTCAATGGCACCAATCATCTGGACATCCTCAAGATGTTTAATGAAGACCCAGAGACCGAAGCGATTATCATGATTGGCGAAATCGGCGGTAACGCTGAAGTCGAAGCGGGTCGCTGGGCTAAGGACAACTGTAAAAAGCCAATCGCAGCTTTCATTGCTGGTGCTACGGCTCCTCCTGGGCGCCGTATGGGCCATGCTGGTGCCATCATTGGTGGAGAAGACGACACCGCCGCTGCTAAGAAGCGTATTCTTGCCGAGTGCGGAATCTCCGTCGCTGACAGCCCTGCTGACATGGCTTCTGCCCTAATGAGAGCCTGGGGTAAATGAGTTTTAGCTGCCTGGCTTCTCGCTGTGGGCACTTGAAAAACGTTTTTCTGGGTGCGCCCGATTTTGGTGAACCTGCCGCATGATTTGTTTGCGGCTTGTTCATCGGACCTTCGGGTGGTTAGACTGCGGATATGAATCCACGTATCTGCCGAACTTTGAGCACTGTCTGTTTCCAGGCAGGCATACTTTCCGTTGTTCTGTCGATCTGGATCTGGTGGTTTCTGAACAGTTCAGATGCCGAGCAGAAGGCTCATGCAGAACGCTTCGGCATCTTTGTTGGGCTTTGGGCGCCGACTTTGCTCATCCTGTCGAATCGCTTGGATCGCTATGCGGACAAAGCTCCAGCTTTGCCTGGTCTAAGTGATGAATCCCACTAAGTAGAGTAGGCAGGAGAGGCTAGCCTCTGCTGCCTACTCTACTAAAGAGCGCGTTTGAGGAAGCGCAGTTCTTCTGTGAGTAACAGAATCGACGGGATCTGCTCCGCGATTTGATAGGCCGGTCCAACTCGACCACTGATCGAAAGTAATCCTGCGTGAACCGCGCGCTGCCCTTGGGTGAGTGCGCTGATGTCACTAACCTTGTCCAAATGGAGGCGCAGGCTGGTCAGATCACCTAGCCGGTAAGCAGCCAGAGCGCGCACAAAATGATCCTCTAGGCGATTGGCCGCGGCTGAGTCGGCATGGACTACTTTTTCAGCCGCAAGCTCGACTTCATCGCCTGAAAGGAGCTGCAAGTAGATGGCACGATCTGCATATTGCCGATTGTTTGGACGGATCTCAAGCAGCCTGCGAGCGGCGTTTAAGGTAGCGCTCGTGTCACGATCGCGGATCGCCATTTCTTGAACTTTTTCGATCATCTGGAGGCGTGATTGAGGTTGGTTTTTCGCCAGCCCTTCGTAGAAAAGAAGGGCGACGTCCCAGAGGCCAATGTCTTCAGCAAGAGTGGCAGCTGCCATAGCTGTCGCTCCCTCTCGGCCATGCCCCGTTGCTTCATAAACAATGTCCAGTTGCTGTTTGGCACGAAGGTTTGCAGCGTCTAAGTGACGAGCAGCTCGGGCCCGCCAGAGGGCTGCCGAAGCCGATGAAATGGAAAGGCCTGCTGGGCGCGCCAGAGTCTCGTTCAGTTCATTCCAGCGTTGCAGGTCAGCCAATGCTTGCAGGTAGGGTTGAATGAGGACGGCAGATTTAGTAAATAGGTTGCCTTGTTTTAAGGAGACGACGCGTTGTGGCTCATGCTCGCGCAATAACCACTGCATGAGAGTGGCCAATTCGGATTCAGTCCGATGGGTCTCTGGGTTGGCCTCGCGGTTGAGGATTTCTGCGCGTTTTTGAGGCTGTGTCTTGAGTATGGCTGACAGCGCATTGTAGCGGATAGCTGGGGATTTATCTGGGTGCTCCTCCAATCGGGCCAAAAGGGTTTCAGCCTGCGCGCTGGTGAGTTCCTTGCTGCTGCACAGCGTTTCGATGGCGACCATGCCTGCTCGGTCTTTTCTTGTAGACAATGTCCAAATGACTTCTTGCGCACGTTCTTTGATTTCAGCAAAGCCACCCGCCTGCAAATCTAGCATGGCTAAGCGGAGTTGGCACATCGGCTCGTCTTTATCCATGCTGAGGGCCTGTCGCAGGGTCTGTTCAGCCAGCTTTGCCTGTCCCTGGACTCGCTGAATGTTGGCCAAGAGTTCCAGGGCTTGGCGTTTACCACGCTTCTCAGGGCTAAGCTTTTCGAGCAGAGCAAGACTGCTGACAATGTCGAGCTGCTGGACATAAATATTGCCCATTTTTAAGATGTCATCATCGGTAGCTACGCCAGCGGTGATGAGTTTGCCGTAGGCTGTGAGCACGCTTTCAGTATCGGCACCCACGGCATTCAAAAAATCGACGGTTAGCCGTAAGACGAGCGGATGATCGGTGCGCCAACTGGCGGCTAAAGAAAGCGTGATATAAGCATTGGTCCAGTCCTTCAGAGCCATTTCCTTTTCGGCTTTTTCCGCGTAATGCCTAGAGATGTAGGAGCGGGCCTTGAAGACGGTGCTAGGCCCCCAAAACCAGTAGGCGACCCCGAAGAGGAGGAGAACTCCCATGATCCAAGTTAGCCAAGGTTTGCAAGGCTTGGCCAATAATTCTGGCGGGAGATTGTCAACGTGCATGTTACCCAGCGATTAAGGGGTTTTGAGTTCCAGCATGACGCGGAAGCCAATGTCTGGTGTGGCATTACTCAGGGCAATGTGACGTCGGCTAGAGGTCAGCAGCTGACCCTTATCAAAGCTGAGCCAGGATCCGCCACGAACGACCCGTTCGGTTTCTGCTCCTGGCCATGAGTCCGCGCACCACTCGGAAACGTTGCCACTGAGACCTTGAATGCCAAGTTCATTCGCATCCTCGTTCATGACTGGGGCCGTGTAGGAGTAGCTGTCGGTGAAGTCGGGCATCCGCGGGGCATCCAAGTTGGTGCTCATCGCCGGGGGCGGGAAGCTGCCCTTGGCTGACCACGGGTAGTGGGTTTTGTTGGCTCCGTTTTTCGCGGCAGGATCAGCTCCTACTTCATCTTTTAAGCCTGCCATCTCGCTCCATTCGGCATCGCTTGGCAGGCGGTAGATGGCTTCTGCAGGAATCAGCTTGAGGGCGTGATCTCGCTTTGTGAGCCATTCACAAAAGTCACGCGCATCGGTCCAGCTAAGACCAGAGGCAGGGTGGGCACCTCCCAAAAGGAAAGAGGGTTTTTTATCCCAGGAGCGGTCAGCGCTTTTCAGCCACGTTTCGAAGTCCTGCATACGCACCTCCATTTTACCTGCGAGTTTTTTGTCTCCCAGTGGCACGAAGAGCATGCCTAAGGAGTTCTCAAACGGGCTGCCTGCCACGACCGGTTTAAGTTTGCTGGGATCAGGAATCGTCGATGCAGCATCGCTCCCGAGCAGTTTCTTTTTCATCGCTTCCATTTCGGCTTTATCGACACTGCCACCGACGATCTGCTCGCGGCGCTCATTGCGGATTTTGGCTTTCACAGATTCTGCCATCGCCAGAATTTCGGCACTGCGCTGTTTGTCCTCAAAGACACAGCGGAAGCCAATTGTTGGCATTCTCAGTTCAGCAGGCACGCGGTAGGTATAGGCAGAGGTGAGGCACTCCGCACGGAAATAGGCCCAGCTACCGCCTCGTAGAACACCTTCTTGTTCGGCTCGGATTTCGGTGTCCCAGCACCATTCCCAGACATTGCCGGCTAAATCAAAGAGCCCATCACTGCTGGCGGTGAATTGGCCGACAGGGGAGGTAAAAGGAAAACCATCATCATAACCGGCGATCTCGCCTTCGGCAAAGTTGCCTGCCTTGGCGGGAGGGGGCCAGTTCAAGCCCCAGGGGAAGGTCCTCTCATCCTGAACCTTTTCATCGACGGTGAGGTCGGGCTTGCGGGTCCGGGTCAACACGACAGCCGCATCCCATTCATCTTGGGTCGGCAGACGGTAGGACTGTGCCACGTTGATTCTCTTCGTGGCACGTTCTTCATCCGTTAGCCATGAACAGAAGGCCCGTGCATCTTGCAAGGTGATTCCTACGGCTGGGTGACCTTCGCCCTGAACAAAATGCGGTTTGTAGTCCCATTTGTAGCCGCTTTTTTCCAGGAAAGTTTGCCACTGAGCCACCGTCGTTTCATAGGTCGCAAAGAACACACTAGACCCCGGCACGGTTACAAACTTCATGCCTAGGCTGCTGGTGTATTCTTTGATTTCCTCAGGCTTTTGAGCACTACCCAAGATGGCGGAGGTTAGAAATAGAAAAAGAAGGCTGAGCGGACGCATGGGCATTTCAGATGTTAGAGGCTCCATCTAGGAGGGTGATTCATCAAAGGTCAAAAGATCTCAGCATGAAAGGTGACTTAGAATTGAGCTAGGGTGGCTCAAGTTCAATTCCTGAAATCGTTCAAATGAAGCTGATCTAACTCTATGAAGGTAAGCAAACTCTGGACCTTAGCGAGCTTCGGCTGCAACAGCCGTGGTTTCCGCTCTGTCCTGTCGGCAGGACCGCCAAAGACCATCCGCAGCGTTGGCCTAATTGCGCAAGTCCTTTAGAGAGCTAATGTCCCTAGTTTGATCTGCAAGTTGGATCGATGTTGCAGGAGCACCCACCATGCACGTAACGGAGCAGTTTCTCCCATTTGCTGCTGGTAGCGGTCGCGTCTACCTTCGACTGTAAAAGCTCTGAGCATAGGCTGAGGCAAAAGGCGCGAGGTCCCTATGGTGGTCTAGCTGGCAGTAGTTCTGAAAAGGGCTGTTGAGCTGCGATGAGGGGCATGGCGGGCCACGTTCATGGGCCTAAAAAAGCCCAGCATTGCTGCTGGGCTTTCTGAGATTCGGCGTTAATTGGCCGGATTAGGCTTTGGCGATCGAGGTGATCTTGCCGTGCTCGCTGTCCACTTTGACGGCTTTACCGACCAGGGAAGCGGCTTCTTCAGCGCCTTTGGAGGTAGGTGTCAGGGTCAGGGAAGCGGACTTGCCGTCTTTACCTTCCACAACGACTTTCTTGGTCGCTGCGTCGAATTCTTTCAATTTACCTTCGTTGGTGACGACCTTGCCGCAGCCTGCGTAAGCGGAGCCGAGAGCGATGGTGGTGATGGCGAGGATGGCGAGTGCTTTCTTCATGGTATCGTGGTGTTTGATGGATTTCAGCAACTTGAAGCGTTGCTCTATCTACAACGATTGTCCATAGTCATTCGTTTCAAACAAGACTTATTTTTTCCTTCATGCGTTTTCTTTTCTTCCTAGCCTTTTTTGGAGTTCCTCTTTTTTGTCAGGCTCATGCGGTGCCGGACGTGCCTGTAAGGACATTTTTCACTCAAGATGGACTATGCACGGTGGTAGTGGAAGTGGACCCACGCTGCTTTTCCCCGGATCCCAATACGGCGGCGTCGCTCATGAACCCGATCTTGCCAACGCTGAGTGAGGCGCGGAAGACGGAACTGCGCACCAAGGCAGGGGAGCTGGTGAAGCGCTATGTGGAGTTCTTTTTTGATGCGGAAGGGCAGGTGGTGCCGAGTTTTGCCTTTGAGTTTACGGGGCATGATCGGGCTCCGCTGCTCAGTGATGAGGATGTGGTCGTGCTGACGGGGACTTGGACAAGTCGGGTGCCAACTGGGGCGAAGTCCTGGCGCATCCGTGCCACGAAGGAGACGCCTTTGGCGGTTGTCTTTCGCAATTTCATGGAGGGGATCGAGAATCCCAAATTCTCGGTGCTTTTCCCAGGTGAAATGAGTTTTCCCTTTGAGTTAAACAAGGCACCCGAGCCGCTGCACGATGTCGTTTTTGGCTCCTGCCTGAATGTCACGGATCATCCGATGCTGAACCGAACCCTGACGCTGCCCATGGATCTTTTTCTGTTCATGGGAGATAATATCTATGCGGACACGACGGACATGGGGGTGATGCGGGAGAAGTACAAGGCACTCAGCCAAAGCACCTTTTATCAAGGCTTGCGGAGTAAGGCACCCATTCTGGCTACTTGGGATGATCATGACATGGGGCTGAATGATGGGGGCGCGGATTATTCGATGCGGCCGCAGGCCCAAAAAGAGTTCTGGGATTGGCTGAAGGAGCCCACGGATTCCAAGCTTAGGAAGCAGGAGGGCGTGTATCAAACCCGAGTCTTTGGGCCGGAAGGCAAACGAACCCAAGTCATCATGCTCGATACGCGTTACTTCCGCAGTCCTCTGAAGCGTGTGCCCAAGGAGCAGGGCGCTGCGGGTGGAAGTGCCATTCCGACGGATGATCTTTCGGCCACCGTGCTCGGCGCGGCTCAGTGGGCCTGGCTTGAATCGGTGCTGCAGCAGCCAGCGGAGCTGCGCCTCGTGGTCAGCAGCATCCAGTTTGCGGCAGAGGCATCGGGCAGTGAGAGTTGGGCCAATTTTCCCCACGAGCAGAAGCGACTGATCGAGTTGATTCGCAGCACTGCGGCTAAGGGGGTGCTGTTCCTGAGCGGCGATCGGCATTGGTGTGAGCTGTCCTGCCTGCGTGAGGGGGTGCCTTATTCGCTCTACGACCTAACTGCCAGTTCGATGACCCAGGTGCATCAGCGTGGAACGCCAACGCCCAATAAGAATCGACTGCTCCCTCAAACCTATCATCAGCCAAATGTCGGCACGCTGAGCATTGACTGGAATCAGCCGTCTGTGCCGCTGACTTTACGTCTTCTGGATGTGGATGGCCGGACACAGATCGAACAGACGATTCAGCTCAACGATTTAAAATAGTCGAACAGCGCTGTGTCACAATCAGACATAGACTTTTCTGAATACGGCACGGCAAATCGACGTAATTGTAGATCATGTCTTTTCGACTTTCTGTCTTCCCTTTGATTCTGCTGGCTGTCTCCAATGGACAAGCTTTGATGGCGGCTGGTAAGCTGCAATTCAATCGCGATGTGCGGCCCATTTTATCGGACAAATGTTTCCATTGCCACGGTCCAGATAGCAAGAAGAGGGAAGGTGATTTACGCTTGGATGAGCGGGCTGCCGCGGTCAAAGAAGGACACATCGCGCCTGGGCAACCGGAGAAGAGTCTGATCCTGAAACGCATCCATTCTCATGATCCGGATGACATGATGCCGCCGCCAGAGTCAAAGCTGGGATCGCTTAGCCCTGCTGAGATCAAAACGTTGACCCAATGGATTGAAGAAGGAGCCGAGTATGAAGCGCATTGGAGCTTCATTTCGCTGAAGGCCGATGCGGCTAAGAACACCGGTATCGATAAGATCGTGGAGGCTGCCTTGAGCGAGCATGGATTGAAACTTCAGCTCGAGGCTGAGGCCAGCGCGCTGCTACGTCGATTGAGTTTCGATCTGACGGGATTACCTCCGACAGCAGCGGATGTGTTGGCCTTTTCGAAGGAGCGCTACGAGCAGACGGTGGATCAGCTTTTGGCCTCTCCTCAGTATGGCGAGCGTATGGCGGTGGATTGGCTGGATAGCGCGCGCTATGCCGACAGTTATGGCTTTCAGGTGGATCGGGATCGCGATGTCTGGGCTTGGCGAGATTGGGTGGTGAAGGCTTTTAATGAGAACCTGCCTTATGACCAGTTCATCACCTGGCAACTCGCCGGAGATATGCTGCCCAACCCAACCGATGAGCAAGTGTTAGCGACGGCCTTTAATCGCCTGCATCAGCAGGAAAGTGAAGGTGGTAGTGTGGAGGAGGAGTACCGAGTGGAATACGTGGCCGATCGTGTGCAGACCGTGGCCACGGCTTTTCTTGGGCTGACCTTTGAGTGCTCCCGCTGTCATGATCACAAGTATGATCCGATCACTCAAAAGGAGTATTATGGGTTGTTTTCCATGCTGCAAAACATTGACGAGGCGGGCTTGTATTCCTATTTCACGCCCTCACCTCCGACCCCAGCCATGGCCTTGATGGATCAGTCCGCCAAGGAAACATTGGCTTTGATGCAGGAACAACTCAAAGCTCTGGAGGTCATGCGAACCGAGCCTGGGATGCGCCAGACGAAAGATTTGAAGCTTGAAGCAACACTGGATCATCCGATCGCCCATTTTACCTTTGACGAGTTGAAGGGAAATAAGTTAGCCGACCGTCTGCATCCAGCAGCACCACCACAGGTTGCTGATCCCAAAGCCGCGCCGACTCCTAAGAGGGTGGCTAAGACAGCTCTGCCGCCAGGTCCTGAAGCCGTTTTGAAGGGCGAAAATAAACTGGTGCCAGGGAAGTTAGGCAAGGCGATCCAATTCACAGGGGATGATTCCGTCGACACCCCTCTGGGAAACTTCAAAAGACAGGATCCTTTTAGTTTGTCTCTCTGGATTCAAACACCCGATGTCAAAGAGCGTGCCGTAGTGCTGCATCGCTCCCAAGCCTGGACTGATGCTGCCAGTCGTGGGTATGAGCTGTTGATTGAGGAGGGGAAATTGAAATGGTCTCTGATCCACTTTTGGCCAGGCAATGCGATCAGCATCCGTTCCCAGACAAATTTGCCCCTGAAACAGTGGGTGCATGTGGTGGTGACTTATGATGGCAGCAGCAGTGCGAAGGGCTTGAAGATTTTTATGGATGATCAGTTGGCGTCGGTCGATGTGATCAAAGATGCTCTCACCAAAACCATCGCGGGTGGTGGCCATGATAACCTCAGTCTGGGGGAACGGATGCGTGATCGTGGTTTTAAAGCGGGGCTGATCGATGACTTGCGCCTTTATGATCGGGATGTCTCTGAGACGCTAGGGCAGAAGTTGGCGGAAGATCTCAAAACCGTGCGCAGCAGGCTCTATGATCATCAGGATGCGCAGAAGGAAATCATGGTTATGCGTGAATTGCCGAAGCCTAAGAAAGCTTATCTTTTGACGCGTGGAGAATACGATAAGCGAACCGAGGAAGTTGGGCCTGTGACGCCTGCCTTCTTATCACCTTTCCCTCAAGGTGCGCCCATGAATCGGCTTGGCTATTCGCAATGGCTTACGGCTCCGAACCATCCGCTCACTGCCAGGGTTACCGTCAATCGCCTTTGGCAAAGTTTGTTTGGTCGTGGTCTGGTGAAGACGGCTGAAGACTTTGGCAGTCAGGGAGAGAAGCCGCTTTATCCCGAATTGATCGACTATTTGGCCATGAAGTTCATCCAAAGCGGCTGGAACGTGAAGGCACTGGTGAAGGAGATGGTGATGAGTCGAGTCTATCGCCAGCAAAGCATCGCTGAGGCTAAGATCATGGCTGACGATCCCGAGAATCAATGGTTGGCGCGTGGGCCGAGGTTCCGCTTGCCGGCTGAGATGATTCGCGACAATGCGTTAGCGGCTTCTGGTTTACTCAAGCTGACGATGGGAGGTCCTCCAGTGTATCCTTATGAGATGAAAGAGGCCTTTAAACCTGTGGAGCCGGGTGCTGGAGACGCGGTGTATCGCCGCAGTCTTTACACACATTGGCGGCGCACGAGTCCGCCGCCTGCGATGGTGGCCTTTGATGCACCGAGGCGGGCCGTTTGTGCTTCTAAGCGTGAGCGAACGGATTCGCCGCTGCAAGCCCTGATCCTCCTCAATGGAATTCAGTATGTGGAAGCGGCCCGTGTGTTGGGTGAAACCATTCATCAGGAGGCCAACGGGAATTTGGCCAAGATGATTGAGTTTGGTTTCCTGCGTTGTCTTTCCCGTCAGCCTGATGCGCGTGAGAAGCAAATTTGCACGCAGCTCTATCAGGAGCAGTTAGCGCATTTTAAAGCCGTGCCTCAAGAAGCGGAAGAACTGCTCAAAGTGGGTGCAGCCAAACGAAATGCCCAGCTCCCGATGCCAGAAGCGGCTGCTGCGACCTTGCTGGCCCAGGCCTTACTCAACCACGATGCCTGCGTGGTGAAACGCTAACCGATCTCCTTTCATGAATCCGATGAATCCTCTTCTGAATCGCCGCACGTTGCTGAATCGCTTTGGCCTGGGCCTGGGTGGTCTAGCGCTGAATGAACTCCTGGCTAAGGAAAGTCTGGGCGCAGAGACACAGGCGGATCGTGGTGTGCTGGGCTCCAGCCATTGGCAGCCGAAGGCTAAGCGCATCATTTATCTGTTCATGTCGGGTGGGCCTTCGCATTTGGATCTCTTTGATTACAAGCCGCTGCTGAATCAACGGAATGGTGAGCAGCTACCTGACTCCGTGCGCGGCACCCAGCGCTTGACGGGAATGTCAGGGAACCAGGCTTCGATTCCGATGGTGGGATCTCCCTTTAAATTTAGCCAGTACGGTCAATCTGGCGCCTGGTTCAGTGAACTGCTACCGCATACCGCCAGCATCGCGGATGATATTTGTGTGGCTAGATCCATGTTCACAGAGTCGATCAATCACGGTCCAGGGGTAACCTTTTTTCAGACAGGATCCCAGATTGCAGGCCGTCCGAGTATGGGTTCTTGGTTGAGTTATGGACTCGGTGCCGAGAACGCCAATTTGCCCTCCTTCACGGTGCTCATCACCAAAGGTAAAAGTGGCCAGCCGTTGGGTTCTCATCTGTGGGGAAGTGGTTTTTTACCCACGAAGCATCAGGGCGTGCTGTTCCGTGCTGCCAAAGATCCGGTGCTCTATCTTGGTAATCCAGCGGGCGTGAGTGCGGACAGTCGAAGGCTGATGTTGGATCGCTTGAAGGAACTGCATGAGCATCAATACGCCAGCACACCTGATGCTGAAATCACCAGCCGTATTGATCATTATGAAATGGCTTACCGCATGCAGTCCAGCATCCCAGAGGTGGCTGATCTGAGTGATGAGCCGCAGCACGTGCTGGATAGTTATGGGCCGGATGTGAGGACGCCTGGCAGCTTTGCCGCGAACTGTCTGCAAGCGCGGCGCTTGGCGGAAAAAGGGGTGCGTTTCATTCAGCTGTATCATCAGGACTGGGATCATCATGGCGGCCTTCCCGGCGCGCTGCCGCGACTCTGCAAAGAAACGGATCAGGCCTCTGCGGCATTGATCAAAGATCTCAAGCAACGCGGTATGCTTGATGACACTCTCGTCGTCTGGGGCGGCGAGTTCGGGCGCACGTCCTATTGCCAGGGGAAAATCAGCGCCAACTTTGGTCGCGACCATCATCCGCGCTGCTTCAGCGCCTGGTTTGCCGGTGGCGGAATCAAAGCGGGCAGCGTGTATGGCGAAACCGACGAGTTTGGCTATAACACGGTCAAGGACGGACTCCACATCCATGATTTCCATGCCACGCTGATGCATCTGCTGGGGATCGATCACGAACGACTGACCTACAAATTTCAAGGTCGGCGCTATCGACTCACCGACGTCCACGGGCACGTGGTGAAGGGCCTCTTAGCTTGATCACTTTCGACCGACGTAAACAAAGGCTGGCGGCACGTTAGCCCAAACCACGCGGCTGGTTTCCACGCCGGGAAGGTTTTGATGCAGCAACTCACGGAAGCGCTGGCCGCTGGGCATGCAATGAAAGCCATAGTAGGCAAAGGTAGCGAAGCGCCCGCTTGGAGCCAGATGTGGTAGCACATTGCCCAAGATCGCTTCTTGAAGCGAGCGAGGGAAGGCGGTCCAAGGTAGGCCGCTGATGATCACGTCGATGGGTTCGCGGTCTTTGAGATACGCTGCAAAGTCGAACTCCTGTGCGCCAGCCACTTCAAATGACATGTCCTTAAACCGCCGGCGGAGTTGATTGGCAAAGGTGGTATTGATCTCGATGCCGAGGTAGGCGCTGCTCTTCGATCGGGCGTCTTGGATTGCCGTGGTGAGGGCGCCTGTGCCTGGTCCGAGCTCTAAGATATGGCGTGCTTTCGAGATTTCAGCGGACTTCATCATGCGCTTTGCCAGAGTAGGGCTAGAGGGAGCCACAGCGCCTACGGTCTTCCAGTTGCGAGAGAATTCTTTGAAAAAGGTGACGGCTGACATGAAGTGTTTAAGCTAAGTGAAGATTATTATCTGGCAAGCTTCTGTGTTTTTGAACATTTCAGCATCAATGATTGCCGAAAAAGTCCGATTGATTCTCTCTTCAGCGTTCGTTGATTGTCATGTTGATCACTCGCCTCCTTTGCTTTTTGCCCCTGCTCTGCCTCATGAGCAGTTGCCAGTCCACGGGTAGTTATAAAATCACCTTAAAAGATGGGCGTGAGTATCTTTGCAAAGGTTCTCCTGATTTTGTGGGTAAAACAGGTTACTACCGTTATCGCACCTTTCAGAATCGCGATGCCATGTTGAGAGCAGATGAAGTTCTCATGATTGAGGAGCAGGCCAACTGAGACATGATGGACGTTTTTCCTCTTGGAACTAAGCCGCCGCTAGTCCTGGCTTCACAATCCCCGCGTCGAGTCGAGTTGATGACTCAGGCTGGTTTTGCCTTTGAGATCGTCCTGCCTGAAGTCGAGGAAGCGCATGATGCGAGCCTTACGCCTGAGGCTTTAACCGTTGAAAACGCTCGCCGAAAAGCCGTGGCCGGCGCTCAGTTACGGCCCGATGCTCTGGTGATTGGCGCAGATACCCTTGTCTATGTGGACGGTATCCCACTTGGAAAACCGAGAGATCTGGAGGAAGCTTTAGACATGCTTCGGCAGCTTTCTGGTCGTGCTCATGAAGTCTGCACGGGTGTCTATTTGGCCCATTCTGGGGGGACCCAGGGCAGGGGACTACATGGCATCACCCACGTCCTCTTTCAGTCACTGACTGATGATCAGATCTGCGCCTATCATGCCAAGGTCAACCCTTTGGATAAAGCAGGTGCTTATGGCATCCAGGAGTGCGGGGAGATGATCCTCAGCAGTTATGTGGGCTCTTGGACCAACGTTATGGGCTTACCCATGGAGTTGCTGAAAGGAGCGTTGGCCGAGTTCGGGCATGTGGCCTGAGTGGATCTCACTCAGAGCTGCGCACGGCATCTAGAGTCAGTTGCCACTGCTCATCACCGCGCCAGGAATTACGTTGAACACGCATGGCCACGTCCCAGGGTGGTTTGGGTAGGTTTTGCAGGGGGGCATTGAACCAGCGCGCTTCCATGCTTGCCCCTTCTTGGGAAAGCATCACGCGCAGATGTTTTTCCTTCATGAGACGGCCAGGAAGCCTCGGGGTCACGCGTTTGCAGAGAAAGATCGGTTCTGAGTTGCGCTGGCCAAAGGGCTCCATGAGCCGGAAGTTTTGCAGGAAGTCAATCCCTAGATCACTGAGCTTCACCTCAGCATCCAGCTCTAACACGGCTGCGAGGTTTTCATCCGTCAGTGCCTTGCGTGCAGCTTCACAGAATGTCGTTCGGAAGATCTCCAAATTAGACTCACTGACAGAGACACCCGCAGCCATGGCATGGCCGCCACCGCGTAGGATATGCTCGCGGCAGACATCGATCGCCTCTACCAAAGAAAATCCGGGAATGCTACGGCCGCTGCCTTTGCCAATGCCGTTCTCATCAAAGGAAAACAGGATGGTGGGTCGGTTCACCAGGCGTGATAACCGGGACGCGACGATGCCAACCACACCGGGATGCCAGTTTCGCGAGCCTAGGACCACGGCATGATGCTGATCCATGCTTCCCATGGCCAGTAACATCTCTTCAGCCTCATTATAGACGGCCAATTCTACGGCTTGCCGGTCGCGATTGTGGTTCTCTAGCAAGGCAGCGAATTCAGCCGCCATGATCGGATCATCAGCCAGCAAGAGCTGCAGTGAGGTGAAGGCCGTATCCAAGCGACCGGCAGCATTTAGACGTGGTCCGAGTCGGAAACCGACGTGATGGGTCTGAATAAAACCCTCGACGCCCGCTGTCAGCTTGAGTGCCTTGATACCAATGCGCTGAGTCTGAGCGAGGGCCTCAAGGCCACGACGAACAAGCAGTCGATTTTCATCAATTAGTGGCACCAAATCAGCGACCGTGCCCAAGGCCACCAGGTCCAGCGTGTCCTTTAGATCAAAGCTTTCGACTCTGCGCGTCTTCATCAGCGCATGGGCGACTTTAAAGACGAGGCCAGCGGTGCAAAAATAGTGATACTCCGTGCCTAACTTTGGATTCACGATGGCCACACATGGAGGCCTGCCTTCAGGGGCCAGTTCATGGTGATCAATGATCACGCAGTCCACCCCTTGCTCACGCAGCCAGGTAAGTTCTTTGATCGAAGTCGTCCCGCAATCCAGAGCCAGCAGCAGGTCAGGCTTGCCAAATTCCTCGAATAATCGGGCAAAACCATCCAGACTTAACCCATAGCCCTCATCCATTCGGGATGGCAGAAACAGATGTGGCTTCACCCCATAGGCCCGCAAAGTCAGGCACATGAGGGACATCGAAGTCACGCCATCCACGTCGTAGTCACCATAAAGAGCCACTTTCTGCCCTAGATCCACCGCCTTCAGGATGCGCTCGACAGCCTGCGGCATCTCAGGTAGCACCAAGGGATCGCCCAGACTTGCCAACTTGGGGACTAGGAAATCGCGAATTTGTGTCGCCGTTGTAAAGCCGCGTTGGGCAAGTAGGACGGCTAAAATGGGGTGAAGACCGGATTCTGCGGCCACGTCCGCCGCGCACGCTGGCACAGGCTTGAGCAGCCAGCGCGGTGGGCGGGTGTTTGGGAGTGGGATTTCAGAAGTTAAGGCCATGATCAGTGTGCAACCTCCTTGTATGCAGCACATGCGTAGGCTAGTCAAAGCATCACTCTCATTCATGGCTCACTCTTCCACCTCTTCTCTCTCAGGACGCCTCTGGTTAGCCAGCATGGGCTTCTTTCTAGCTCTGGCTGGAATCGTCTTTACCTGGGTGCTCTACACAGCTTGGCAACGTGCCGAGGAAACCCGCCGCTGGACGCCTACGTCCTGTCGTATCACCTCGAGTCGTCTAGCCAAAGAGCAGCCTACCCCGAATTCAAACCCTGCCTACCGAGCCGAAGTCCGCTATTCGTTCAGCTTTGCTGACAAGGCCATGACTGGTAGCCTCATCAAGCGAGTCAATTCGCCCACTCAGCATGAAGATGTGGCCAGAAAAAAATTAGCTGACTACCCGGTTGGTGCCGAACTGACCTGCTACGTCAATCCTGCCAAACCAGATCAGGCCGTACTGAAACATGACACACGTGCAGCGCTTTACTCGATTTGGTTCCCTGGACTTTTTGTGGTGGGTGGACTTGGAATGGCCTGGAACGCGCTCAGAACAAGGAACGTCTGAGGTGGTGTTCGAGCTTGGTCATTCTTGAATGATTCCTAGCTCTGCGCCTAACAATCAGCAAAAATCATGATTTTGCTTCGGAAAGGAGAGGCTTCACAACAAAAGGGAAGAAATTGAGTGTGCCTTTATGCCGCATGGGGTGAGATTTAGCCGAAATTGGGCTGGATCCTCTATTGACTCTGCGTGGGACGATCTTCTTGAGGATGGTTTTGCCGCTTGCTGTGATGCATGCATGATGCCAAAGGAGCAACCTCCAGCCACAGGTTTTCTGTCCTATGTTTTTCTTTACCCCACGCTACCTGAAGCAAGCCAAACTCCTGCACAAGGGTGTTACCCGATTCATCGACTACAAGCGCGATCTTTTGCCGCAGGCAAAACTGGATGAGATCACCGCACTGCGTAGCACCCTAGAGGACGCGATGAAGGCTCGGGATCGTGAGCGTATTAAGACGCTCAACGAACAGCTGAATAAAGTTTGTGAAAATGCACTGCCGAATGCTGGGACGAGCGAGATCTCAGACAATGTGGAGGTGTTCTTTGTGGCCATCGTGATTGCTTTGGGCATTCGCGGTTACATTGCCCAGCCTTTCCAAATTCCCACGGGTTCGATGCAGCCGACGCTGAATGGTATCACCGCAGAGGCTACGGCCCAAGACCCGTCGCCAGGCCTGATTGGCTGGTTGGGCTCCTTTCTCACCAGCACCCGCTATGTCAATGTGGTTTCGGATCATGAGGGGCGCTTACGTCAGCGTGAGCCACTCACCGAGCACCGCTTTGCGATCTTCATGCCTTACTGCATTTTGCATTTTGAGGATGGCCATGAGATCACCATCGGGTCGCCTAAAACGCAGCTCATGAATGAGCTGCAGCTTTATAGTCATCTGAATGCCAAGCCTGTGCTGACGGGGCGTGATACACCGGATCGCCGCTACATGGCGGATCTACCGGGCGGACTCACTGTTCGTAAGGGCCAGTTGCTGGCTCGAGGCATCGTTCACAATGGCGATCATGTGCTGGTCGATAAGCTCAGTTATCACTTCCGCACACCAACGCGCGGGGAGGTTTTTGTCTTTACCACGAATCATATTCGCGGCATCAATGTCCCTGCCGAACAAGGATCTCAACACTACATCAAGCGTCTTGCGGGTGTCCCAGGAGATCATCTGGAAGTTGTCGCGCCTCGTCTGTTGCATAATGGTCAACAGGCCGAGGAAGCCGGCTTTAAGCGGGTGATGCAAGGCAGCTACGAGTCGCCTGTGGACGGGTATCGTGGCTATGCTGATGCCAATTCGGTCGGTGGTGGAATCAATAAAATCGATCTTGGTGAAGAGCAATACTTTGCCATGGGAGACAATAGTTACAACAGCAGTGACTCACGTGTCTGGGGGGCGGTTCCTGAGCGCAACATCGTCGGGACAGCCTTGGTCTGTTACTGGCCTCTGACCAAGCACTGGGGCTGGATTCGGTAAGTGTCGTTACTCTAAAATAGCCTCGATCACGTCTCCACCTGTCGGATCGACCAGTTGGCTTTTGACCAAGTCAAAGGAACTTCCGTGCTGGTAGGGTTGGATGTAGAGCTTTTGCTTTCTGCGCAGGAGGTTTTCTTTGACCACGAGAACTTGCTGGAAGTCGACGCGATCCTGAAAATCCGAAAACCAGTAGAGGGCATCGGCCTGGCGTGCTTGCTCGCTGAGCAATGCCGTCCAAGTGTAGCCAGTGCCGATGCCATGGATGAACCATGTCTGTTGACGTTTCGCAAGTAATCGAAACACACTTTCGCCCTGAATGACATCACTTGGTTTGAATTTCAATTTCCGAGTTTCCTCAAGCGACGCCATCCCACCGGCACGCCAAAATTTTTCAAATTCGCTTCCTTGCGTGCGAAAGAGTTCTTCGCCATCCAGCCCTTTTGGGGAAGGCTTTTCCAAACCACAGCCAGGGAAAAGGATGACGATACTGCCTTTGGCGACTTTATCGAGTTCTGCGATCACTTGTGGTAGATAAGGCGCCATGGAACTGGAAACGTCTAGAACCAGCGCCAGTCGTTTGGCTTTGATCTCACGTCCAAACATGGACAGTGGCTGGAAGACCATGCCGCCTTTGGCACCGAGTCCCATGCTTTTGCCGAAGCCGCCGCCAGCGCCACCAAGCCCACCCATTTTAGCACTCGAGAGGAGATCGCTGGATTGTGGCAGATCCATTAAGTCGGGGGCTTCGTCCGGCAGGATGATTTCGGAGATGGAGTTCACCGCGATTTTGCGCATTGGCACGGGTTTATTCAGCCAGGTTTTTTTCTTTTGCTGAATCTTATGGTCCAGTTCCTGAGACGCTGCTGCGCTCTGCTGGCTGCCTCCCGGCAGGAAATCTACCTGTTCGTCGAGTAGCCCCTGATTGACGACAAGGAAGCAGCCAGCGGCAATGATGAAGCAGTGGATGCCAACACTGATGGCCAGGGAGCGCCCCCCCCACTTTTCCCATTTCTCACGAAGTGCGCTTTTGATCTTGTCGTTCTGGTTCGGCACCTGCTTATCCCCGGAAGCATCAGGTTTTTCCTTTGAAGCCGAGCTTTCACTGGTCGGAGGCAGATTGGACGCAGACTCCTGGATTGCTTCAGTGCTTTTAACTGTAACAACAGGCTCTTTTTGAACCAAGTCCACTGATGCTGAGATTGGGTCAGCATTTGAAACGGTTTGTGGGACCCTGAAGACCTGCGTAACGATGCCTGATTCGGCCTCGGTCACCGGTGGCGCGTTGCGTCGAATGACCGATCTCTTTTTGCTGGAGATGTCATTGCGTGTTTCGACCTCCACCGGTGTGGCGATGAGTGGTTCCGGTTCAGGCATCTGCATGGGAGGCAGAGCTGCGGATGGTGCATCTGGATCGAGATCCAGCAGTTCCGCCCAGTCGTCCTGCAGTGCAAGCGTTGCTTGAGGTTCTTCTTCTGCAGTGCCGATGGGGTCCGCTGCTGGCGCAGCACTGAGCTTGGCACGGCGTTTTTCAGCAATCTGCTGCCAGAGCACGGCTTTGGCCTGTTTAGCCGCATCGGCTCCGCCATCGGCAGTGGGCAGATGAAAGTAGTCTTCGGGCTGATCGTCTTCAGGCATGAGAGAAATTGCGGACGGTGAGGCGTAACCCATAAGGTGGCTTGCCAGCTTTACCACTACTACAGCATTTAAATCTGCCAGGCAGAGGATGCGAGCTCGGATTAGTGCACCAAGAGGATAGCCAATCCCAGAAAGACGCCCATGCTGACGGTGTCTGTATCCGTGGTCAGGAAGATGCTAGAGGCGGTGGCTGGATCTGCGCCCAGTCGCCGTCAGGTCAGGGGTATCCGAGCGCCGCAGAGTCGGCTGGTAATGCAGCTGGCGATCATGAATACCTAAGCTACCAGTCCCAAAGTCAGGGCGTTGGGATCTGCCTGGAATTGGGCATGGATACACATGCCTGACGGCGCATTCAGACCGACCCAAACAAATGTCATTGAGTAGGCCAAGCAGTCCCTGTTTGATGAGCAGACGTCGTGAATCACCCTGATCGACTTCTCCCAGGGTCATGTCTCTGAGCGCCACGGCCAGAGCCTGACAGCCGGTGTTTCCAGATTGCCAAGCAAGACAACCCGCTCTAAATTTTACCAGTAAAGTCCCACCATCGCAGAAGCGATGAAGGCCGTGAGTCAGTTGATCCCAAGATTCGCTAAGATCTCGTCCAGCTATTTTTGAGGATCCAGCAGCGCTTCGCGACCATAGGCAGCTCTGAGACGTTTCATCTGATTGAAAAACTTGTATTGACGGTGCCACCATCCCTTGGCACCCAGAATGCTGACCATGAAGATTTATCGCTACACTGACAACGACTGGAACCAAATCGCCGCCAAACTGGATCGCCGAGCCGAGGCCAGTAATGCCGTTCAAGAGGTGGTCAGTGGTGTGATCAAAGCCGTGCGTGAGCATGGAGACGCCGCTTTGATCGAGCTCACCGGTCGCTTTGATGGGGTTCAACTGAGCTCGGAAACGTTGCGCATTTCCGCAGAAAGGATCGCTTCTGCTTGGGAGTCGGCGGCTCCAGAATTGCAGACCGCTTTGCAGGCGGCGCATCGAAATGTCTTTGAGTTTGCACGGAAAAGCCTTCGCCAAAACTGGTCTGGTTTGAATGAGCAGGGCGGGGAAGTCGGTGAGGTGTATCATCCTTTTGAGCGCGTGGGCTGCTATGTGCCCGGTGGCTCTGCGCCACTGGTATCGACCGCCATCATGACTGTCACTCTAGCGGCTGCTGCGGGTGTGCCAGAGATTGTCGTCTGCACTCCCTGTGGTCGGGATGGCACGGTGAATCCTGGCTTATTGGCTGCCTTGAAGTTGGCTGGAGCCACGGAGGTTTATCAGATCGGGGGCGCACAGGCGATTGCTGCCATGGCTTACGGAACCGAAACGATTCGGCCCGTGACGAAAATCTTTGGCCCTGGCAATAGCTATGTCGTCGAGGCCAAGCGCCAGGCCTTTGGGGTCGTATCCATCGATCTCCTGCCTGGCCCGAGTGAGGTGCTCATCCTAGCAGATCACACGGGAAACCCGGCTTTCATTGCAGCGGATATCCTGGCTCAGGCAGAGCATGGCAAAGATAGTCAGGCGGGATTCATCACCGATGATGCGGAGCTTCTGGAGGCGGTCGTGGCTGAGGTGGAAACGCAGAGTCAAACGCTCAGCCGTCAGGCTCAATTGGGCCCAGTCTTGGAAAAAGGAGTCTTCCTCATGCTGGCGGCGACTTTGGAAGAAGGCGCTAAGCTGGTGAATGCTTATGCGCCTGAGCATCTGTCTCTCATTACTGAGCGTGAGTCAGACATCCTACCTCTGATTCGCACGGCGGGGGCTATTTTTCTCGGCAGTCACTCACCGGTAGCCGTGGGGGATTTCCTGGCAGGGCCAAGTCACACACTGCCGACGGGTGGAGCTGGTAAGTCCTTCCCAGGACTGACGGTGGACATGTTCCAGCGTCGCACCAGCATCATTCGTCTCAGTCAAGAAAGCTGCGCTAAATCGGAGTCAATTGTGCACGCTTTTGCGGCCGTGGAGGGACTAGACGCCCATGGACGCTCAGTTAGCATCCGTGTGGGTTGCTCATAGCCCCTGAAGTTTTAGCGAGACGGCATCCTTGCGTGAACGGCTTTTGAGCTTTTGCAGCTTGGCCTGCTTGCTTAGTTTTTTAAAAGCGCGCTCAGCTTTGAGTGCGGCAGACAGGCTGATGGCTGGCCAATATTTGAGCAGGGTCACCGGGCCGCGACCTTTCGTGTAGCGTGCCCCTTTGCCGCTGTTGTGCTGGGCTATACGTCTTTCCAGATGGTTCGTGATTCCGCAGTAGAGAGTTTGATCCTCGCAGCGTAGCACATACAGCACCCAAGTCTTTTCGATCAACTGCTTTGAGGATGTAAGCCGTTCTTTGGGCATGAATAAAAGGTCTCGCGCCAGTTTGTGAAATCTGACAGCGGTGCCGGTGATCGGACTCGAACGGATCTTGCCTCAAAAACGCGCACAACGTCATGGGTATTAATGGAGAGATGCCTCAAAGTCTAGAGGAGACATTTAGCCGATGGATGAGTGGAGGCGTTTAAAGTTATAGAAGGTGGTGATCTAATCGAGGATCATCGTGATGGCTGAGGCGCGTTTGGTGGGTATGGCGGTGGCGAATGCTTCGGTTTTGAGAGTGGCCCCAAACGACACCCTTCAGTGGTTTTATTGGGGTGCATCAAGATACCAGTGAGCAGGCCAGCCTTCGCGGATGATTTTGAATATCGAGTCAATGCAAACTGTGGGTGACAAGAAAAGCACAGAGTGGTAACGGTGGCCATTAACCTGTGAATTCAAACAACAAAGAAACACCCGCAACAGTCAGTTTGCTGAACGCGGCCGAACTGCTCGCCCAAATCGGCGAAGAGCTGGCGTTTGTGGTGCCGGAGCAGGATGCCGGACTGCTACCCATCAACCGGTTTGTCATGGACCTAGAAGAAATATCGGAGGGGAATGTTTCCACCGCATGGGTGGGGGGATTAAAGGCCGCGCGCGGGTGGCTAGACGAGGTTTTGGATGGCAGAGGCAAGTTTACCGCGGAGAACATCCGTCATTTCAATGAGTGGCATGCCTACATGTCTTCCGTCCTAGATGCAGGGCCTAATGGCGAAGGCATGCCAGCCTGGCCGGCGGCTTGGGATAGTCATCCGGCTGCGGTGGATGGAACGTCAGCCGCCCCGACTCGTGAATCTTCCGCCGCGCCGGCTGCGGACGAACCCACCATCCGCCTCAACCTGGCCGAGGATCTAGAACTTCTGCGGGAATTTCACAGCGAGTCCGTGGAACTGCTCCAGAGTATCGAACAGGGTGTCCTTGTGCTCGAGGCTAATCCAACCGATGTCGCCACCATTAATTCCATCTTCCGCGCGTTCCACACTTTCAAAGGTGGTGCGGGTTTTCTGCATCTCGATGCGCTGCGCGATCTCGCGCACGAGTTGGAGTCCGTCCTGGATGCCGTGCGGCGCTCGGAATTGCATATCACTTCCGAAATCATCAATCTAATCCTTGCCGGCGCTGATGCGCTCAAAGAATTCACGAATGCCATAGGATCTCAACTCCAGGGCGTCAATCCTGGTGCGGCCATCCTCGTTCCCACGCGGCAGGTCATCCGAAACGCGAAATCCGCCCTACGGGATGAACCAACTTCTCCCGAGGTAACTACGCCCCCGCCTGCCACTGCCGCAGTTCCAAGTCTGCCAGAGCCAGCTCGTCAGCCGGTTAGCCTTGACTCCGGAGCGGCGACGGCAGCCAACAAGAATCGACCGGCCGCCATGGCCGTAAACACATCACCTCCCAAGCCGACCCGAAAGGCGCAGGCGACGACGCCCGCAAACGAACCGCCAAGTGAGAGGACCGTCGGGGATCCGGGATCAGGTTTTGTAAAGCTCGACACAGCGAAACTCGACAGCCTCGTGGACCTAGTCGGGGAATTGGTGATTGCACAATCCATGGTGGTTCAGAACCCCGATGTGCAGAACATCAACAGCCTTCAATTGGCGCGACACCTGCGCCAGCTCAGTCGCATCACTACCGACCTGCAGCGCAACGCCATGTCGTTGCGCATGGTCCCCATCCGCGGGCTTTTTAACAAGATGAGTCGGCTGGTGCGCGATCTTGCCACCCTGCAGCAGAAGCAGATGCAACTTGTATTCGATGGCGAGGAGACTGAACTAGATCGCAACATCGTCGAAAAACTTGGCGACCCGCTGATCCACATGATTCGCAACTCGGTGGACCATGGCATTGAATCACCTGCCGACCGTATCGCTCAGGGCAAGTCTCCGCAAGGCAGCATCCGCCTCAGCGCCTCCCACCAGCGCGGCGGAATCGTCATCCGAATCACGGATGATGGTAAGGGACTCAACAGCGACCGCATCCTTGCCAAGGCGCTCGAGCGAGGGCTGGTCAAGGCCGATGCCGAACTAAGCGAGTCCGAGATTTTTTCGCTGATTTTCCTGCCAGGATTTTCCACGGCAGAGACGGTCACCGATCTTTCCGGGCGCGGGGTGGGAATGGATGTCGTGCGGCGGAATATTGAGAACCTGCGGGGCAAGATCGAAATTCAGTCCGTGCTTGGCCTGGGCACCACGTTCACCATCCTTCTGCCGCTCACGCTTGCCATTATTGACGGAATGCTGGTTGGCGTCGGCACCGACCGATACATCATTCCAACCCTCTCGATTCGTGAATCCTTCCGCCCCCGCCCCGGAATGGTCACCCTGATCCAAGGACGTGGCGAAGTGGTCAGTGTGCGCGGCCGCCAGACGCCGCTGCTCCGACTGGGTCACCACCTTGGGCGACCGTCCAAAGTTATAAATCCCGAGGACGGTATCATTGTGGTGGTTGAATCGGGTGACGCTGCGCGTGGACTGCTAGTGGATGAATTGATCGGCAAGCAGGAAGTCGTCATCAAAAGTTTAGGTCAGACATTTCAACATCAAAACCTGCTCGCCGGATCTGCCGTTCTGAGCGATGGCTGGGTCGGGCTTATCCTGGACGTGGATACACTGGTCAAAATGCCGAGCCATCAAAAACCGCATTCAACTTCAACCGCCAACGCTAATCTATGACATCGACCTCTTCGACCCCGTCCCTGGCCAAAGCCGGCCGTTACCTGACCTTCAATCTGGGCTCGGAGTCCTATGGGCTGCCTGTCCTTAACGTGCGCGAAATCATCCGGCTCTGCCCGATCACACCCGTGCCCCGGATGCCGGAGCACATCAAGGGCGTCATCAACCTGCGCGGCAGCGTCATCGCTGTGGTTGATTTGCGGGCCAAATTCCAACTTGCGGCGGTGCCCTACGGTGAGCGCACTTGCATCATCGTGGTTCAGATTTCTGGTCCCTCGGGCGGGCGTACGTTCATGGGGGCCATCGTGGACACGGTCGAAGAGGTGGTGCACTTGAACGAGGCAGACATCGAAGCGACACCGGACTTTGGTGGGTCGCCCGACATGCAATTCATCTTAGGCCTTGCCACCCTGCGCGGCGGGGTCAAAACACTGCTCGACATCGAAAAAATATTTCTGGAAGACGAGACTCTGGCGCTGCCCGAATTCACCAAAGCAGATTCAGCCACCTAAAGTTTATAGCCATGAACCTCAACAATTGGACCATCTCGCGCCGGATTATTTCCGGATTTATCTTCTTGCTCATGATCCTCCTCGCACTGGGGATATTCTGCCTTTGGCGGGTGGATGGCCTGCGCAATAACATCGAAGGTTTGGTGGATAATACGCTGCCCTGCGTATTGGTTTTAGGCCAGTGCGATGCTTTGAGGGGAGACGTGATGATTCAAATGTCCAGCTACCTCAGTGCAACCGACGCAGAAACCCGTGAGGCAATCGGCAAGCAGATAGAAGCACTCCGGGTCAAGATTGAAGAGAATCTTTCGAAATATGCGACTCTCTTGACGGATGAACATGAGCGCCAGCTGTTCGAAGAAATCAAGCGCACGCATGCCGAATTTGTGACGACCCGCCGACAGTTGATGGAACTCGGTCGGCAGGGAAAATCGGCTGAGGACATTAATAGTTTTTATGTGACGAATCTTTTTCCAAGGTTTGAGGTGGCTGAGAAGGCCCTTAAAGAGGCCATCGATTATAACAATAAGTTGGGTGTTGAATCTGGCAATGTCGGCAAGGCGAATGTCCGCACCAGTATGCGGCTGATTATTTTTACTCTTACCATCGCCATTTTTATCACCGCGCTGCTAGCGTTGGTGATAGTGAGTTCCATTAAAAAGTCCTTGGAACGTATCACAGCGAGCCTTGACCAAGACTCATTCACGACCGCCTCCGCCTCCCAGCAGGTCGCAAACGCCAGCCAAGGCTTATCCTCGGGTGCGAGTGAACAGGCATCCTCGGTGGAGGAGACCAGCGCGTCGTTGGAAGAGATGTCCAGCATGATCCAGGCGACTGCCGAAAATGCCCAAAAAGCCAAATCCCTGGCCGCTGAGGCTCGTGCGGTCGCTGAAAACGGTTCGCGGACAATGATCGAGATGTTCGAAGCGATGGCGGAGATTGATTCGACGAGCGCGCAAGTGGCCAAGATTGTGAAGAACATCGATGAGATCGCCTTCCAGACGAACATTCTCGCGCTGAATGCGGCTGTGGAGGCGGCACGGGCAGGGGAGGCCGGCGCAGGCTTTGCCGTGGTCGCCGATGAAGTGCGATCGCTGGCGCAGCGCAGCGCAGCGGCAGCCAAGGAAACGGCAGACAAAATTGAGGCGGCGATTGCCAGCAGCCGGAAAGGTTCGCAATGCACCGCCCGCGTCGGGGAGTCGCTCACGCAGATTACGGAGAAAGTGGCGGTCACCGATTCGCTGGTCGGCGAGATTGCCACTGCTGCCCGTGAACAGGCGCAGGGTCTTGAACAGATCAACCAAGCTATCGGGCAGATGGACAAGGTTTCCCAAAGCAATGCTTCTAATGCCGAGGAAATCGCCAGTGCGGCAGAGCAAATGGATGAGCGGGCCAAGATGATGAAGGAACAGGTGTTCAAACTTCGCCAACTGGTCGGCCGCCAGTCCGCTTTCGGAACTGAGGAGTTGAGCCATCGCGTGATCGTGGGGGATCCTCCACGGACCTCTGGGCGCAACCGCCATCCCGCAACTTTTCCGAGGATTGGCAGTCAACTCACGGTCATCCCCATGCCTGACGATCAAAATTCAAAAGATGCCTAGAGTGCCCGCCAGTCCTCTGATTCCAAAACCTCCTGAAGCGGCATGAACGTCACACCAGCTAACTTATGAAAACAACCGGTAAACTCGGCAGAAGCACGCTATTTGCCTCTGGTATAATTATTCTTTTTCTTCTAATGATTGGCGGAATCACGGAGCGGATGCTGACGAAACAGAGGGAGATTAACGCCGCCCAAGAACGGCGCTACCGTTCCTATTTGCTGGCAGACGAGCTACGCCAAAGCTCGGATGACTTGACGCGATTGGCCCGCACTTACGTCCTAACCGCCGATCCGCGGTATGAGGAGCAATACTGGGCCGTGCTGGACATTCGCAACGGGAAGTCGCAGCGGCCGTTCAATTACGAACGGATTTATTGGGATTTCATGGCCGTTGACGGCGTCAAACCGCGTGGAGATGACAAGGCGGTTCCGCTGCAGCAGTTGATGAAAGAGCAGGGCTTCACCGAGGCTGAATTTGCCAAGCTCAATGAGGCTCAGGCCAACTCTGACGGCTTGGTTAAGATCGAGACCATCGCCATGAATGCGGTCAAGGGTCTCATGGACGATGGAACGGGCAACTACACTCAGAAGGGTGAGCCGAACCTGGAGCTGGCTCGGCAGCTGATGCATAGCAAGGATTATCACCTCGAGAAGGCAAAGATCATGAAGCCCATTGACGAGTTCTTTGCCATGCTGGACCAACGCACCGGCGACGAAGTTCAGGTTCTGGTGCAGCAAAGTTATCGCCTGTTTTATGCGCTGCTCGCCGCAGTAGGCTTGGCCATCCTGACGCTGACCTGCTTGTGCATTTCCATTTTCAGCAGGGTCGTCAAGCCAATCAAACGGGTCATGGGAGAACTGTCCAATACCAGCTATGAACTCGGTGCCGCTTCGGCTCAACTCGCGCGCTCCAGCCAGACGTTATCCTCCGGCGCGAGCGAGCAAGCGTCCTCGGTGGAGGAAACCAGTGCGTCGCTGGAAGAGATGTCCAGCATGATCCAGGCGACCGCCGAAAACGCCCAAAAGGCGAAATCGCTGGCCTCCGAAACCCGGGTGGTCGCGGAGGGCGGTTCCCTGACAATGATCGAGATGTTCGAAGCGATGGCGGAGATTGATTCGACGAGCGCGCAAGTGGCCAAGATTGTGAAGAACATTGATGAGATCGCCTTCCAGACGAACATTCTCGCGCTGAATGCGGCCGTTGAGGCGGCCAGGGCGGGGGAGGCAGGCGCGGGCTTTGCTGTGGTTGCCGATGAGGTGCGTTCGCTGGCGCAGCGAAGTGCGGCAGCAGCCAAGGAAACGGCAGACAAAATCGAGGCGGCGATTGCCAGCAGCCGGAAAGGTTCGCAATGCACCGCCCGCGTCGGGGATTCGCTGACGCAGATCAGCCAGAAAGTGACGGCCACCGATTTGCTGGTGGGCGAGATTGCCACCGCTGCCCGCGAACAGGCTCAGGGTCTTGACCAGATCAACCTAGCTCTCGGGCAGATGGACAAGGTTTCCCAAAGCAACGCTTCCAACGCCGAGGAAAGCGCTGGCGCGGCGGAGCAAGTGGACACCCAAGGCGAAGTGCTCAACGAGTTGGTGGGCAGACTCCGACAGTTGGTCGGCGGCGATTCGATCTCGGATTCCCCAGCTGAGCCTACGGTGCAGAACTCGCTGCTCAGGCCGGAGGTGGTATATTATGCTCAACAGCGTTCGGGTAAACCTGTCGGGCGATTATCGCATGCAAAAACACAGATTGGCATTTCTCAGCCCAAGGAGTTGCCTTACGGCGATTCGGGCGATGATCGAGACTTTCGAAACTTTTAAATGCAGCTTCAGCTTAACAGTAACTGATTGAAAAACTTTACCGATAATGTGTTTTCCAGCAAGGCCTATCGGACGCTGACGGACTTGGTTTACGAACACAGTCGCATCCGTCTTGGTCCAGACAAGCAGACCCTGCTTGCCAATCGACTGCGCAAACGGCTGCGGGCACTGGAAATGGAATCATACGAGGATTACTGTGCCGTACTCCAATCTCCGCAGGGTGCTGAGGAGATCGAGGAGTTGGTGGATTTGATCGCCACCAACCACACACGTTTCTATCGCGAACCCGAGCACTTTTCCTTCCTTACTCACCGCGTCCTGCCCGTTCTAGTGCCGCAATTGCTCGCCACGCACTCGCCGCTCCGGCTCTGGTCCGCCGCCTCCTCTTCGGGCGAGGAGCCCTACACGATGGCCATTGCCGTCGCGGAGTATTTGCGGGCTTATCCCGCGCTCAATTGGCAGATCACCGCCACCGATATTTCCAAGCGGATTCTGGCCGAAGCTCAGCAAGGAATCTATCCGATGAATGCCGTCAAGCCGGTGCCTCCCGAACTGCTTAAGCGTTACTTTCAAAAAGGGGTCGGCGCAAGGGCTGGGGTTTGTCGCGTGAGACCTGAACTTCGCAAATTTCTGCATTTCGAACGCGTTAACTTGTTTCAGGATGAGTATCCAGTGCCTCCGAACCAACAGGTGATTTTTTGCCGGAACGTCATGATTTACTTTGATCTGCCTTCTCGAGCCGTGGCGGTGCAGCGGCTCTCCCAGCATTTGTGCCACGGCGGCTACTTGGTCGTAGGACATTCGGAAAGTCTTCTTGGCATCCACCACGGATTGCATCCGGTCCAGCAGGGGGTTTATCAAAAAATATGAAGCCATTGGTTCGCAAAATTCGGGTGTTGATTGTGGATGATTCCGCCCTGGCCCGGCTCGCGATCCGCGATGCCCTGTCCCGTGATCCCGAGATTGACGTCGTGGGTGACGCCAGTGATGCCTATGTGGCGCGCGACAAGATTATCGCACTGCAACCAGACGTCATCACTCTTGACCTCGAGATGCCGCGCATGGATGGGTTGACCTTTTTGAAAATACTGCAGGAACACCATCCGGTGCCTGTCGTCGTCTTGAGCTCGCTGACTCCTGCCGGTTCTTCTAAGGCGATGGAGGCGCTTGCCGCTGGACCTTTGGACGTCTTAGACAAGCCGACTGGAAGTCACAGCCTCAGTCAAATGCCGCAGCAGTTGGCTTATCACGTGAAGGCGGCGGGACGCTCCCGCCAGAAATCAAGTCGCACGTCGCTGGTCTCCGAGGTGGTCAAACCATTGTCGTCGGCGGTTCGAGTGGGCGAGTTTTCGCCCCGGCGGATCATCCTGATTGGTTCCTCTTCGGGCGGTGTGGAGGCGTTGCGCTTTCTCCTGCCTCGGTTGCCCGACGGGCTGCCGCCCATTGTGGTGGTGCAACACATTCCTTCGAATTTTTCGCGCACCATGGCCGAGCACTTGAATGCGTTGTGTCCTTTCACCGTGCGCGAGGCGGTCGATGGCGAGGAGTTGCACGCTGGTTTGTGCCTCGTGGCGCCAGGGGATTTTCATGTGACGCTCGGGCGCGCCGGTTTGGGCTACCGCGTGCGTTTGACGCAGTCGCCGCCGGTCCACTACTGCCGGCCCTCGGTGGATATTTTGTTCCGCTCTGCGGCTGAGCAGGCGGGTAATCAGGCCGTCGCAGCGCTGCTCACCGGAATGGGCGTGGACGGGGCTCGGGGCCTTCAGTTGCTGCGTGCGGCTGGAGCTCGCACCTTTGCAGAGGATGAGGAAAGTTGTGTGGTCTTTG
>CAMBPS010000037.1 GCA_945869675.1 Prosthecobacter debontii | reverse complement strand
TGGGCAATGAGGTGGATCATTTCGCGGAGTTGAGCTGGGGTTTGGTGCCGAGGATAATCGCGGCCTTTTTTAAAATGTCATTCTCGGCCTGGAGGCGTGCATTTTCGCGGCGCAACGCACGCAAGGTGTCCGCTTCGGACTGCTCGCCTACGGCTTGCAGTCCTGCGCTCCCGCCTTGCGTGCGTTGGCTCTGGCTACGCCAAGCGTAAAGGAGGTTGCTGCTGATTTGAAGCTCTTGCGCCACGTCTGCGACGGGCTTTCCCAAGCTGAGCAGGCCGAGGGCTTGCTCCTTGAACTCGGGCGTATAGCGTTGATAAGTTTTTGGGCTCATGGAAGAACTGTAGTTTGTTGATTTGTCCTTGGTCCAGAAAACTACAGCACCTCACCTCTCATGGTAGCACTACGGCAGCCCGATTTGCCAAGCATCAAAAGGTGGATCGAGTGGTCATGCTTTGTGGTCCGCGAGACAATCTAGAAACATGGCAGGGATTGCCTTCGGCCACTCCACCAAATCGTTATTTTGGTTTCAGCCATGTTCTGGATGGTGGCTGGGAGGGAGATCACTACTGCCGCTCTTGGCAACTCCTTGGGTTAGCTGACTTTGGTCCGATCGTAAACGTAGATGAGGCTAAGCCACCGTATCAAAACTCGCGCCGTCTAACCACGGCTGCGGATGTCAAAGGAAATGCTAATCGGGCTCATTCAAGTGTCGTTCCTGGCACTGCCTCAGTGAAAGACGCTGCCGGCCATTTTGTTCATGAAGAGGTCTGGCGCTATCTTTATACACATCCAGTGGATCTAACAGGCGCCGCCACTGCGCCGGACGCCGATTGTGAGATGGATCTGCGAAAAGCGAAGGAAAAGAAGTGACCTTAGTCCTCGGGCAGACTGAGCAGGCGCTGAGCTTCTTGGAGAAGAAAGGTCGTGTTACTGAAGGGTTCCCAACTAATGTCAATCCAGCGGAGTCTGCCCTTTGCATCAATCAAAACCGCGGCATGTAGAGGTTCTTCCTCAAAGTCGTCGTAGGCGCGGAAGGTTTTGAACATCGATAGGCTCGGATCGCAATAAACAGGGAAGGGGGGCAGTTTCTTTGTGCTCATCTGTTCGGCGATCCTTCCCGCCAGTGATCGCGGTTCGCGGGTGATCGCGGCCATGGAGATACCAGCTTTTTCATAGTCGGCGGCGACTTTTGAAAACTCGTTGACCTGCTTCATGCAGTGAGTGCAGGCAGCACCGAGATAAAAGAGCAGCACGTGTGGCTTTCCTGCGAACTGAGTTTGATTCACGGGCTTACCATCCAGAGTCAAAGCTTGCCAGTTAGGTGCGGATGGTGGTGACCAGTGAACTGGCCCCAAGGACTCCAAACTTGGGCGTGTGCCGCTGTCCGTGCGCTTGGGAGCCTTAGAGCGCCACTCACCTGTTTCGCCGAAGGTTTTTGATAGTTTATCCAGACGTTGCTTGATGGGCAGGTTGTCATCCATGGCAAAGGCCAGCCTCTTGACTTCAAGGAAGGTTTTTTTAGCATCGTCCATTTTGCCAAGAGCCACTTGAGCTTCTGTCTTTACTGCGAGACCTGCGAGATCTTGAGGTAGCTTGGATAGGTTTTCTGTAGTGGCGACTTTGTTGTTTAAATTAAGCCATAACCGCAGGCTCAATTCCTTTGGCATATCGGTTGCCTTTTTAATCATGTCCTCCGCTGTTTTGGATTGAGTGATTACAGCATTCAGTGCTCTGAGGTCTGCCAAAGCCTTGGCTAGCGTCTCTGATTTAGACTTTTCTGTTTTGACTGCGTCTGGTTTGGCTTTTTCGGAAGATTGTTTTTCAACTTCGTCTTTTTTCGGCACACTTTTCTCTTCCGCAAGCTTTTGCTTGGTCGCTCCAGAAGCGTTGGCTTTAGCGGGAGTGGTCGTTTTGGCCTCTTTAGCCTTGGTCTTTTGGGTCTTGATTGCTAAGGCTTCTAAGGCCCCGAGGGCTGCAGCAAGTCCTTTGGAGTCATTTTTGAAATAGTAGGCCACACCACGAGCACGCAGACGCGTAGCCTCATGACTAGGCTGAATAACAGGACCAATGAGTGGGCTGTCTGTGATAGTCAGCAACTCATCCCAGAGTTCCCACTTAATCAAAGTGTCAATGAGGCGAGTTCGACCATAGCTGGCGGTGTTGCTTTCTTTATCCAACGTGTTGTTGGCGGGATGTTGTGGTGTGCGAATCAGGCTTTTTGCCAATCCCATCGCATCTTTGGCACGGCCTAATTCATTGTAGGTGCGGATCAGCCATTCTTCATTGTGAGCGTAATTATGGATGAGGTTGGGAAGGATCCAGTTTTTAATCATGTAAGCATGATCAATTCTTGTGCTGGCTTCCTGCTGCCAGGCAGCATCATCAAAGCGCTTCAATTTTGAAAAAGTGTGTCCAGGCATGTGCCACATGTGAGCGATCCCAGGCGCCACTTGGCCATTCAGTGCTGCAGATTTCAGGGCCTGTGCGGGCTTTCGGCTGTCCCATAGATGAATCCGGTAATGATGGGCGGGGTGCTCAGGGTTGGCTGCAAAGACCTGATCCAAAAGGGCGTTGACTGCCTGATAACTAGTGATTGGGGCGACGTCATTGGAATGCCAGGTTTTCCAAACCAAAAAAGCCTTTGCTTCAATGTCGTTAGGATGGTCTTGGACGATGGTTTCGAGATCACGGATGTAATCGAGTGAACGCTGTTTTTTATCTCGTTTGTCGTCTTTGCTGTCTTTGTAGAAGGTTTCCAGTGTGCCGATCCAGAGCTTTTCAAAGTCATTGGCCTTATCCTTGAGAGCGGTGGCTTTTTTGATGAACTCTTTGGCACGTTTTTCGTTGCCTGAATTTGCCATGGCCATGCCCCAGTAGGCCATGGGGCATTCTTTGTCTAAGGCCGCGACCTGGCGGAAGGACCGCTCTGCTTCAAAGTACCAAAAGCCATGCAACTGCCCGACTCCTTGGTTGAAGAAAGCTTGCGCTTCAGCGTTCTTGCTGCTGATCGGGAAGTGGATCTTTCCACAGCCTGGAAGCAGAACAGCGGCTTGGCGTGGTCCTTCGTTGAAAGACTCGCCATGAACCGATTGGCCCGGTAATGCATGGTCAGCCCGGCAAAAGCCTACCGAGGCACAAATGACGAAAGCGATGCGAAGGCTGATGGGCATGAAGAATTCTTTTTTATTTGGCTGCGGCATTCCACACTTTGATATCATCAAAGAAACCGTTTTTACCTGCGACACCGAGCTCAATTTTAGATTTTGTAGCATGGGCAATGCCAGACGATTTTAAATACGCAGCAGGTTTGCCATCAAGGGTGACACGCATTTCATCGCCGATAGTTTCTACTACAAGAGTGTACCACTTCCCAGCTTCGAGCTGGGTGGGGTAAGTGATCTGGCGGCCTTTGAGCAATTCGGCCACTTCCTTCTTTTTCGTTGGGTCATTGCGCATTTCGCGAGTCTCATTCTTCATGCCGCCGTCTCGTTCATCAATAAGGGTGACGCCATTCAGGCGAACTTGAGCTCGGCATAGATGACCATAATGGGCACCCGTGTATTTGCGGTCATCAAACTCAACGTCGATCATGGAGGCACCTTCAAAGCGGATCTTGGCTTCGATAACGCTATCCTTAGTCGGGATCTCTAGGCCATAGACGGCGGCATGGGCTTTGATCACAGATTTACCATCCTTGGATGGCATGTCTTTTTCTCGAGTTTGTACACCTTTGAGGGTGCCATTTTCGAAGCTGAAAGTATCGACCACTTTATGCCAAGGCTTGGCAGGTGTGGGGCTTTCGAAGTCATCAGTAAATAGTAATTCTTTCTTCTCTGCGATGGGTTTTGCTGGGATCTTTGGAAGATCAGCAGCTTGAGCCACGGAAAGGGTCAGTAGAATAAGGGCAATGAAAATAAGGCGCTGCATGAGGAAGCAGTGAACGTGCTTGGATCTTGAATCATTGCAATGTGATTGCTTTCAGCTGCACATCTCTTGGGGCGATCGGTGAATGCTTGCTTGCCTAGCGGAATTCGCTGTCTAAGCCTTCACCGATTGATTTCCTCTAAAGACTCATCTCCCGACTGGACGCGCCGCTTTTGGATTTTGCTGGCGGGTGTCTTTGCTTTTCGTGCTGTTTTCACTTTGTTTTTCTGTTCGCAAGCAGATTTGGCAGGTGATGAGGCCTACTACTGGGATTGGGGGCGGCAATTGGATTGGGGCTACTACAGTAAGCCTCCAATGATTGGCTGGATCATGGGTGTTGTCGGACGTCTGACCGGAGATACTGATTGGGGGATTCGTCTTGCTGCCTTGTTGCTCGGAACAGGAACTCTGGCTGCTTTCTTTGCACTTACTCGAAGCCTTTATGATGCACGCACCGGCTTCATGGCTGCCGTGTTGATGCTGCTTACACCTGCCAGTGCTGGTTTAAATTTGTTCTTCACCATTGATGCCCCGCTACTCCTGACCTGGACCCTAGCACTGTTACTGTATTGGTCTACAGTCCAAACACCGAGTTCATGGTTGCGCTGGCTCATGCTGGCTCTGGTGATGGGTATTGGCACCTTGAGTAAACAAATGATGCTGGTTTTTCCTTTATTGATGGTGGTCTTTGCTGCTGTTTCAAAAGAGGATCGTGCGCTGCTAAAGAATCCGCGTTTCTGGATCTCCATTGTCATCAGTGCGCTTTTTTTACTGCCAGTTTTACATTGGCAACAACAGCATCAATGGATCACGCTTGAGCATACGGCTCATCATTTTGATACGAAGAGTCTTGATTTTTGGCATTGGTTGAGTCGGACTTTGGAATGGCCAGGCGTGCAGGCATTGGTCTATACTCCAGTGACTTGGTTAGCTCTGATGTGGGTTCTTTGGGTAGGGGTGACCCATTGGAAAAGTATGGATCGTCGCGGACGTTTTTTACTGCTCTTTTCGGCGCCCGCTTTGATGATCTTCACCTTGTTGGCTTTGCGTCAGCGCATCAATCCGAATTGGCCCGCTGTTTTTTATGTGCCTTCGTTCATTCTTCTGGCGGCCTGGTTTGCTGGGCACCTGCCTTGGGGAAAGTCTGCCAATTGGCAGAAATGGAGCTTTCGTGTGGCAGGTTTTATCACCATGATTTTGCATCTCATCGTGCCCATTACCTTTTTGACCAGTTTAAAAGGCCACAAGAAGCTGGCAGAACTCCGCGGATGGAGAGAAACGGGAGCACAAGCAGGCAAGTATTTAGAAACGGTTCCGCGTCCAGAAAGAACCTTTGTCATGGCTTTGGGGCATCGCTACAGCGCTGCACAGATGGCTTTTAATATGCCTCAGCATCCGCGGACTTACCGCTACGAGCCTTCAGGTCATCCAATGTCTCAGTATGAAATTTGGCCGGGAGCAGAAGAGCGGCTGGGAGACGATGCTTTGATCTTTACTCAAAGCGCACTGCCGAAACTCGTATCTGACTGTTTTGAGAAAATTGAAGCTTTCGGCAAGGTCGAAGTGCCGCTTGGAGATACCGCGCGTGTCTATCAAGTGTTCCTAGGGCATCGATTGCAAACTTGGAAAAAGATGGGGACTCCATGATCTCCTGGGATCTTTTTATTCTTCATCAAATCAACCTCGAGTGGACGCATCCGCTCATGGATTGGTTGATGCCGGCTGTTTCTGCGATCAATGCTTGGTTGCCTTTGCTTCTTTTGGTGCTCCTGCTCGTTCTGTGGCATGGGGGCAAGAAGGGACGGTTGCTGATTCTTTGCTTAGCTCTTGCGCTTGGTGTGAGCGATGGGATCATTTCCCACAGTTTAAAAAAGATGGTTGGCAGAGTGCGACCACGAGATTCGTTGGAAAATGTGATGATTCGTGATCTCGGCAAAGGTTCTCCTGAATTTATGCGCCTTTTCTCTGCGCCAACTCAGCGAATGAGCGCCCCCAAAGGCGATTTGCGTGGAAGTTCCTTTCCTAGCAGTCATGTGATGAACTTGTTTGCTGCAGCGACAACGGTGGCCCTGTTTTATCGTCGATCCGGTGCGGCCCTCTATTTTCTAGCGTTGCTAGTAGCCTATTCCAGAATCTACGTTGGCGCGCACTGGCCTAGCGATGTCGTGCCCTCCATTGGCATGGGGATTCTAGTCGGCTGGGGAGTGACGAGGTTGCTGCAGCGCCAGCTTGCTGTTATTTGAACAGAAAGTCATCGCAAGTTTGGAAGGTTCTAGCATAGCCTTCGTTGCCACATCCCTGTATTCTCTTTCATGTATCTGCAACTCTCCCTCCTGAGCCTTCTCAGCGCCTTCTTGCTCTTTCAAGTTCAGCCGATGATTAGCAAGTTCATCTTACCTTGGTTCGGTGGTAGCCCTGGTGTTTGGACGACCTGCATGTTGTTTTTTCAAATCGTGCTTTTTGCAGGTTACGCCTATGCTCATTTGCTGAACAAATTGCAACGACGCACGCAGTTTATCGTTCATGGTGTCTTGGTCATTTTAGCGCTGATTTGTTTGCCCATTTCCCCGAGCGATAGCTGGAAGCCTGCTGGAGATGAAGATCCTGTGGGCCGTATCTTGCTGCTGCTCTTAGGCACCGTTGGGCTGCCTTATTTTGTGCTCTCCAGCACCAGTCCACTCAGTCAGGTTTGGTTCACCCGATCCTTGCCAGGGCAGCAACCGTGGCGTCTCTACGCGCTTTCGAATTTGGGCTCGCTGGCTGCTTTATTGACCTATCCATTCATCATCGAGCCTGCAATGGATGTGACTCAACAGACGTGGTGGTGGTCAGGCGGATTTGCAGCTTTTGCATTACTTTCGATTTACCTTTCAAAGCGTAGTTCAAAGATTGAGCCAACAGTGATCGAAGAGGTGTCTGCCATTCCTGATGAGCGTTTGCCATGGTGGAAGCGTGTGCTTTGGGTGCTGCTACCCGCGTTGGCCAGCGTGCTGCTTTTGGCAACGACTAATCATGTCTGTCAGGATGTGGCTGTGGTGCCGTTCATGTGGGTGGCTCCATTGAGCTTATATCTCGTAACCTTCATCATCTGCTTTGAGCATGAGCGTTGGTATGTTCGCAGTGTATGGTCGCTTTTGGCCGTTGTAGCTGTTCTTATTGCTGGCCTAGACAAAGCTATTTATCTCAACACGGAGTGGGATCCGACGCCGAACTTTTTGGCGGAAATGGCCTGGTGTTTTGGAGCTATGTTTCTCAGCTGTATCGTTTGTCATGGTGAGTTGGCAAAGCTCAAACCGGGTGCTTCACGATTGACCGAGTTTTATCTGTTTATGTCAGGTGGCGGGGCTCTTGGAGGTCTGCTGGTGAGTTTGGTGGCACCACGTGTTTTTGTGACCTATTTGGAATGGCCACTGGGCTTGATGGCTGCTTTATTAGTCGCTGTAGCTGCGTTAGTCGTTGCCGTTTGGGGAATTAAAAAGCGGTTCATTCGTGGCGCACTCTGTGTGATTTTTGTCGCTCATGGAGTCTTTGCCTTGGTGAAGATGGCCGAGCTTACGCTAAAGGTGGATCAGCGGATTGAACGTGTGCGTAATTTCTACGGGGCCGTTAATGTGGATGAAGATTGGGACGACGGCCTAGAGAATACCTACCGCACACTTACCCACGGGGGCATCATTCACGGAATGCAGAATCTAGGAGCAGAGTATCGCGAGGAGCCTGTGACTTATTATGGTCGTGATTCAGGGGTTGGTCTGTGTTTAGCTAGCCTGAAGGATCGACCTGATGCTCGCGTGGGTATCGTTGGCATGGGGGCGGGGACAACGGCCTGTTATGCGCGTGCAGGGCAACAATGGCGATTCTATGAGATTAATCCTGATATCTCGCGTCTGGCCCGGAAACATTTCACTTATTTGGCCGATGCTGAGAAACGTGGCGCAAAGATTGAGACTATTCTTGGCGATGCCCGGCTCATGCTGGAGCGCGAGTCTGATCAGCGTTTGGATGTTCTTTTGTTAGACGCTTTTAGCGGAGATGCCATTCCTGTACATTTGCTCACCAAAGAGGCCTTTGCAATCTATCGCCGGCACATGAAGCCCGATGGTATCATTGTTGTGCATGTCACGAACACTTACTTAGCACTGGCACCGGTGGTGGAAAAGTTAGCTGAGGACATCGGCTGGAAAACCACCCGCGTGATAGCTGATGAGGATAGTGATATTGACTCGACCGATTACGTCATGGTTACTCTGAATGAAACACATCTAGCCACCACGCCTCATCATCACCCTGAAGCCACGGAACCTCTTGATGTTCCGCTCTGGACAGACAAAAGGCATGACCTGTTTCAGATTCTGATGCGCGATTGATGTCAGGATTTTGCCATTAGGAAGCGGAGTTAGCAGAAACGTCATCACGGCTGACTCCAGTTCACTTCTTAATGCGCTAAGAACTCATCCAGTGCCAGTTTTGTGATGCGATATTGGCTGCCGATCTTCTTGGCCTTGATGTCACCGGACTCGATGCTTGAGATCACATCACCTTCGGTCACTCCGAGAATTTGGGCAACTTGGGCGGGGGTTAGGATATTCAGAATTGGGGCAGCAGTGACAACTCCCGGTATCGGTGGAGGTGTGGCCCCACCGACATTGAAGGCGCCCTGAGCCATCATGCTATTGGCCATGCCAAAACCCATGGCGATTTCGGCGGCTGAGCCCGCGACTCCTGGGCCGCCGTGGGCCATGCCTTCAGCCATTTGAAATTTTACATAGTCGTTGAGATTGCCGATAGCGCCCATGCTGCTGCGCTTGTCGATGGCAGCCTCCACTTCTGGCGGAACGCTGGCGTTTTCCAACAGAAAGGTGGTGATCTCAATGCCGTATTTGCCTTGAGTCGCTGGATTGATCAGCGGCAGAAGGGCATCTCCGAGTTCGCTGTAGCGTGTGGCCAGATCCAAGACGGGAACTTGGGCAGTTGCCAGAGCATCCGTGAAGACGCTGACAATGCGGCTGCGCATGGTGTCAGCAAATTCATCCAGTCGGAAATGATGATCCGATCCAGCGACCTCTTTGAGGAAGAGCTTCACATCGGTAATCTTGAAGTCAAAGGTTCCGAACGCGCGGACACGAACAATGCCGAAGTCCTGATCACGCATCATGATCGGATTGCTTGTGCCCCACTTGTTGCCGGTGAAGAGACGTGTATTAACGTAATAGACGTCTGCTTTGAAGGGAGACTCAAAGCCATACTTCCAGCCTTTGAGCGTCGAGAGAATTGGGATGTTCTCGGTGTTGAGGGTGTGTTTGCCTGGGCCAAAGGTATCGCCAAATTCACCCAAATAAACAAACTGCACGGTCTGAGATTCACGCACGATGAGCTGAGCTCCGCGCTTGATTTCCTTATCTTCATCTGGAAAGCGCCAGCAAAGAGTGTCGCGTGAATCATCGGTCCACTGGATGATTTCCAGAAACTGTCCTTTGAGGTAATCCATCAGGCCCATAGTCGTGTGTGTTCGTTTAAGGTTTTGCTACCGTTCTCCACTAGGTTAAAGGGCTCCCTTAGGCGATGAAAAGTTTAAACTTAAATTGTAACCGATTTGTTTCTCTTCTCAGAGGCTGGCGCGCACGATGTCCACTCCGGCCACTAGATTGGCTAATTTCTGCTTGGCTGCCCAACGTGCCGTTTGGCTGAGTCCGCAGTCTGGGGCAAAGACCAACCGCTCTGCGGGCGCATGCTCTAGGCAGGCTTTGACGGCCTCTGCGATATTTTGAGGTGACTCGATGAAGTAGCTTTTTACATCAATGATCCCCACGGCTACATCTGTGCGCTTGGCTATTTCACCGATTATGCCGAGCTCTGCATACTCGCGATTGGCCATTTCCACGTGAATCTCATCACAATGAAGATCGAGAAATGCCGGGAACAGTGGTGCGTATTTTCGATAGCCTACGGGATGCCCTTTAAAATTCCCGAAGCAAAGATGCGTGCAAATACGAGCCTTACCGTAACCGCTTTCGACTGTGCGATTGAAGATATCCACAAAGTGTTTGGTATCCTCGCGGAATCCATAGCAGCTCATGCTTGGTTCATCGACACAGATTTCCTGCGCGCCAGCCGAGACCAGATCCGCGATCTCCTGGCGGACTATGGGTAACAATGCCTCAGTGATGGCGTAGCGATCTTTGTATTGTCGATTCGCTGCCAATCGGCCACTCAATGTGTAAGGCCCTGGCACACTGATTTTTAGCTGCTTTCTAGATTGACCAGCTAGGCGCTGTAATCGCTGAAACTCTTCGACGACACCGAGGCCACGAGGTGCCAACAAATCACCAACGATCTCGTGCTTGCCCCGCTGATCATGGGCGGGTGGACCAAAGCGACGTGGGCTGGCTGCTTCTAGCGCGATGCCCTGGATAAAGCCATAGAATGACAAATTAAAATCAAAGCGTGTCTGCTCACCGTCCGTGATCACGTCCAGCCCTGCGGCAAGCTGATCCTGTATCGCCACCATGGCTGCATCGTCTTGCATCTCCCTTAAATCAGCTGCGCCGAATTGATCCAGATGCTGAGCCGAGAACTCCAGCCAGCCTGGAAATGGATAGCTACCGATGACTGAGGTGCGCAGAGGATGATCTTTCATACTCCCACGCTTGTCCCGCAGGTGTCCTAGAGTCAATGCGATGCCGCAAAATGCAATTCTCTGGCTTGGAAAATCACAATCTTCATCGCTGTGACCATCTAGGGTAACTCCTGCTAAGTCTGATGAAAATTAGGGTTTGCTCACGATCAAGGGTTTAAATGCAGAGTTCAATGAATCCTAGAATCTAGCCATTGAATCGATCGTTTTGAGGATTACTAGGTTGTTCTACCTTTGCGGACTATTCTCATGAATTACCATCAATACGATTCTCCAATCTTTCGCATGGCTTGTCAGCAGTTTGATCAAGTGGCTGATTTCATGGAGATCCCGGAGGCAGCGCGGAATCGATTGAAAATGCCGAAACGGGCTCTTTCAGTGGCTGTGCCAGTGCGCATGGATGATGGACGAACAGAGGTGTTTATGGGACATCGCGTTCAGCATCATTTGACGCTGGGACCCACCAAAGGTGGTATTCGCTTCCATCCGGATGTGACGGTGGGTGAGGTGGCTGCACTGGCCATGTGGATGAGTTGGAAGTGCGCCTTGGTCGGTCTGCCGTATGGCGGTGCTAAAGGTGGCGTGGCGTGTAATCCACGTGAGCTTTCACTCGGTGAGTTGGAGAGATTGACCCGCAGATACACTCAGGAGTTGATTCCCGTAATCGGTCCTCAGGTGGACATTCCAGCCCCCGATGTCGGCACCAATGAGCAGGTCATGGCCTGGATCATGGATACGTATTCTCTCCAAATGGGTTACGCAGTTCCTGGCGTGGTCACGGGTAAACCTGTGCTTTTAGGCGGTTCACTGGGTCGTCGCGAAGCCACTGGGCGCGGTGTCGCTTATCTCATCTCAAGGGCCATGGATACGATCGGTCTAGTTGGCTCTGGTGCTACTGCAGTGATCCAGGGCTATGGCAACGTTGGTGCTGTGGCCGCGGTATCGTTGGCCAAACAAGGCATCAAAATCATTGCTGTCAGTGATGCTTTCGGTGGCATTTATAATCAAAAGGGTCTCGATCTGATGAAGCTTGATGCTTATGTGGCCGAGACACGCAGCGTGGTCGGTTTTTCTGAAGCAGATCCGATTAGCAATGAAGAGATGCTGATTTTAAATTGTGACATCCTGGTGCCTGCGGCACTTGAGAGACAGATTACAGAGGTCAATGCCGCCAAGTTGCAATGTCGAATTTTGGCGGAAGGTGCGAATGGTCCTACCACACCTGAAGCAGACGCTATTCTTACCAAACGCGGTGACGTCATGGTCATCCCTGACATTCTTTGCAACAGCGGTGGTGTGATCGTGTCCTACTTCGAGTGGGTGCAGGATCTTCAGAGCTTCTTTTGGAGTGAGGGTGAAGTCATGGATAAACTTTATCGACTTCTAGAACAGGCCTTTATCCAAACGCTGAACTTAGCCAAGAAAAAAGAAGTCTCCTTGCGCTTTGCAGCTCTAAGTTTGGGAATAAAGCGGGTTCATGATGCCAAAGTCCTGCGCGGCCTGTATCCGTAACCGACAGGACGTTGGCAAGAAGTCATTACATGACCATGCCGCCATCCACGGCTAAGACTTGACCAGTGATGTAGCGTGCTTCTGAACTGGCGAGGAAGAGCGCTGCATTGGCAATGTCCTCGGCCTGTCCATAGTCGCCCAGAGGGATTTTTTCGAGGACAGCTGCTTTGATCTTTTCATCAAGAATGCCGGTCATGTCCGTGGCTATAAAGCCTGGGGCGATGACATTGGCGGTAACGCCCCGTCCTGCGAACTCGCGGGCAATCGACTTGGTAAAGCCAATGACACCTGCCTTACTGGCAGCGTAGTTTGCCTGACCTGCATTGCCGATGAGGCCGATCACTGAGGCAACATTGATGATGCGAGCTCCTTTCTGTTTTAAGAGACTGCGTTGGAAGGCTTTCAGCATGTGAAAGGCTCCCTTTAAATTGGTATCCACCACAAAGTCCCAGTCTTCTTCGCTCATTCGCAAGAGCAGCCCATCTTTGGTGACACCGGCATTGTTGACCAGAATGTCCACATGATCAAAATCGGCCAGAACAGCTTTGCCAAGTTCTGCCACAGCGGTGCCATTTGCTACATCCACGGCATAACCCTTGGCTGAGCCTGGGAACAGCGCGTTGATGGCGTCTGCGGTAGCGTTGGAGTTGGCTTCAGTGCGGCTGACAATGGCCACTTTGGCTCCTTCGGAAGCAAATTTTTCAGCAATAGCTTTACCGATGCCACGTCCGGCACCAGTCACGACGGCGACTTTATCTTGGAGTTTTCCCATCCTTTATCATGGCAAACGTAAACGCTATGGCAAGGACGTTGTGGTTCTTAAAGCCAGAGAGCGGTGGCCCAATCGCCTGCATGACGTTTTTCGCCTTCGGCTAGACGGAGCAGCGCATTGGATTGACTAAGGGCAAAGAGAGCGTGGCTTTGCTGCATGCCGTGGGCTCGAAAAAAGCCGTTTTGGATCTCGCCTCTCAGATAATGAGGGCGGTCGCCATCATTAGCTAGGTCGGCCGTAAGCCTGACTGGTATAGTCGTAGCGCTGGTTTCGCCTGCCCCCATCCAGCGCAGTAGAGCCGGGCGAACGAAGAGCTGGAAGGTGACGAAGGAAGAGACGGGATTGCCTGGCAGGCCAAAGATAAGAACGGGGCGGCCATCGGCTGGGCGAGTGGTTTGGGCAAATAGGAAGGGCTTGCCGGGCTTCACTTTCACCCGCCAGAGGTCAGGCTGAATGCCCAATTGAAGAAGGGCTGGCTTGATCTGATCATGATCACCGACTGAAACGCCTCCGCTGAGAAGGATGACGTCCTGAGTCTGAATGAGTACCTTCAAAAGTTGAACGGTGGTATTTAAATCGTCGCTACAATGTCGAGCCTCGGTTTCAGAGATGCCTAGCTGAGTGAGCAGTCCCTGGAGCATGAGGCCGTTGCTATTGTAGATCTGGCCCGGGGCCAAAGGCGTGCCTGGTGGAATAAGTTCGTCGCCAGTGCTTAGAACGGTGATGCAGGGACTGGTGTGAACGGCGACGTCGATACTTCCCTGAGAGGCTAACAGGCCGAGGCGACCCGGGGTGAGTAGCTGTCCTCGCCGAAGCATGATTTGACCACGGCAGAGATCGGCTCCGAGACGGCGGATGTTTTCGCCTTCCATGACAGGCTCGCGGCAATACAGAGTTCTGCCGTCGCTGTCCACGTCTTCCTGCATGATCACAGCATCAGCTCCACTGGGCACGGAGGCACCGGTCAAGATGCGAATGGCTTGACCTGGGCGGCAATGAAGCTGGCGATCAGGTCCAGCGGGTTGTTCACCGACGATTTGCAGTGGTGCTCCAGCTCGGCTATCGGCTGCTAGTAGGGCGTAGCCGTCCATCATCGAATTGTCGAATCTTGGGATGGGAACAGAAGCTGTGAGATCGCTAGCTGAGTAGCGGCCCAGCGCAGCAAGCAGGGGTAAGTGTATGACGGGACTTGGACTTACGGTCGCTACGATGCGCTCCAGTGCTTCTACTTCGGTGAGCATGGTGATCACAGTTTCGAGTCACCATTCACCACAGGTTCTAGGTCGTCTAGCTTTTCAAGTTCTCTCGGTGTAGTTGTCTGGGGGGGAGCTATGTTAGGGCGGTTTTGATTCAAAGCTGGGTCCAACAGGCTCAGCGGAATGTCTGGCAGTGTGGGCATGTTCATGGTGGGGGATCTGCCCGAGTGGGGCAGCATTGGCGTGACGGTAGGCTGTGGCAACTCGGCTGGGGGGAGGCTGCCATGACTTAACAAGACTAAGTTACTGACTTCAGGACTGCCTTCTTTGATGTCCGCGGTGAGATAGTGACCTTTGCGCTCGGGGGTTAAAATGAGTTTGGTTTTCTTACCGTCAGAACTCAGGGCACTGAGCTCGGTGCCGGCAGTGATGGAAGGCATCTGTTCGCAGCGAATGAGCACGTAATTCTGCTCGGGATTGACCATCTCAATGATGCCGATAAGCGTGGATTGACCCGTGGGCTCAGGTTTGACTTTCTTCTTGGAAGCGCAACTGATGAGCAGCAGTGGAGCGATAAGCAAAAGAATCAGCGATTTCATGTGAAAGATTAGCGGGCAGCAGTTTGAAGGAGGCGTTTACCGTAGCAGATGAGGCTTTTTTCCGTGCGGATGAAGATTTGCCCTTCACTCAAAGCAGGGGAGGCAAAGACTTTTTCTCCAAGTTCGCTCTCTGCCGTAAGTTCATAGTCTTTGCCAGGCTTGATGATACGAAGGGTGCCGAAGTCATTGATGAAAAAGACCTGTCCCTCTGCGCTGACTAGAGAGGCATGGTGCTCTTTTACCCGCTCTTCCCAAGCAATGTCTCCTGTGGCTGCATCAAAGCAATGAGCGATGCCGGAATCGGAGACGATGAGAAACCAGCCGTGTTCACAAAGCGGTGATGGGACATAAGAGACGCCCTTGTTCGTGCGCCAGGAGATGTGGGTGTCGGTGACATTTCCAATACCATCTGGTTTGATGGCAAGGATATGATGCTCTGGAAAACCACCACTCATCAATAGCAGGTTGGATTTATCATCATGAACGATGGATGCCACGAACTGCTCAGTAGGGCCGTCGATCATCCAGAGTAAGCGGCCATCCTGCGGGCTATAACTGGTCACGCATTTGCTGCCAGAGAGGATCATTTGGACTCGACCACTGATCTCTTTAATCAGCGGCACGCAGTAGCTGCGTGTTTGGTTCGGGCGTTCGATTCTCCAGAGTTCATGTCCGTCTGTTCTGGCTAGGGCGACGATGTAGCCCGGGCCGTCGTGATCGCAGTTGATGATGACTTTGTCCTCGAACAGAATCGGACTGCTGCAAAAGCCGTGCTTACTGGCAAAAACGCCCGGGCGTACTTGCCAGACTTGTTTGCCGGAGAAGTCATGGGCGCTGACAACGACGGATTGGCCCTCTAAAAAAGCGGTGAACACATAATCACCATCCGTGGCTGGGGTGCTGGAGGCATGGCTGTTGAGGCGGTGTTTTGTCTCCATGTTGGATTTGATCACGGGCTTTTGCCAGAGCAGCGCCCCATTGGTCCGGTCTAGGCAGAGTAAAACTCGCTCCTGAGATTCGCTCAGGGCAGCTACGGTGAAAAGGCGATCTCCCCAGACGATGGGAGAGGCGTGACCCAAGCCTGGTAGCTCAACCCGCCAAGTCTCGTTTTTGGGGCTTATTTGTTTTGGGAATCCATGGTCTAAACTGTTGCCGTCCAAGCGACTTCCTCGCCACTGTGGCCAGTTTTCAGCATGACCTGAAGCTAAAGTGAAAAGGCTGAGGCCGAGGAGTAAAAGTCGCTGCATTTGTGAGCATAGTATCGGTTCTCAGGGACGGCTTCAATCAGCAAAGCAGCCCTTTCTCCTTGGGGTTGAAGAAAAAACCTTCATGTCAGGTATTGACCTCTGCGCAGTAAGCTGCCAGCATCGCCCCTCTATGGCTAAAAAAACTACCGCAACCAAAACTCCTCGTAAACCAAACGCAGCTCTCATGAAGCCAGTTCAGCCTGATGCCATTTTGGCAGCAGTCGTCGGTTCTGAGCCGGCTTCCCGTGGCGAACTCACCAAGAAACTCTGGGACTACATCAAGAAGAATGGTCTCCAGGATGCAGCGAAGAAGACCAACATCAATGCTGACGCTGCTCTCAAAGCCGTCTTCGGTGGTAAGGCTCAGGTGACGATGTTTGAGATGACCAAGCTGGTCTCTGCTCACATCAAGTAAGACCAGTTTTTAGTCGAACCAACCAACCTCCCTATCGTCTCTGACCTTCGTTGGCAGAGACGATTTTTTTGGTTTCATGGCTCCAATAGGCTAAGTAGCTCTGATCATTGGATGAGCGGTCTGCTTGCTTGCCCAGTCAACGTCATCAATCCGATCTGAACCCTTTCTAAATCAATCCCTGAAACGGTGATCGAGATGGTGAGATTTCCTATGTCTTGCTCAACAACGGTCGCCACAGCTTGACGACGCAGCCTCCTATCAATGGCGAAATCCAGCCAACCTCTATGATCGTTCACGGGGACTGAGTGCCTTGGTGGGGTTTATTGCTCAAGTCTGCAAAAGAGATTGGAACGCAACTGCAAATGCATCCAAGTTGAAACAAATGTCTCAATCTTCTTTAGAACTCAAAGCGCTCGTCACGGGAGGCGCGGGCTTTATCGGCTCACACATCGCCCAAGCCTTGGTTGCCAAGGGTGCGCAGGTCGTGGTTTTAGATGATCTGAGCACTGGCGATGCCGATGCTAATTTGGCCTGGGTAGGTGCCAATGATCGTGTTGAATTCGTGAAGGGTTGCATCACGAATGTTACCTTGGTAAAAAAAATCATTCAAGGCTGCCAATGGGTCTTTCATGAGGCTGCCATCGCTTCGGTTCCCCAATCAGTGGCCCAACCTTTGGAAAGTAATGCCATCAATTTAGAGGCTTCTCTCAATCTGCTCGTGGCCGCTCGAGAAGCGCAAGTGAAGCGCTTCATGTTCGCCTCCTCAGCCGCCATTTATGGTGATTCGGTAGCGCCGTTGAAACACGAATCTGATTCCGTGCTGCCGTTGACACCTTATGGCCTACAAAAGTATGGCAGCGAGCGCTATGGCCAGATGTTTCATCATCTTTATGGCCTAGAAACAGTATCCTTGCGTTACTTCAATGTGTTTGGGCCGCGACAATCATTCACCTCGGCTTATTCAGGTGTCATTGCCAAATTCTGCACACTCATGCTGGCAGGGAAGGCTCCGACGATCTTTGGGGATGGCCTGCAATCTCGCGATTTTGCCTACATCGATAATGTGGTCGCCGCCAATCTACTGGCTGCTGAGCGCCCAGCGGAAAACGTGGCGGGGCGTGTTTTTAATGTAGCGGGGGGCGCCAGTGTCAGTCTTTTGGATCTCATCGCAGAGTTGAATCAACTGACTGGGCAGGCTTTGGTGCCGACGCATCAGCCAGCACGCACGGGAGATATTCGTGATAGCGCAGCGGATCTAAGTGCTGCTAGGCTGGACCTCGGGTATGATACTCGCATTTCCTGGCAAGATGGATTGAAGGAAACGCTCAACTTTTACCGCTAAAATTCCCTCTTTTTATGGTTGCCATCATTGCTTCAACGGCGGTTTCGCTGCCTCCCTATTGGATGCTTTGTCCTTTTGTTTTACTATTGCTGAGTATTGCTCTGATGCCACTTTTTGCGGCTCATTTTTGGGAGCATCATTATCCTAAGGTGGCGATTGGATTAGGATTGGTGATAGCTGCCTATTTTGGTTTTCAATCAGACTGGCAGCCACTTGTCCATGCTGGGCATGAATACGTTAGTTTCATGGCACTGGTGGGTTCGCTTTTTGTTATATCGGGTGGTATTAATATTCGCGTGAAAGGGGAGGCTACGCCTTTTCGGAACACGCTTTTTTTAGCTATCGGTGCGCTATTATCCAATGTCATCGGAACGACTGGAGCTTCGATGCTCATGATTCGGCCGTGGATAAGGATGAACAAATATCGCATCACGGGACAGCACATTGTGTTCTTCATTTTTGTCGTCAGTAACTGTGGGGGGGCGCTGACTCCCATCGGTGATCCGCCCTTGTTTCTTGGCTTTTTAAGAGGGGTTCCCTTTTGGTGGGTCTTGGAACACGCTTGGCTGGGTTGGTTGCTGACCCTTGGCCTGTTACTGACGGTTTTCTATGTGCTGGACACCTACAACTTTCGCAGGGCTCCTCAGGAGGTGCGCGAAAAAGAGACTCAGGAGGAGAGTTTTCACTTCCGAGGTTTGCCGAATTTAGTTTTTCTTGCGTTGGTCCTAGTCGCCGTCTTCTTGCCGAAGAGTGTGCAGGAAACCATGCTTGTAGGCATCTTCTCTATTCCTGCGCTTGTCATGATTGCTGCGGCTGTGGGCTCCTATTTGACTTCAAAGGCGGACATTCATGCAGCCAATGATTTTAACTTTGGTCCGGTTAAAGAGGTTGGCTATTTATTTGTTGGTATTTTTCTCACCATGATCCCCGCTTTGCAGATTTTACAAAGCGGTCAGGCTGTTGAGTTAAGCTCACCGATGGGTTATTACTTTGCTACAGGATCACTGTCTGCCTTTCTGGACAATGCCCCGACTTACCTGAGCTTCCTCGCCGCTGCGATGGGAGCCGAACATCTGAGCGTGGACTCAACAGCCGATGTGATTCTCTTTGCCAAGAATCACCCTCAGACACTGATTGCCATTTCTCTTGGTGCAGTCTTTTTTGGTGCCGGCAGCTACATTGGTAATGGTCCTAACTTCATGGTTAAAGCCATCGCCGATAAGTCAAAAGTGAACACACCTGACTTTCTGCGGTTCGTGTGGCAGTTCTCTATTCCCATCCTTTTACCTATCCTGATCCTTGTCGGTTGGCTGATCATTCACTAAAGCGACGACTAAAAACTGAGAACTCTACACTTCAGCCTTCGTTGTCTTTTGATGCGCTACTTTGCCTTACTTCTTCTTCCTGCCCTGCTCCTAGCGCAGACACAGTCACCTCTCACCGAGTATCAGGGGCGTTCCATTGCTAGAACCATGCATTGGGAAGGTGCCAGTTGGCTTATTCGCCACAAACGTGACCAGGAAGAGGCAACCTTGCTCATGCGTGAGCAACTCAAGATAAAGCCCGGAATGACCGTGTGCGACATGGGCAGTGGCAATGGATATCATACCTTACCTATGGCTGAAGCGGTAGGCAAAGAGGGCAAAGTTTATGCTGTGGAAGTGCAGCCTGAAATGATTGAGATGCTGCGTCAGCGGGCGGAGGGTAAAGGACTCACGAATATAGTCAGCATCCTAGGTGAGATGGACGATCCTAAATTACCTCTGGCCTCCTGTGATATGATTCTACTCGTTGATGTATATCACGAGTTTTCTCATCCGGAGTCGATGCTAGCGGGGATGAAAAAAGCTCTGAAACCCGAAGGCGTGATTGTCATGGTCGAGTTCCGTGCCGAGGACGATACTGTGCCCATCAAACCTGAACACAAAATGACCAAAGCACAGATCAACAAGGAATATCTGAGTAACGGTTTCGAGCTCGTTCGTGAATTCGATGGATTACCTTGGCAGCACATGATGTTCTTTGGTGCTAAGAAGTCTGGTGCTTAGGTAGCAAAGGAAATCAAAAAACAAAAAATGTTTTTGAACGGGTTATTCTTTGGTTGTTTTTTGCTCAGTGCCCAAGCGCTTGCTGAGAACCCATTTGAGAAGGCCGCTCATGATCGTGAGGTGGCTCGGCAACGCGCTTTTGATCGAGGGCAGAAGACAGCACTGCCAGCGGCTGAGCAGCGTGAAGCTATCGGACGTCTATCCACGGATGCAGCCAATGCTGTCCGCTCCGCAGATGATCAAGTCATCAATCAAGGGCCTCCCTCCGCCGCCGTTTATCATCGGGTGATGGAAACACGTCGTCATTTCAAACATGACCCTGATCCCTATCTTTGGAATGCCAATGACACGTTTAACGATAGCCCTGAATTGGCTATTAAGGTGCGCAAGGAGGCCGAACAGATTTACCCAGATCTAGCTAAACCTAATTCAGCTTTTGCCATGAGATTTGCAGCCTTGAATCGCTGGGTTGATTCGCAGCAGCCACCCTTGGCCAGGGATTCTCGGCGCATGCTCTTGGTTGGTCATATGGTTAGCCTTGAACTGACTGGAAGTATGGCCGCCGATAGTCTCGGGCTTTCTCAAGTGCCCATGTCAGAAAGAATGGGCTTGAATCAGCCAACGGTCTTAAAGGCTGCGACCTTTGAGATCCAAGTGAGGGGTGAAACGGCTTTTTTACCCGAGGGTCTTAAAGGTAAAGTGAAGCGTGGTGGTTTGGGAAGTCCTGATCTGATTGAATGGCAAGATGCCACCGGGGTGCACCAGTTGATATTGCCTCAGCAGTTGGAAGGCCAAGTTTCTTTTTCGGCTAAAGATTTACGCTCCTATCAACGGTTTCCATTACTGAAAGGTGACTTTCGAGTTCGGTTTTTTTGACGGGACTAAGTCTCCAGCCAAACCTTTCTGATACCTCGTTTCGCTGAACGAGTTCATGTTCACGTAGGTTGCCGGCTTCGACGGAATACTTGCAGTCATTGACAAAGGAGGGCATTTCTTGAGGGCTCTAGACACAGTCTTTTTCGACCCTCCTCACAATCGGTTCTTGTCATCTTGGCATCCTAGGCCATTCGTTCAGCTATCCATGTCCTGCAAAATCGACCCAGCCCTGCACACTGATAAAAAACCGGATTGGATTCGCGTGAAGTTGCCGCGTGATCCTGTTTTTTGGAGCACTAAGTCCCTTATTTCAGATCTAAAACTGCACACAGTTTGTGAAGAGGCTCAATGCCCGAATCGCTGGGAATGCTGGAGCCAAGGGACGGCTACTTTCATGATTGCTGGAGATCGCTGCACGCGTGCCTGCGGATTCTGTGCTGTCAAGACGGCCAAGCCTTTTGCTCTCGAAGCGGATGAACCGCAACGCGTGGCCGAGGCGACTAAGCGCCTAGGGTTAAACCACATTGTCATCACGGCCGTCGCCCGTGATGATGTGAAGGATGGGGGTGCCGACCACTTTGCCAAAACCATTGAAGCCGTCCGTGCTGCAGTGCCTGGCATCACCATTGAAATCCTCGTGCCTGATTTCAACGACAAAGACGATGCCCTAGAGGTCGTCATGAAGGCTCGCCCTCATATCTTCAATCACAATTTGGAAACAGTGGAACGTTTGACGCCCTTGGTTCGTAGTCGTGCTCAATATCATCGCAGTCTGCATGTGCTGAAGCGTGCCAAGGAAATGGCTGCTGAAATGGGTAGCAAGTGCGCAACAAAAAGTGGCTTGATGCTTGGTTTGGGCGAGACAGAAGTGGAGCTTTTTCAAGCCATGGACGACCTTTTGGAACATGGAGTCACTGTGCTCACTCTGGGTCAGTATTTGCGGCCGTCGGCTCAGCATCTTCCAGTGATTGAGTACATTCACCCAGATACCTTTGCCAACTACAAAGAGATCGCTCGTAAAAAAGGCTTCCGTCATGTGGCCAGTGCACCTCTTGTGCGTAGTTCCTACCATGCGGCTGACTTCAAGCCCGAGTTGGATGTGGTCTAAGTTTCCTGAGTTGATTTTATGTCAACCAAGAAGCATTAATCTCCCCTAATAACTTGCATCCTGTCAGCTATGCGGACTCTAGGACTTGCTTGCAAACTGCGGTCTCCGCCTGAATCCTAAGAGCTCATGAATATTTTGGTCACCGGCGGCGCCGGTTTCATTGGTTCCCACACGGTCGAACGTCTGCTGCAGAGCGGCGCAGGGCATGTGTCTGTCCTCGACAGTTTCAACGACTACTACAATTCTGCGATCAAGCGGGCAAACGTGCGTGGCTTTGCTGATCGGGTGACTTGTTACGAGGGGGATTTGACTGATGCCGCCTTTGTTCAGCAGGTGTTTGAGAAGGGGCGTTTTGATGCCGTGATTCATCTCGCGGCTCGCGCTGGGGTTCGGCCTTCCATCGAGCAACCTGAGCTTTACATCGATACGAATATCAAGGGCACCTTTCATCTCCTCGAGGCCTCTCGCCGCACGGGATGCAAGCACTTCGTCTTTGCCAGCAGTTCTTCTGTCTATGGGGTGAATAAAAAGGTGCCTTTTGCCGAGGAAGATCCGATTTTGCAGACGATCAGCCCTTACGCGATGACGAAGATGGCCGGCGAACAGATGTGCTCCAATTACAGTCACCTCTACGATATCAAGACGGTGTCTCTACGTTTCTTTACGGTTTATGGCCCCCGTCAGCGGCCTGATTTGGCGATCTCGAAATTCAGCCGTTTGATTGAAGATGGTCAGCCTATCGACAAATATGGGGATGGCCACACTGCGCGCGATTACACCTTTATCAGTGACATTGTGGACGGCATTGTTGGGGCGCTGAACTATCGCACTGGGCCGGTCTGTGATATCTTTAATCTGGGTGGTTCGCAGACTGTGACGCTGAATGATCTGATCGCCACGATTGAAGAGGCCGTGGGTAAGAAGGCCATCATTCATCAACTTTCCGAGCAGCCGGGTGATGTGCCTCTGACCTCAGCCGACGTCAGCAAAGCGCAATCACTGCTCGATTTCAAACCGAACACAACCATCGCCCTAGGTGTGCCGAAATATGTGGAGTGGTTCCGTCAGATGCGTGCAGAGGGCGTGGCTGTTTGCTAATTGAATTCTGAATTTCGACTCATGCCTGATCTTCTTTATCAACCGATGACACCTTCTGAAGTGCGTGTTTTACGTGACCAGTTGGATGCGAAGGGTAAAAAATTGGTCTTTACCAATGGTTGCTTTGATCTTCTGCATGCCGGTCATGTGCGCTACCTGAATCAAGCCCGCGCGTTGGGCGATGCCATGGTGGTGGCTCTCAATTCAGACGCCTCAGTGCGTGAACTCAAAGGCCCCACACGTCCAGTCAATCGCGAGCGTGATCGTGCCGAAGTCATGGCGGCTCTGCGTGCGGTGGATGCCGTTGTCATCTTTGGCGAAGCGCGCGCGACGGGTCTCATTGAAACGATCCGCCCTCACATCTATGCCAAGGGGGGCGATTACACGGTGGACTCCTTGAATGCTGAAGAACTTGCTGCACTGAAAGAGGCCCGCAGTCAAATTAGCATTCTGCCGCTAGTGACAGGTCGATCCACGACGAAGACCATTGAACGCATGACAAAGCCGAGTGATGGCACTGGGCCATTGCGTTTGGGCGTTCTAGGATCTGGGGTGGGTTCTAATTTGAATGCTCTTTTAAAGGCCATCGATGAGCATGTGCTGGATGCCGAAGTCGTTGTGGCCATTTCAGATGAAAAGGACTCCACGTTCTTGAAAATTGCTAAGTCGGCGAATGTGCCAGCCTTGTTTGTGGATGGGGGACATAATCCGCGTCGTTTTCAGGACTCTGCCCACAAGGAGATCGTCGAACACTTGCAGCGCGCGCAGGTGGATGTGGTTGTTCTGGCAGGCTTCATGCGCATCTTAAAAGAACCCATGCTCACCGTTTTTGCTGATCGTATTGTCAATGTGCATCCCAGTCTTTTACCCAAGTTCAAAGGGGCGCGGGCTGTACAGGATGCGATTGATGAAGGCGAGTTGGAGACGGGTTGTACCGTGCATCTGGTAACGTCTGAAATTGACGCTGGACGCATCCTGGCCCAAGCAAAAGTGCCGATTCTCGTCGGTGATTCTGCGGAAGTGCTGCATCAGCGCATCAAGGCCGAGGAGCATCAACTTCTGCCAAAAGTGCTCGCTGATTGGCCACGCAAAAGATGAAACGGCTCTGTCACAGCCTGTCTGGGCGCTTGCGTGGCAGCCAGCTTGGTTTTAAAGACAATGCCTACAGTTTCAATGTTCTTCCGCATCTTTGACCGCTATCTTGGTAGGCAAGTCCTCTCATCCACGTTGATGGGTGTCCTGTTGTTGTGTGGGGTCATGGTCTTGGGGAACGTTTACAAGAAGCTGGATGAGTTGCTTGGCGGCACGCAATTGCCCTTTTCAGTCATTGCTGAGTTTGTCGCGCTGATCATTCCTTTTTCACTGATCTTCACCATTCCGTGGGCGTTTCTGACTTCGATCCTGTTGGTGTTTGGTCGTCTCTCTGCGGACAACGAATTGGTTTCTTTGCGCATGACTGGATGGTCCATGCCGCGCATTTGTGCTTCTGTGTTTGTGCTTTCGCTGGCACTCTCAGGCGTCTGTTATTGGGTGAATGTCGATATCGCGCCCATGGCCAAGAACCGCATGAAGATGCTCTTTTATGAGGTGGCTCTGGAGAATCCGGAGTCCCTCTTTCAGCCTGGACAGGTGCTGGAAAAAGTCCCCGGCTTCCGCATCTACACGGGCAAGCGGAAGGGACGTGCCCTCACCGACCTGACAATCATCGAAATGGAAGGCACACTGGCCAAGCGCATCGTGCGCGCTGAGCGTGCGATTCTGGAGACCGCCCCCGGAGTGCTCGACTTCACCATGCGCCTCTATAATGCGAAGATCGAGGCGATCAGCCACAAGCCAGATAAACAGGTGGATAAGATCGAGTTCCTTACCGCGGCTGAAACGGCGCTGACGTTTCCCATGTCGCGACTGCGCAACAGTTCGGTGAAAGTGAATGCGAGCATGAAAACGACTTCGGCCCTATCTGATGAAGTGGATCAAGCCGTGGATTCTGTGACCCGTCTCAAGATGAATTCCAAGCAAGTCTCGCAATCCCGAACTGAGTTGCATAAGCGCTTCAGCTTCTCACTGGCCTGTTTCACCTTTGCCCTTGTCGGGATACCCCTAGGCGTGACGGCTCAGCGGCGTGAAACCTCGACTGGTTTTGCACTCAGTCTGATGACCGCCACGGTTTACATTGGGTTCATCATCTTTGCCGATACGCTGAATGATCAGCCAGGCTCGATGCCCCATCTGATCATGTGGCTGCCAAACGTTCTCTTTCTGGGCATTGGTGGTTGGCTCTTTTGGAAATTGAGCCGGAAGTAGCTGACTTAGAGGTGAAACTTCCCGCTCTGCCCCATGAAGGCGACCGGGTTTTCATAGGCCACCCGCTGAATCATCTCCGCTGTCCATCCGCGCTGGCGCATGGCCTGCATGGTCTTTGGCACAGCCAGGGGATCGCTGATGCCCCAGTCACAGGCACTGTTCATCCAGATCCGTTCGGCATGACGATGCTCCAGCATGTCGATGGCACGATTCGGCGTGCATTTACTCTCTGGATAGAGGGTGATGCCTGCCCAGAATCCTTGATCTAGGACCGGGTCAATCGTGTGCTCTTCAACATGGTCGATGATGACGCGCTCAGGCTTGATCTTCGGGAAATTTTTGAGCGCTTCCACGATCAGCTTGGTGCCCTTCAGCTTATCTTCCAAGTGCGGTGTGTGGATCAGGACCAGTTGATCGTAATCCTGCGCTAGCTGCACATGCTGCTCAAAGATGCGCAGTTCATTGCGGCTGTTCTTGTTTAGGCCAATCTCGCCAATGCCCAGCACTCCCGGTTTGTGGATGAACTGGGGGATCAGGCCGATCACTTCCTCTGCCAGCTTGGTGTCTTCAGCTTCTTTGGGATTGATGCAAAGCCAGGAGAAATGCTTGATGCCGAATCGTGCTGCACGCTTGGGCTCATACTCCGTGATCTGGCGGAAGTAATCATAAAAGCCGTCAGCTGAGGCCCGATCAAAGCCGGCCCAAAACGCGGGTTCACAAATCGCCTGACACCCTGCCAGCGCCATGCGTTCGTAATCATCCGTGGTTCGGCTGACCATGTGGCCGTGTGGTTCGATGTAGTTCATTGGGGGAGATTTGACGATGGTTGACGGTTGTTTACAGTCGTTGACGATGGTTAACAGTGAAGGGAGCAAACACGGCAGTCTGGCAAACGACGGTCAACCATTGTAAACTACCGTAAACGATCGCCAACTTCATCACCCCCGATATGCGCCAATCGCACCTTGCATGGTCGCTTTTTCGATGGCCTCACTGCTAGGGTCACTGAAGCTGAGTAGCACGTCTTTGGCTCGTGTTGGCTCGTTCAGTGACAGCAGAGCGATGGCGTTTTTCAGGGCTTGGACGCGGAAGTCGTCGGTCTGATCGGCGCGTTGCACACGGTCCAGGAAAGCAGCCAGGTCGATCAGTTTGCTGCGCGCATCCATGAATCCGAGGTCCACGAGATTCACCGTTGAGGGAGGAGTCCAATCAGACATGAGAGTGGCAATTAAATGGTCATCGAGCTGTAGCCGCCATCGACCACCATTTCGTGGCCGGTGATGAAGGAGCTGGCGCCATTGGAGGCCAGCAGAAGCGCGGCAGCGACCAGTTCACGAGATTCGCCAAAGCGGTTCGCTGGGGTGTGGCGCATGATATTTTCTACACGCTCAGGCGTCAGCACCTTACGGTTCTGTTCGGCAGGGAAAAAGCCAGGCACTAGGGTGTTCACGCGGATGCCCAGCGGTGCCCATTCGCGGGCCAGGTTCTTGCTCAGATTATGCACTGCGCCTTTCGACATGCTGTAAGTGAAGACACGGCTCAGTGGCATCAGTCCAGACATGGATCCCAGATTGATGATCGAAGCTGGAATCTTGTTTTCTACAAAGTATTTGCCGAAGACTTGGCAGGCCAAAAAAACGCCTTTGGTGTTGATGTTCATGATCCGGTCATATTCATCTTCGGAGATGTCCAGAAATGGAGTCGCTGAATTGACACCAGCTCCATTGACCAGGATTTGGCAGCCGCCGGAACGCTCCTGCACCTGATCCAGAAGCAATTGCAGATCCGCTTTCCGGGAAGCATCGGCGCTGACGAAGTAGCCTTTGCTGCCTGCCGCATGAATAGCGTCCAGACCTTTTTCTGCCTTGGCTGGATCACGGCCGACCAGCACGACTTCCGCCCCGGCATTGGCAAAGCCGCTGGCGATCGCACCGCAAAGTTCGCCGGTGCCTCCAATGACGACAGCGGTTTTACCTTGAAGAGAAAAAAGTTCAAAAATGGAAGACATAGTTGGGTGGAGGAAAATGAATTTTGGATCAAACAGGGCAGCGTGTCGAATCAAACCTGAAACGTCTTGGCCTTACTTTGACAGAGTCATCACGCATTCCAGATGCTTAGTCTGTGGAAACAGGTCAAAGGGCTGCACCTTGTTCAGGCGGTAACCTGCGGCGGTGAACAGAACCAGATCACGCATTTGCGTGGCTGGATTGCAGGAGATGTAAACGACCCGCTTCGGCCCAAACGTGAACAACTGCTGCAGGAACTCTTCGCTACAGCCAGCACGTGGCGGATCGATGATGACCACCGTATCACTGCCCGCATGGGGCACTTGGGCAAAGATCTCACGGGCATCCGCAGCGATGAATCGGCAATTCGTCAGGCCATTGATCTCCGCATTGTGCGCGGCTTTTTTGACAGCGGTTTCCGATAGCTCCACACCCAGCACCTCTTGAAACTCCTTTGCAGCACTGATGCCAAAGAGGCCGCTGCCGCAGTAAGCATCCACTAAATACAATGCCCCGCTGGCCTTCGCCTCTTCCACTGCATAGGCCACAAAGTCCGGCAGAATGAACGGATTGTTCTGGAAGAAATCGCCGGCCTGAAATTCAAACTTCACCGCACCCACCTGCTCCACCGCTATCGCATCGGCGCGGGTCAAGACGCCTGTGGCGGTGGCCCGCATCAGCAGCGTGGCGCCATTTTTAAAGCTGCCTCCTCGGGCGGCTTCGCGCACCTGTGTCAGTTGCTCATTCAGCGCTGGCATCGCGATCGGGCATTGCTCCACATCCACCATGCTGTTGCGGGTGCCTACTCTCAGAAAGCCGATCTCCGCCACGGCTCCATCCTTGGGTTTATGAAAGTGTGGTGTGATCTTGGAGCGATACCCATACTGCATGGGTGAGGCAATCACCGGCAGCACCGGATGCTCAATCTTGGCCATGTGCAGCAGCAGTTCCTCCACTTGCCGACGTTTCCAGGCGATCTGTTTGTCATAGGCCAGATGCTGGTATTGGCAGCCGCCGCAGGTGCCAAAAAGAGAGCAAACCGTGGGCACACGCTCAGCAGAGGGTTCGAGAACTTCCACCAGATCTGCGTTGCTGTAGTTCTTGTGATTGCGGTAGATGCGGCACTTCACCAGTTCTCCCGGCAGAGCAAACGGCACAAACACCACCCAACCATCCACCCGTGCCACGCCATTGCCCTCATTGGTGAGGTTTTCGATACGCACCTCCAGCTCTTGATGGTAGGTGAAGGGGATGGGGACAAACTTGCGTGGCTGCATCTCATGCCTTTAGCAGTCGTCGATTGAAGATCAACTCAGCAGCACTTTTGAGTTTAGGATGTCGAGGAAGTCCGGTTCTTTGTGAAAATGTTTCACTTTATGCTTGCAGGATTCTCATCTTGTCGCAAGATAACGGCCCGACAGAAAAGCGGGTGTAGCTCAGTGGTAGAGCATCTCCTTGCCAAGGAGAATGTCGCGCGTTCGAATCGCGTCACCCGCTCCATTTGTTTACAATAACATCTGGAGTTCAGCCATCGTTTCTCAGTGAATTTCCTTGGTTTTCTAGGTTGTCCCTCATTCATTCGGGACAATCGCTATCAACAGCACGCCGAAAAGCTAGGGGCGCGCTGAGCCGCCTCATCCTCCGCACGTTGAGCTCCGAAGGAAACGTCTGACTTCTGATCTCTGATCCTCGCTCTGTGTCTCTCATTTCCGTTCTTCGACGACAATGGGGGCGGTGACGATCTCTGCGGAGATGCCGCGTAGTTGGCGGTTCAGGAATTGGATCACGCGTTCGTCAAGAATGGAGCTTTTGAAGCCGTGGCCGCCGTTGGTCATTTCTTGAAACAGGGAGGGGACTCCGGCTTTTTGCAGGGCGGCGTGGAGTTCCTGACCCTGAGCAAAGGGCACGAGGGGGTCTTGATTGCCATGAGCGGTGAAGAAGGGGGCGTCGCCTTTGGATACGTGGGTCACGGGTGAGGCTTCTTTAGCGGCGGCTTCCCTCTCCTGGACGGGGCCGCCGAGCAAGAGGGCTTCAGGGTACTCTTTGCCCTTAGAGCGGTCCATGCTGCTGGGTTGCCTGACCATGGTGAGGAAGTTTTGAGGGCCGAAGTAATTGACCACGCAGGTGACTTGGCTGGTTTGATCGAGGTGTTTGCCGAGCTTGCCTTCGAGTTCCTTGACGTCGCTACTGGTGCCGAGAAAGGAGACAAGGTGTCCGCCTGCGGAGGTGCCCCAGACAGCAATTTTACTGGCATCAAGTCCGTGCTTCTTGGCATTGGCTTTGATCCAGCGGATGGCAGCTTTGCAATCGTGGATCTGGGAGGGCCACTGGGCCTCGTTGGTGAGACGGTAGCCAATGGAGATGCCTGCGTAGTGACCGCTCTGGACGAAGCGGGCGAGGTTGTTTAGGCCGCTGGCTTTGTCGCCGCCTTTCCAGCCGCCGCCGTGGATGAAGGCGATGACTGGCAGGGTTTGCTCAGATGAGCGTGTTTTGGGCAGGTAGATGTCGAGCTTCTGGCGTGGATTGTCGCTGTCTGCATAGGGTAGATCGAGCAAGGCCTCGATCCCAGAAGGGATGGTGCGTGGGCTGGTTTTAGCGTCTGGTCCTTTGGATCGGCTAAGAGCTTTGAGGTGCTCGGCTTTGGAAATGCTGCCGCTTTTGTCGGTGTCGACCCGATCAAAATGGGCGCGTAGACGATCGGGCAATTCCTGGCTGTCGAGCTGGCCGTCGTGGTTCAGATCCATCTGCTCAAACAACTTGGCGGCTTTTCCCTCGAGGCTTGGCTGCTGGGCGTGGCAAGTGAGGGCGGTGGCGCAGAAGAGTAGGCAGAGGGGTTTCATGATTGGGCAGGGTAAACTCTGGTGCGGGGAGGAAAGTTGCAGAGAAGAGTGGTGCGGGTTTGCACTTCCTGATAGCCTGCTATTAATCCGCACCATGCCAGCAGCCGAAGATTTCAAGAATGTCCCACGTCACATCGCCATCATCATGGATGGCAATGGTCGCTGGGCCAAGGAACGTGGCCTGCCACGAACCGAAGGCCATCGCCAAGGTGCGGAGACGGTCAGGCGTGTCACGGAGGGATGCAGTGAGCTGGGGGTGGAGTTTCTGACGTTGTATGCTTTTTCCTCAGAGAACTGGAAGCGCCCGAAGCGTGAGGTGGATGCACTGATGAAGCTGCTGGAGCTGTTTCTGCGTGAGAAGACGCCGGAAATGCTGGAGCAAAACATCCGCCTTCAGGCCATCGGCCGACTGCATGATCTGCCGCAGAGCTGTCAGGCTCAGTTGCACCGGTCCATTGAATCGACCTCTCAAAATACGGGGCTAACGCTGATCTTGGCGTTGAGTTACGGGGGGCGTGAGGAGATCATTGATGGCGTGAAAAGCCTGATTGAAAGCGTGGAGCGCGGGCATTTGGATAAGGGTATGATTGATGTGGATGTCTTCAGCAAGCACCTCTACACACGCTACTATCCCGATCCTGACCTGCTCATTCGCACGAGTGGTGAAATGCGCCTGTCGAACTTCCTGCTCTGGCAGCTGAGCTACACGGAGTTTTACATCACGGACAAGTTTTGGCCTGACTTTGGAAAGGAAGAATTGAATGAGGCGGTGCGTGCCTATGCCAAGCGGCATCGGCGTTTTGGGGCCGTCTAAGGTTTCTTGCCATGAAAGCGCTTTCACTGACTGAACCGGGATGTTTGACCCTGATCGATCTGCCTGAGGCCGCTGCCCCGCTGGCAGGACAGGCCCTGGTAGCCATCCGCGCGATCGGTATCTGCGGGACGGATGTCAGCGGTTATTTGGGTAAGATGCCGTTTATCGATTATCCGCGCATCCTGGGCCATGAGCTGGGTGTGGAAGTGCTTGCTCTTGGGGATGGCGTGACTCACTTAAAGGTGGGTGATCGCTGTTCGGTGGAGCCGTATTTGAATTGTGGTGACTGTCATGCCTGTCGGCAGGGAAAAACGAACTGCTGTGAATCCTTGCAGGTGCTGGGGGTGCATGGGGATGGAGGGATGCGTGAGCGCCTGATCCTGCCCGCTGATAAGTTGCATCCCTGCAACGAGTTGAGTTTTGAGCAACTGGCGCTGGTAGAGACGCTGGCCATTGGCTGCCACGCGGTGAATCGCGCGAGCATTCAGCCTGGAGAGGATGTGCTGATCATCGGTGCGGGTCCGATCGGGTTGACGGTGCTGGAATTTGCGTGGCTTACGGGGGCGGCGATCATGGTGCTGGACTTGAGCGAGTCTCGGCGCGCGTTTGTGAAGCAGCATTATGCGGGCGTGCGTGTGGTCGAGAGTCTGCCGGATGAGCCCTGTGCGCAGGTGATCTTTGATGCCACGGGCCACCCTGGATCCATGGCGCGGACCCTGACTTTGGCCCGGTTCACTGGACGAATCGTTTATGTCGGGATCACCAAGGAACCGGTGCTGCTGGATGATCCGCTGTTTCACCGGCGTGAGCTAACCCTGCTAGCCAGCCGGAATGCAGTGAGTGCTGACTTTCCGCGCATTCTTGGACTGATCCAATCGGGCCAGATTGATACGCTTCCATGGATCACGCATAGCTGCGATTTTGAGGAGCTACCCGTGCAGATGGCGGAGTGGGTGAAGCCTTTTTCAGGAGTGGTGAAAGCGGTGGTGAGGGTGAAGTGATTTTTTCCCTCGCATCCGGCTAGGTCCTGCTCATAGCTTCGCGAGTGGAAGACAAGGATTACAAAGTAAAGTTAGAGATTTTCGAGGGCCCCCTCGATCTGTTGCTGTATCTCATCAAGAAGGATGAGATCGGGATTTATGATGTCTCCATTGAGCGCATCACGAAGCAGTATTTGGCCTACATCAATACCTTCAAAATGCTCAATGTAGAGCTGGCCAGCGAATTCATCGTGATGGCTGCCAATTTGATGTACATTAAAAGTCGTGATCTGCTGCCGCAAACCTTACAACCGCCGGAGGACGATGCGGACGAGGAAGATCCACGCTGGGAGCTGATCCGCCAGTTGGTGGAGTATAAAAAGTTCAAGGACGCTGCTCAATTTCTGGGTCACCAAGAGATCAAAGGTGATGAATTCTTTGCCACGAATCCTGAGCCACTGGATCTTTCTGAGCAACCTGAGATCGTGGGTGAGGTGGGCATTTTTGATCTGATTCGGGCTTTCCAGCGCGTGTTGAAGCGCTTCGAAAATACGACCGATATCCGTGAGATCGTGAGTGACCGCTACACGGTGGCGGATAAGATCGAGCTTCTGCTCGAAGCCATCCCGATGGGGGCCAGAGTGCGCTTTGAGAACCTGTTCAGCGATGCGGCAAGTCGCGTGGAAGTGATCGTGACCTTTTTAGCGGTGCTGGAGCTGATGAAGCTGAATCATCTCATGGTCGAGCAGGAGCAGATGCTGGGTGAGATCGTGGTGATCCGGCCCGTGAAGTGAAGGCGGCTCAAGCTAGGAGCCCACTCAAATTCTTCTGGATGCCGGGGAAGCTGAGGCAGGTCAGCACGGCTGATTTGTGCCAATTGACGCACGGTGAGTAGATGCCGGTTTGCGGGGCTGAGAATTGTTGGCGCATAAAGGGAGGTTCAAGCACAGGATTTAGCATGGTTTTATGATAGTAACTGCGGTTTGAGTAGAAAGGATAGTCTTGGTTGCTTTAAGTTCTCGCATTTTGCTCCGCCCTTGTTCATCTTGGCAGCATGTCCAATCGGATCCCTACCTATGCTCAGCGCCGTCGCCATGCGATGGTGTCCGCTTGGCGCGGAGTGGACGAGGGGCCGATCCTGGATCTGCCTGCTCTCAGTGTGGCAGATCTGGTGGGCAAGATCGTGGCTCAAGCGGGCATTGCCGACCGCATGAAGCTTGAGGAAGTGTTGGCTGCCTGGCGCGAGATCGTGGGTGATTTCCTCTTCCAGCATTCGCGACCCGACTCCATCTTGCGTGGGGTGCTCATGGTGCGCGTTCTTCAACCGACGGTTCATCATGCTTTGGCTATGGAGCGGACACGCATTTTAAAGAAGCTACAAACCCAACTCAAAAGCGCTGGCATTAAAGATGTCAGGCTGAAGCATGGCTGATCCTTGAAGCACATGGACTGGAACGACTGGCTGACCATTTTGCGCTGGCGCGCAATCGAGGAAGGAGACACGGAAGGTCTGCTTTTGACAGAAGAGCGGCGTCGCGAGGCGACGGGCCGTGCCTGTGGAGGGCTGACCTCCGACATGATCCAAAGTGACCGTATTAGCGACCGCGAAGAAGCGTTTCTCTTGCGACGATCTCGCAAGCTTGAGCAGGAGGTCTTTGGCTGGAGTGGATCACTGGTTCGGGTCATGGAAAGGCTCACCGTGGTCCAAGGGCGTGCCTCATGGATGATCGCTGGCTGGGTGGTCGCGCTGGTTTTAGGCTATGTGCTCTCTGGTTTAGGGCAGGAGGCGGAGTTTAATCTTTTAGCTCTGCCGCTAGTGAGCGTCTTGGCTTGGAATGGTCTGATCATGGTGGCGGCCTTGGTTCTTGAGTTAAAATCGGAAGGTCGCAGTCCCCTTCTTGAAGGGTTGGCTCAACGTCTGAGTCCAAGTCCCGCGGATCGCACTGGGGAAGGGGAGGTGCCAACGGGGATGTCTGTGGATCAACGCTTTTCTCAGTTAGCCGATGCGCCTGCCATGGAGCGCTGGCAACGTCGTTTCCGGGCTTGGTTGCACGTGGGGGC